>NZ_QTKX01000003.1:0-356616 GCF_018424685.1 Mesobacillus boroniphilus
AAGATGAGATTTCCCATAGCGCAAGCTAGTAAGAACCCTGAAAGATGATCAGGTTGATAGGTCAGAGGTGGAAGCGCGGTGACGTGTGGAGCTGACTGATACTAATCGT
Source organism: Mesobacillus boroniphilus (assembly GCF_018424685.1). Lineage (NCBI taxonomy): Bacteria > Bacillati > Bacillota > Bacilli > Caryophanales > Bacillaceae > Mesobacillus > Mesobacillus boroniphilus. The sequence goes on from NZ_QTKX01000003.1 coordinate 110, forward strand.
TCGAGGACTTAACCAAATAGATTACTCGTTCTTCTAAATTCTTCTTACACATTATCTAGTTTTGAGGGAACAAAGTTTTTGCGCAAGCAAAATAATTTTCCTCAAACCAAATAGTCTGGTGGCGATGGCGAGAAGGTCACACCCGTTCCCATACCGAACACGGAAGTTAAGCTTCTCAGCGCCGATGGTAGTTGGGGGTTTCCCCCTGTGAGAGTAGGACGCCGCCGGGCACTGATAAGAACAGCTGTAATGGCTGTTCTTTTTTTGCGTATTAAAAACAAGAAAAATATTATAAATGATCTTCTTAATGGTGTACATTTTATGAAATACCTTGGCTGTTAATGAACATATCCCTCAACTCTTCCGATATTACTCTAGCATGTAGTAACAATTAGCTTCCTGGAGGAAATAACGGCATCAGCAAATAACCTATCTACAATGGCAAAATCGTTAAAAGATACAGTCAGCCAATTTACGATATAAATAGAGAACATCAAGCCAATCCGGTCACGGTTTTAGGCTTGATGTTTTTTATGATTTTTTCAATGCTGTGTCAATCGTCGAATATAACTTCTCATTTATGGCTGCCACAAAGTATTGTTTTTGAACAAACTCCTTACCGCCATGTTCTTCGTACCAATTTTGAATCCGTATAAGATGCTCTTTATCGCTTCTGACATGGTTTTCTATACTGACGTAATCCTCGTAGCTGTCATACTCCCAGATCGCGAATATTTCGGTTGTTGTTTCATTATGGGGCAGCATCCATCTCCCGATCAACCTGGATCCATGCTTCAGTTGATTTGGCATGTTTATTTCAGTAAAAAGCCTATTGAATGGTTCTACAAAATCATTTTTTATTATGTAAAATTTCCGGCGATAAAACAATTCTTCCAGCCCCTTTTTGAAATGGTATACTCTTCCATATTATTCAGCCTATTTTCAAAGCCGTCAATGCCCTTATTATTTTTCATATAAAATAGTTTCAAATCCATAGCTTAAGGAAACCTTAAAATGAGATATCTTTTTCGTTAAAATTTTGCAAGTTGCTTTACAAGCGGTTTGATTAATGCGAACATAAGGGATTATTAGAAGAGATGTCTGGAGGGTTTTGAATGCTGGAGAATAGTTTTGTCATGGTAGCCATCATCTTAATCATTAATATTGTGTATGTGTCATTTTTTACAATCAGGATGATCTTGACGTTGAAAGGTCAGCGTTATATGGCTGCTGGGCTCAGCACGATTGAGGTCGTGATATATGTTGTTGGGCTTGGATTGGTGCTAGAGAACTTGAATGAGATACAGAATTTAGTTGCTTATGCTGTTGGTTATGGCATTGGTGTCATTGTAGGGATGAAGATTGAGGAGAAGCTGGCGCTTGGGTATATTACGGTTAATGTAATCACAAAGGAATCTGACGTTGATTTGCCGAAGGCTTTACGAACACGGGGCTATGGAGTGACGGACTGGGCTGCGCATGGACTTGAAGGCGAGCGGATGGCAATGCAGATTTTAACGCCAAGGAAGTATGAGCTGAAGCTGTACCAGACCATCAAGGAGCTGGACCCTAAGGCATTTATCATTGCCTATGAACCGAAAGCGATCCATGGCGGGTTCTGGGTAAAATCGGTACGGAAAGGAAAGCTGTTTTCATGAGCAAGGGTAAAAAGAAGCAGATGTATGAAGTCGGTGAACATGAATCAATCGATGACTGTCTTAATAGAATGAAGAAGGATGGATTTGCTCCTGTCCGCAGGATGGAAAAGCCGTTTTTTAAAGAAGTCGAAAAGAATGGTGCGGTTGAATATGAGCCTGCTGGCAGGCAAATCATTTTTGAAGCGAAGTTGATTGAAAGCTGACTTGCGTTAGTTGTTTAAAGTCCTAAACACGAACAATACAAAATATAAATTATTTAATGTTCGATTATTGATTGACAACAAGTCGAATTAGTTGTTAATATGTAGTTGTCGAAAGTGAAATTAAGTTTTTCCCTCGTATAATAATGGGGATATGGCCCATGAGTTTCTACCTGGTAACCGTAAATTGCCGGACTATGAGGGAAAGTAGTTGTTAAGTGAAGGGAAAAGAAATCGCATTCACTTATGGATTTCTATGCTTGCGCACCCGGACGGACTACTTTCTCTTCTAATCAAGAGGAAGAAGTCTATCCGGGTTTTTTGTTTTAATACTCCACGGGGAGGTTAGAGAAATGACGGTTGCGGTCATTATGGGGAGCAAATCGGATTGGGAAACGATGAAGCATGCGTGTGACATACTTGATCAGCTGGAAGTTTCATATATAAAAAAGGTGGTTTCGGCCCATCGTACACCTGATTTGATGTTTCAATTTGCGGAGAGTGCGAGGGAAGCGGGAATTAAAGTGATAATTGCGGGTGCTGGCGGTGCAGCACACTTGCCTGGAATGGTAGCGGCGAAAACGACATTGCCTGTGATCGGGGTACCAGTTCAGTCAAAAGCACTTAATGGATTGGATTCACTGTTGTCGATTGTCCAGATGCCGGGTGGTGTGCCGGTTGCGACAGTAGCGATTGGCAAAGCTGGAGCGACGAATGCAGGTTTGCTCGCAGCACAGATTCTTGGAGCATTTGATAATGAGGTTGCAGAGAGACTCGAACGGCTGAGGGAAGAGACGAAGATGTCGGTGATGGAAAGCAGTGATGAGCTTGTCTAGAGTGATTTTACCAGGCCAGACGATTGGGATTATCGGGGGCGGACAGCTTGGCAAGATGATGGCGCTGTCGGCAAAATCGAAGGGTTTCAGAGTTGTGGTGCTTGACCCGACTGAGGATTGCCCGTGCGGCCAGGTGGCTGATGAGCAGATTGTCGGCGGTTACGATGACCTTGATAAAATAAAGCAGCTATCTGAAAGCAGTGATGTAGTTACTTATGAGTTTGAGAATATTGATGCAGATGCCCTTGCATGGCTGAATAAACATGCCTATGTGCCGCAGGGGACGGAATTGCTGCGAGTCACTCAGGACAGGATAGAAGAGAAACGAAACATCCAAGCAGCTGGCGTTAGCGTGGCTCCATATGCGGTAGTGACAAGAGTGGAGGATGTCAGGGCTGGAGTTGATGAACTAGGATTGCCTGCGGTTCTGAAAACAGCACGCGGCGGGTATGATGGCAAGGGACAGCTGGTCATCAGGTCAGTTGATGATATCGATTTGGCTGAAACATTAGTCAGCCAAGGTGCGTGTGTACTGGAAAAGTGGATTCCTTTTGAAAAGGAAATCTCGGTGATCATCACTCGTGGTACGAATGGTGAAACAGGCGTATTCCCGGTGGCGGAGAATGTTCATAAGGAAAACATTTTGCATCAGACAATTGTTCCGGCAAGAATCAGCTCTGTGGCAGAAGCAAAGGCTATAGAAGCAGCGAAACAAATTGCGTCAGCATTTAGGTTAGTTGGAACACTGGCAGTTGAGATGTTTTTGGCCAAGGATGATGAGCTTTACATAAATGAATTGGCGCCGAGGCCTCATAACTCGGGGCATTACAGTATCGAGGCCTGTGAGACATCGCAGTTCGAGCAGCATATTAGGGCGGTTTGCGGCTGGCCCTTGGGACGCACGAATTTGCTGAAGCCATCGGTGATGGTGAATATTCTGGGTGAACATCAGCAGCCATTGCTGGATAAAATCGGAGAGTTGCAGGATTGGAAAATCCATTTATACGGAAAAAAGGAAGCTAAACATAAACGCAAAATGGGGCATGTTACCCTTTTGCGAGAGACAGTGGAGATTGCGCTCGAGGAAGCTGAACAAAGCGGCATCTGGGAAGTCGCAGCAGAAATGATCGGAGGACAAAAGAGATGATAGATCGTTATACAAGACCGGAAATGGGAGCAATCTGGACGGAGGAAAACCGTTTTAAGGCATGGCTGGAGGTTGAAATTCTTGCTTGTGAAGCATGGGCTGAGCTTGGGGAGATTCCTAGTGAAGACGTAAAGAAATTGCGTGAGAATGCCTCTTTTGATATTGACCGGATTAAGGAAATCGAAGAGGAGACACGTCATGATGTGGTTGCTTTTACAAGAGCGGTTTCTGAAACGCTTGGCGAGGAACGCAAATGGGTGCACTATGGCCTGACTTCAACGGATGTGGTCGATACTGCGCTTTCTTATGTGCTTAAGCAGGCGAATGAAATTTTGCTGAAAGACCTTGAGAACTTCGTTGAAATCCTGACTAATAAGGCCAAAGAACATAAATACACGGTTATGATGGGCCGCACGCATGGGGTGCATGCGGAGCCGACTACCTTTGGCTTGAAGCTGGCGCTTTGGCTGGAGGAAATGAAGCGTAACCTTGATCGCTTTAAAATGGCATCGAGGAACGTTGAGTTTGGAAAGATTTCCGGAGCTGTTGGCACTTATGCGAATATCGATCCATTTGTTGAATCATATGTTTGTGAAAAGCTTGGACTGCAGCCTGCACCAATTTCGACACAGACTTTACAGCGTGACCGCCACGCGTTCTATATGTCAACACTGGCATTGATTGCAACTTCGATTGAGAAGTTCGCGGTTGAGATCCGTAGCTTGCAAAAGAGCGAAACACGTGAAGTCGAAGAGTTTTTTGCAAAAGGGCAGAAAGGATCTTCGGCAATGCCGCATAAGCGCAACCCGATTGGTTCTGAAAACATGACAGGGATGGCGAGGGTCATTCGCGGTTATATGACAACTGCGTATGAAAATGTGCCGCTATGGCATGAGCGCGATATTTCACATTCCTCTGCAGAGAGAATTATTTTACCAGACGCAACAATCGCATTGAACTATATGCTGAACCGTTTCGGCAATATCGTGAAGAACTTGACGGTTTATCCAGAAAACATGAAGCGCAATATGGACCGGACGCTCGGCTTGATCTACTCACAGCGTGTGCTGCTTGCTTTGATCGACAAGGGCATGTCCCGCGAGGAAGCTTATGATACTGTACAGCCACGCGCGATGGAAGCGTGGGAGAAGCAGGTGCAGTTCCGCAGCCTGATCGAACAGGATGAAAAAATCGCTGGACTTTTGAGCGAAGCAGAAATCGATGACTGCTTTGATTACAATTACCATATCAAGCATGTTGATATGATTTTTGAACGACTGGGTCTTTAATTCAAAGGGGCAAGATATCTTGCCCTCGTTTTATCTCTAGGTGACTGAAGATTGCCAATTATCTCAATCGGGGGCGTTGAAATGGAAGAGCAGGCACTGTTGTACGAAGGAAAGGCAAAGCGGATTTACGCAACGGATGATGAGCAGGTAGTAAGGGTGCAATACAAGGATTCGGCGACGGCATACAATGGCGAGAAAAAAGCGGAGATTATCGGCAAGGGCAGGCTGAATAACGAGATTACGAGTTTACTATTTTTAAAGCTTAACGAAGCGGGAATTCAATCCCATTTTATCGAAAAAATTTCCGAGAATGAGCAGCTGGTGAAGCGAGTTTCAATCATCCCGCTTGAGGTGGTTGTGAGGAACTTCGCTGCAGGCAGTTTTTCTAAGCGGCTTGGCGTCGTGGAAGGAAATAAACTTTCAAGGCCAATCGTTGAGTTTTACCTGAAGGATGATTCACTGGGTGATCCGCTGATCACAGATGAACATGTTGATGTGCTGAACCTGGCAACTGCAGAAGAAGTGGCTGAGCTGAAAGAAGCCGCTTTGAAAATAAATGATGTTCTTAGTGGGTTTTTCAGGGAAATTGGAGTTACTTTAATAGATTTCAAGCTTGAGTTCGGAAAGGATGCTGACGGCAATATCTCGCTTGCAGATGAGATTTCGCCGGATACATGCCGCCTTTGGGATATGGAAACGCAGCAGAAGCTGGACAAAGACGTTTTTCGCCGCGATTTAGGGAATTTGACAGATGCTTACGAAACCATTTTAACGAGATTGGGAGGACAACAGCATGTATAAAGTAAAGGTGTTTGTAACGTTAAGGGAAAGTGTTTTGGATCCACAGGGGACGGCTGTTAAAAATGCGCTGGCGACACACGGTTACGAAGGCATACAGGATGTCCGCATCGGCAAGTATATGGAGCTTACTTTGGATGAGTCTGTTAAGGATATCGACGCAGCGGTGAAGGAAATGTGCGAGCGCCTGCTGGCAAATACGGTGATCGAGGATTACAGGTACGAGGTTGAGGAGGTTGTTGCACAGTGAAATTTGCGGTGATCGTATTTCCTGGTTCGAACTGTGACATCGACATGTACCATGCTGCAAAGGATGAGCTTGGCGAAGAGGCGAAGTATGTATGGCATGATGCTGAAAGTCTGGAAGGCTATGATGCTGTGCTATTGCCTGGCGGCTTTTCATATGGAGACTACTTGCGTTCTGGTGCGATTGCGCAATTCAGCAATGTCATGAAGGAAGTCGTAAAAGCGGCTGAGGCTGGAAAGCCAGTTCTTGGCGTCTGCAATGGATTTCAAATTTTGCTTGAGGCTGGACTTCTTCCCGGGGCAATGCGCCGCAATGACAGCCTGAAGTTTATCTGCAAGCAGGTCGAGCTTAAGGTCGAAAATAACGAAACGATGTTCTCGGCAGGCTATGAAAAGGGTGAAGTCATCACGATTCCAGTTGCGCACGGTGAAGGCAATTATTATTGCGACGAAGAGACTCTTGCTCGTTTGAAGGCAAACAATCAAATCGTATTCACATACCATGGCGAAAATCCGAACGGTAGCCTTGAAAATATTGCGGGAATCATCAACGAAAGCGGAAACGTGTTAGGGATGATGCCTCATCCAGAACGTGCCGTCGACGAACTGCTTGGCGGCGCGGATGGACTGAAGCTTTTCAAATCAATCGTCAAACAATGGAGGGAAGCAAATGCGGTTAATGCTTGAACCAAGTCCAGAGCAAATTAAACAGGAAAAGATTTATCGGGAAATGGGACTGTCAGACAGCGAGTTTGCTTCTGCCGAAAAGATTCTCGGGCGAGTGCCGAACTACACGGAAACAGGCTTGTTCTCCGTAATGTGGTCGGAGCACTGCAGCTACAAGAACTCGAAGCCTGTGCTGAGAAAGTTCCCGGTCACTGGTGAGCGAGTTTTACAGGGACCAGGCGAAGGTGCAGGAATTGTTGATATCGGTGATGGCCAGGCGGTTGTTTTTAAAATCGAAAGCCATAACCATCCTTCGGCTATTGAGCCTTACCAGGGTGCAGCTACAGGTGTCGGCGGAATCATCCGCGACGTTTTTTCGATGGGAGCAAGGCCAATTGCATTATTGAATTCCCTCCGTTTTGGCGAGCTTGAGTCGCCAAGGGTGAAATATTTGTTCGAACAGGTTGTAGCAGGGATTGCAGGCTACGGAAACTGCATCGGCATTCCGACTGTTGGCGGTGAAGTGCAGTTTGACGCTGCTTATGAAGGTAATCCGCTTGTGAACGCAATGTGTGTTGGGCTGATCAACCATGAGGACATCAAGAAGGGGCAGGCGCATGGTGTTGGTAACACTGTCATGTACGTTGGCGCGAAGACTGGCCGCGATGGAATCCATGGGGCGACATTTGCTTCTGAAGAATTGAATGAGTCATCTGAAGATAAGCGTCCTGCTGTACAGGTTGGCGATCCATTTATGGAAAAATTGCTGCTTGAAGCTTGCCTTGAGCTTGTGAAAAATGATGCGCTTGTCGGCATCCAGGACATGGGTGCAGCTGGTTTGACCAGTTCATCTGCAGAGATGGCGAGCAAGGCTGGTTCAGGCATTGAAATGAACCTTGACCTCGTGCCGCAGCGTGAAGCGGGAATGACTGCTTATGAGATGATGCTTTCCGAATCCCAGGAGCGTATGCTGATCGTCGTGGAAAAAGGACGTGAGCAGGAAATCATCGACCTTTTCTCAAAGTATGAACTTGAAGCAGTCGCGATTGGCAAGGTAACGGATGACAAGCAGCTTCGTCTTTTACATAAAGGGGAAGTGGTTGCTGATGTTCCGGCAAATGCGCTGGCTGAAGAGGCACCTGTATATTACAAGCCATCCAGCGAACCAGCTTATTTCCGTGAGTTCCAATCGATGGACAATGATATTCCTAAAGTTGAAGACTATGAAGCTACTCTCTTGCAGCTGCTGCAGCAGCCAACAATCGCAAGCAAAGAGTGGGTCTATGACCAGTATGACCATATGGTGCGAACGAGCACGGTTGTTTCACCTGGCTCGGATGCGGCGGTCGTAAGGGTTCGCGGTACAGAAAAAGGATTGGCGATGACGACGGATTGCAACTCCCGTTATATCTACCTTGACCCGGAAACAGGCGGGAAGATAGCTGTGGCAGAAGCTGCAAGAAACATCGTCTGCTCGGGCGGCGAACCGCTGGCGATCACGGATTGCCTGAACTTTGGAAATCCTGAGAAGCCGGAAATCTTCTGGCAGTTTGAAAAAGCGGTCGACGGCATGAGCGAAGCGTGCCGGACGCTGAGCACACCTGTAATTGGCGGAAATGTGAGTTTATATAACGAAACGAATGGAACGGCTGTCTACCCAACTCCGGTTGTCGGCATGGTCGGTCTCGTTGAAAATCTAAAGCATGTCACGACGCAGCAGTTTAAAAATGCAGGCGATTTGATTTATCTGCTTGGAGACACAAAAGATGAGTTCGGCGGCAGCGAGCTTCAGAAGCTTGTGTATGGCCGGATTTTTGGCAAGGCACCTTCACTTGATTTGGAAGTGGAAGCTAGCTATCAATCACAGATTTTAACAGCGATTAAAAATGGTCTGGTTGCATCTGCACATGATGTCGCGGAGGGCGGAATGGCTGTTGCGCTTGCTGAATCGGTGATTGGCAGCAAGGGTCTGGGAGCAACTGTTGAATTGGATGGCAATGCTGTATCGGCGTTGTTCAGCGAATCGCAATCCCGCTTTATTCTATCTGTAAAACCAGAGAACCAGATCGAGTTTGAGAGTTTAACAGACGCAGTGCTGATCGGTAAAGTAGTCAAAGCGCCAGTTTTAAAGATTGATATAAATGGCACGAATGTGATCAAACATGATGCAGAGGGGCTGAAAAAGGCCTGGAAAGGAGCCATCCCATGCTTGCTGAAATAAAAGGCTTGAATGAGGAATGCGGCGTTTTTGGTATTTGGGGTCATCAAGAGGCAGCACAAATCACCTATTACGGACTTCACAGCCTCCAGCATCGCGGTCAGGAAGGTACAGGAATTGTTGTAAGTGATGGTCAGCAGCTTAAGGGCCGTAAAGGCGAAGGGCTTGTTACTGAAATTTTTACAGCAGACGCAATGGAAGACCTTCAGGGTGTTGGCGCAATTGGCCATGTCCGCTATGCGACGGCAGGAGGCGGCGGCTATGAAAATGTACAGCCGCTGCTGTTCCAATCACAAAACGGAGGACTTGCGCTTGCGCACAACGGCAATCTAGTGAATGCGGATGCTTTGAGAAACCAGCTTGAGGCACAGGGCAGTATTTTTCAAACGAGCTCTGATACTGAGGTCCTGGCTCATCTGATCAAGCGCGGCGGTTTCAGCCAGCTGAAGGATCGCGTGAAAAATGCGCTTCCGATGCTAAAGGGTGCTTACGCTTTTTTAATCATGACCGAAACAGAAATGATGGTGGCGTTAGATCCACATGGACTGCGCCCACTGTCTTTAGGACGGCTTGGGGATGCTTATGTGGTCGCCTCTGAGACTTGTGCGTTCGATATTGTCGGCGCTGAGTTTGTCAGGGATATCCTTCCTGGGGAATTGTTAGTGATTGATGCAGACGGCCTTCATTCTGAAATGTACTCAATGAATTCAAATACTGCCATCTGTACGATGGAATACATTTATTTTTCACGGCCAGACAGCAACATCCACGGCATCAACGTCCATGCAGCCCGTAAAAATCTCGGCAAACAGCTGGCGAAGGAAGTGCCGATCGAGGCGGATGTCGTGACAGGTGTTCCGGATTCAAGTATTTCAGCAGCAATCGGTTATGCGGAGGAATCAGGCATTCCTTATGAAATGGGCTTGATCAAGAACCGTTATGTCGGCCGGACGTTCATCCAGCCTTCCCAGTCTTTGAGGGAGCAGGGCGTTAAAATGAAGCTTTCTCCGGTGCGCGGGATTGTAGAAGGCAAACGTGTCATCATGGTCGATGACTCAATCGTGCGCGGTACGACGAGCCGCCGGATCGTCAATATGCTAAAAGAAGCGGGTGCGACCGAGGTCCATGTCGTCATTAGCTCGCCGCCAATACAGAATCCGTGCTTCTACGGAATCGATACATCGACGCGTGAGGAATTGATTGCTTCCGATCATTCGGTCGAAGAGATTCGTGAATTGATCGGTGCGGATTCGCTGACGTTCTTGAGTGTCGAGGGTATGCTTGAGGCGATTGGACGCAATGAACCTGGCGAAACACGAGGCCAGTGTCTTGCTTGCTTTACCGGGAAGTATCCAACGGAGATTTACCCGCAAGCAACACCTGCCGGGCAGAAGTGTTGATGAGTATTAAGGTGGATTTACCAAAATTAGGATGGAATTGCAATTGTGTCAGGTCATTGCGCAATTATGTGAAAAGACCGTGCAATTATAGGGTATGTTCGTCCAATTAGCCCGGATGACCGTGTAATTAACGCGAGTTTTCGTGCAATTAACCTTTATGGGTGTGCATTTAGACAACTTTCGTTGAATTCCGCTATATAGCAGGGCGGCGAATATCATATTTAATCAGGAACTATGAAGCTGAATGATAGATAAACAGCCAAATCGGAGGTAGTGAACATGGCAAATGCGTATAAGCAGGCTGGTGTGGATATTGAGGCCGGGTACGAGTCGGTCGAACGGATCAAAAAGCATGTGAATCGGACGGTCAGGCCGGGTGTGATGGGGGCATTGGGTGGATTTGGCGGAATGTTCGACCTTTCCAGCCTTGGGCTGAAGGAGCCGGTCCTCGTTTCTGGCACGGATGGTGTCGGCACGAAGCTGATGCTGGCGTTCATGATGGACCGGCATGATACAATCGGCATAGATGCTGTCGCAATGTGCGTGAACGATATCGTTGTCCAGGGAGCGAAACCTTTGTATTTCCTTGACTATATCGCCTGTGGGAAAGCCGAGCCGCAAAAAATCGAAGCGATTGTCAAAGGGATTGCTGATGGCTGTGAGCTGGCCGGCTGTGCGCTGGTCGGCGGGGAAACCGCGGAAATGCCAGGGATGTACTCTCCGGAAGAATACGATTTGGCTGGCTTTTCGGTCGGTGCCTGTGAAAAAGCTGATATCATCAGAGGGCAGAAAATCAAAGAGGGCGATGTGCTGATCGGGCTTGCATCCAGCGGCATCCACAGCAATGGCTATTCGCTTGTGCGCAAGGTGTTTTTCGAGCAGGCTGGCTGGGAGCCTGACCGTTACGTAGAAGAGTTCGGCTGCACACTTGGCGAAGAGCTGCTCAAGCCAACCCGTATTTATGTAAAATCGGTGCTTGCCGCAATGAAGCAGTTCGAGCTTAAAGGACTGGCCCATATTACGGGTGGCGGCTTCATCGAAAATATTCCGCGGATGCTGCCAGAAGGACTTGGTGCAAAAATCGAAGAGGGCAGCTGGGAAATCCCGCAGGTGTTCAAGACGATTGAATCCCTTGGTGAAATTGAACGCCACGATATGTACAATATCTTCAATATGGGGATTGGCATGGTAGCGGCTGTTGATGCAGGTATTGCGCAAGAAGTTGTGGCGTTTTTTAACGAAAACGGAGAGCGTGCTGCAGTAATCGGCACAGTTACTGGTACTGAAGGAATCCAGGTGAAAATGGCTGGTGAGGAACTATGAAAAAAATAGCTGTTTTTGCATCGGGAAGCGGGAGTAATTTTCAGGCAATTGCCGTCGCTGTTCAGTCTGGAAGTTTGAATGCTGAAATCAGCTTGCTTGTATGTGACAAGCCTGGTGCTTTTGCCGTTGACCGTGCGGAAATGCTTGGGATTCCTGCACTGGTCATCAGCCCGAAAAGTTATCCTTCAAAGGAAGCATATGAGGCTGAGATTTTACAAAAACTAACCAACCTTGATGTGGATTTAATTGTCCTTGCAGGCTATATGCGCCTCATTGGACCGACATTGCTAAAAGCATATGAAGGGGAAATTGTGAACATCCACCCGTCTTTATTGCCGGCGTTTCCTGGGAAGGATGCGATCGGCCAGGCGCTGGCAGCGGGAGTAGAGAAAACGGGAGTGACCATCCATTACGTGGATGAAGGAATGGATACCGGGCCAATCATTGCGAGCGCTTCGGTAAAAGTAGAAGCAGGTGAAACAAGGGAGTCACTTCAGAAGAAAATACAGCGGATTGAACACAGCATGTATCCAGAGGTCTTGGAGGAGCTGTTGAACGGAGAAGAGGAGGCAGTACAATGGGAAAAAAGCGTGCATTGATCAGTGTTTCGAATAAAGAAGGAATTGTAGAGTTAGCGAAAGAGCTTGTCGAGCTTGGGTTTGAAGTCGTCTCGACTGGCGGCACAAAAAATGCACTCAAGGAAGGTGGCGTTCCTGTCATTGGAATCAGCGATGTCACAGGGTTTCCGGAAATCCTTGAAGGGCGTGTGAAGACGCTGCACCCTAAAATACATGGCGGCTTGCTAGCTAAGTACGATGATCCTTCTCATCAAGACCAGCTGGCTGAAAATGAAATCGAGAAAATCGAACTTGTCTGTGTCAACTTGTACCCTTTTAAAGAAACAATTTCAAAGCCTGGCGTGACAGCAGAAGATGCGATTGAAAATATTGACATCGGCGGTCCTGCGATGCTGCGCGCGTCAGCTAAAAATCACCAATACATAACAGTGCTCGTTGACCCTGCGGATTATAAGCAGGTAATTGAAGAGTACAAGAATCAGAATGAAACCACGCTGGAAACCCGCCGACGCCTGGCTGCGAAAGTTTTCCGCCACACGGCTGCGTATGATGCATTGATTTCTGAGTACATGACAAACCTTGCTGGCGAGGAACAGCCGGAAAAAATGACCGTGACTTACGAACTGAAGCAAAGCTTGCGCTATGGAGAAAATCCGCATCAGAAGGCTGCTTTTTACCAAAAGCCACTTGGTTCGGCATTTTCAGTGGCGGCAGCTGAACAGCTTCACGGAAAAGAGCTTTCCTATAACAATATTAATGATGCCAACGCAGCCTTGCAGATTGTAAAAGAGTTCACTGAACCCGCAGCGGTTGCGGTCAAGCATATGAATCCTTGCGGAGTTGGTACTGGTAAGGACGTATTCGATGCGTTCGGAAAAGCTTTTGAAGCGGATCCGGTTTCGATTTTTGGCGGCATCATCGCCTTGAATCGGGAGGTGGATGGTGAGACTGCCCGCAAGCTTTTTGAAATCTTCCTTGAAATCATTATTGCGCCTTCTTTTAGCGACGAAGCACTTGAAATTTTAACAGCGAAAAAGAATCTTCGTTTGTTGAAGGTCTCATTTGATGGCGAAGCTTCAAAGGAAAACACACTTTCCTCAATTGAAGGCGGATTGCTCGTTCAGGAGCAGGATGCTTATGGATTTGACGATGCAGAAATCTCTGTACCGACAAAGCGTGAACCAACTGAGGCAGAGTGGGACGCACTTAAGCTTGGCTGGAATGTTGTAAAACATGTAAAATCCAACGCGATTGTCGTGGCGAATAAGGATATGACATTAGGAATCGGCGCAGGTCAGATGAACCGGGTTGGCGCGGCAAAGATTGCGCTTGAACAGGCTGGTGTGAAAGCGGATGGAGCTGGGCTCGCATCTGACGCGTTCTTCCCGATGGATGACACCGTCGAAGCGGCAGCAAAAGCCGGAATCACGGCCATTATCCAGCCAGGCGGATCCGTCCGCGATGCAGATTCAATCAAAAAAGCGGATGAATATGGTATTGCGATGGTGTTTACAGGCGTAAGGCATTTCAGACATTAATGGCTGGCAGGACGCAGGTTTGGTTTGAGATTAGGCGTCAAGTTAAATAGCTATCCTGAAATTAACGGAGGTGCGATTTATGAAGGTTCTTGTGGTTGGTAAAGGCGGACGGGAGCATGCGGTTTGCCGGAAGCTCAGCGAGAGTCCGCTTGTCACGGAGGTTTTTGCGGCTCCTGGCAATCCTGGAATGGAGGACTGCGCGAAGCTGGTCGACATCAATGAAACCGAAACAGAGGAGCTTGTTTCATTCGCGAAGGAACAGGGAATCGGCCTGACGATCATCGGGCCAGAGGTGCCATTGCTGGAAGGCTTGGCTGATCTTTTCATTGAGAAAGGCCTCAAGGTTTTCGGCCCGCGTAAAGCAGCGGCCATTATTGAGGGAAGTAAGTCGTTCGCGAAGGACCTTATGAAAAAATACGGCATCCCGACTGCCGCATACGAAACATTCACGGATTATGCTGACGCAAGGGATTATCTTGCGAAGGTCGGCGCCCCGATTGTCATCAAGGCAGATGGGCTTGCGGCCGGCAAAGGTGTTGTCGTGGCAATGACTATGCAGGAAGCTGAAAAGGCCTTGCAGGAAATGATGCTCGACGGGAAATTCGGTGATGCATCGGCAAGCGTGGTCATAGAGCAATTTTTAACAGGGGAAGAGTTTTCGCTGATGGCTTTTGTGAACGGGGAAACCGTCATTCCACTGGAAATTGCCCAGGACCATAAACGGGTGTTCGATGGTGATAAAGGTCCGAACACCGGCGGGATGGGCGCCTATTCACCAGTCCCGCAAATACGCGAGGAATCAATCGCGGTTGCAGTGGAACAAATCCTTCAACCGGCGGCGATTGCGATGGAGATGGAGGGGCGGAGCTTTACAGGGATCCTGTATGCCGGTCTTATAGAGACCTCTGAAGGACCAAAAGTAATCGAATTCAACGCGCGATTCGGAGACCCGGAAACCCAGGTGATTTTACCGCGGATGAAATCAGATTTGGCAGAGGTCATTCTCGAATTGCTTGAAGGCAAAAAACCTGAGGTTGAATGGCATGAGGAAGCAATGGTCGGTGTAGTCGTGGCGGCCAAGGGCTATCCTGAGGAATATGAAAAAGGTGCTGTATTGAAGGGCATCGAAAACATGTCACAGGTGTTTCATGCAGGCACAGCGAAAAACCGCGATGGTGAGTTAGTGACCAACGGCGGCAGGGTGCTACTTGTCGGTGCGAAAGCGGCATCGTTAAAAGATGCGCAGCAAAGGGTGTACGCAGAGCTTGAAAAGCTGGACTGCCCGGAAACCTTTTACCGCAGGGATATCGGCAGCAAGGCTATCGGGCACGTCTCTTGTTAGAGCCTTTCATATAAACGAGCAGCAGGGCGATGATGCTGCCAATCAACGCGATCCAGACGAAGCTGACGTCCATGATATATTCCCAGAACATAATATCATCTCCTTTTGGTGAAGCCCCCGGTTTAATGGGGGCTTTTTATTATTGCAAAAGCATCACATTTCACTTCGAGCATTGTTTAGCTCCAGCGCATGTCGAGGCTGACTAAGGTGCATGCGCTTTTCAATTTAACTTGGGTTATAAGGGATCCATCCTTCAGAATCACCATTTTCGGCATTCTGCTGTTCCATCATACCCTGGCCCTTTTCATAGGCAGCAGTCAACGGGCAATAGCGGACAATCCCTTCTCCGACTTTCATCGCGCCAAGCATCGCCATGAAAATGTAGGAATCTCTCCAAGGGCGTTTTACCATTTTCGAGGTTGACCAGGCAAGGACGGTCAAGCCAATTGTAATTCTTACAAGTGCATTGATGATTCCGATATTCGGGCGTACATTCATATTCTCATCGCTCCTTACTCCATTTTTACAATTAATTTGAAATTCTTTAATGCGTTAAACAGTGAAATATGTTACGATAGTACAATAATGTAAGGGCTTTCTTTTTTTGCGAATAGCTTTGTTGAAATTCAATTTGGTATTAGATCCTGTTGTTTGTAGTGGAAGGCGAAGCGCTTGTAACGAAAATCAACAGTCAATTGATTGAATATAACTTTTTAACATAGAGAAAAGGGGAACATGGTATGGAACAACGTTATCGATGGAAAAACAAACAATTGCGCAACCATGCTGCTGTTTTGGACGGCACCCTTTCACCGACGGTCTTATTGAAGAATGCAACGTATTTGAACCAGACATTCCGGAAGTGGATGACTGCGAACATTTGGATTTACAATGACAGGATTGTGTATGTTGGTGAAAACCTGCCTGAAAATACGAAGCAATGCGAAATAGTGGATTGCACCGGGATGAAGCTGGTGCCGGGCTATATTGAACCTCATGCCCATCCATTTCAACTTTATAATCCCCATTCTTTCGCTGCCTATGCATCGCAGACGGGGACGACGACGCTGATTAATGATAATATGGTACTCGCTTTACAACTAGATAAAAAGAAAGCGTTTTCTTTTATCAACGAGCTCAATGATAATCCTGTCACAATGTACTGGTGGTGCCGTTTTGATGCGCAGACCGAAATCCAGCATGAGGAAGAGGTCTTCTCCAACAGCAATGTCAGGGCCTGGCTTGAGCATGAGAATGTAGTCCAGGGTGGGGAACTGACATGCTGGCCGAAGCTGATGAACGGCGATGACATGATTCTACACTGGATGCAGGAAACAAAGCGCCACCACAAAAAGATTGAGGGGCATTTCCCTGGTGCATCAGAAAAGACGCTCGCGAAAATGATGCTGTTCGGCGCAGATTGCGACCATGAAGCGATGACTGGTGAGGAAGTCCGCAGAAGGCTGATGCAGGGTTATATGGTATCGTTGAGACATTCCTCGATCCGTCCGGATTTGCCGAAGCTGCTTGATGAGATTCATGAACTGGATATTGCGGTGTACGATCGTTTCATGATGACGACTGACGGGGCATCCACTGCTTTTTATGAAAATGGTGTGATCGATGAATTGATTCGCATCGCAATGGAGAAAGGCGTTCCGGTCATTGATGCTTACAATATGGCAACGATCAATGTGGCCCGTTACTATAATTTCGAGCATCTTCATGGCAATATAGCGACAGGACGAGTTGCAAATATCAATATTTTGAATGATGAAATGAACCCGACGCCTGTTTCAGTGCTGGCAAAAGGCCAGTGGGTGAAGCGGGATGGTGAAGCAATCGAAGCAGCGAAGGAAATGGACTGGTCCGAAATGGGCTTCGAGCCGCTAAAAATGGATTGGGACCTGACTATGGATGATTTGCAATTCTCGATGCCGTTCGGAATCAAGATGGAGAATTCGGTCATTACGAAACCGTATTCAATTTCAATCGATGTGTCCGATGATGAACTGTCCTCAAACCATGATGAGTGCTTTTTCATGCTCATCGACCGTCATGGCAAATGGCGCATCAATACGGTGTTAAAAGGCTTTGCGACGGATTTGCAGGGTCTGGCAAGCTCGTTTTCAAATACCGGCGACATCATACTGATTGGCAAAAATAAGCAGGATATGATTGCTGCTTTTAACAGGATGAAGGAGCTCGGCGGAGGGATTGTGGCCTGTGAAAATGGAGTGCCTGCCAAGGAGATTCCTTTGAGGCTTCAGGGCATCATGTCCAGCCATCCTGTGACGGAGCTGATGGCGGAGGAGAAGAAGCTGCTTGAATATTTAAAGGAAAAAGGCTATAAATTCGCCGATCCGATTTATTCACTATTATTCTTCAGTTCAACGCATTTGCCATATATCCGTATCACACAAGAAGGCATCTATGATGTGATGAAAAAAACGGTACTCTTTCCAACGATAATGCGTTAAAATATAACAGTGCATCTAGAGATAGACAGCCATGAACGAACTTGGAGTTCAAGGGGTGGCGAAAATGAGAAAAAAATGGATCGCTGTGCTGGCGGCCGCCGTGGTGCTTATGGCCGGGTGCAGCAGTAAAGAGACAGATAAAAAAGAAGTAACAGAACATAAAGAAAAAGAAGTTGAAGTGGAAGAGAATGCTTCACCGGAGGAACTTCCGTATCAATTCCCGCTGACCGGGTTGGGAACTGACGAGGAGAGTTCCGATCGGGCAGTGGCCGTGGTGGTGAATAATCATCCAAAGGCACGGCCGCAATCAGGTCTTCACAAAGCTGACATCGTCCACGAGGTCCTTGCTGAAGGAGACGTGACAAGGTTCGTGGCGATTTTTCAAAGCGAACAGCCTGAAAAAATAGGGCCAGTCCGCAGTGCGAGGGAATACTTTATCGACCTGGCATCCGGGTTTGACAGCTTTTTCATTGCCCATGGCTACAGCCCGGAAGCGAAGGAAATGCTTGAACGCGGAGTGCTCGATAACATCAACGGAATGCAATATGATGGAACATTGTTCAAACGGGCCGATTTCCGGAAGGCACCCCATAATTCTTATATTACCTATAAGAATATCGTGAAGGGTGCAGAGAAGAAAGGTTACGGACTTGATGAAGCACCATCTCCTGCAGTATTCTTGAGCAGTGAGGAAGCTGGACAGCTGGACGGTACTCCGGCTGAGGAACTCATGGTAAAGTACGGTTCGCCGTCGTTCGATGCGATTTATGAGTACGACGCGGAAAATGAGAAGTATCACCGCTTTAATGGCAGCGAAGAGACTGTTGATCTTGAATCGAAGGAACCTGTCCTGCTCGACAACATCCTTGTCGTGCAAATGAACCATCAGGTAATCGATAATGCCGGGCTCAGGGAAATCGATATGGCAACTGGCGGCAAGGGATACCTGTTCCAAAAAGGCAAAGTGAATGAGATACAATGGAAAAATGAAGCTGGCAGGATCGTCCCTTATAAGGATGGGGTAAAAGCTGGTTTCGTTCCCGGGAAAACATGGATCAACATTGTCCCTTCAATCAGCGATGTCTCATTCGACTCTCAACAATAAAATTCTGAGTGAATTAAGGGGTAGACTATATGCAAATTGATAAATTAAGAGGAAAAGAACTCGATCAATTATTCAAGGCAATTTTATCGCTGAAAGATCTCGACGAAGCGTATCGCTTTTTCGATGACCTGGCGACAGTGAACGAAATCCAGTCGCTAGCACAGCGCCTTGAGGTTGCCCGCATGCTTCGCGAAGGCAAGACCTACCATAAAATCGAGACAGAAACAGGCGCGAGCACTGCAACAATTTCCCGTGTCAAGCGATGCCTGAATTACGGAAACGATGCGTACGAAATGGCGCTCGAAAGATTGAAAGAGCAGGAAAACGCTGGAAAAGCGCAATAGTTGTTTGATGAGGGCGGAACCGATTTTGGTTTCGTTCTTTTTAATTGGAAGGCTCTGTTATAGCCCATTGTTGTTTTATATCCCGGTTGATTGTAGTGGAAGGCGCGTAGACTCCTGCGGGCTTAGCTGGTCAGATGAGACCCCGCAGGAGCGAAGCGACGAGGAGGCTCATCGCCAGCCCCGCGGAAAGCGAAGCGCCTGGAACAAAAATCAACAGCCAAGTTTAACAGAGCCAGTTGGAAAAAAACGCAGGTAATTTCCAATTCGCTATAAAAATGAAAATTTCGCTATAAAAAAATTGTTTTCGCTATAATATTTAGATTTTCGCTATAAAATCCAGTTTTTCGCTATAAAAAGTTTATTTTCGCTATAAAAGTATTATTGTCGAAGCAATAACCAGGTTGGGTAATTAACCGCAATGAATGGAGTGTTTTTCTCACATGTTTCCTTTTTTATATATACAAAACAAATGCTATAATGATGGAATGGATATATAGAATGGGGGCAATTCTGGAATGTACGATGTTCGCGAGTGGAGACATGTGTTCAAACTCGATCCTAATAAAGAGATAACTGATGAAGAATTAGATAGAATTTGCGAGTCTGGAACCGACGCGATCATGGTAGGAGGGACAGATGGAGTCACTCTCGAAGGTGTCCTTGATTTGATGTCCCGAGTCCGCCGTTATACGGTTCCTTGCATTCTGGAAGTTTCGACGATTGACTCGATCACACCGGGATTCGATTTTTATTTTATTCCAACGGTGCTGAACAGTGGAAACCCACAGTGGATCACAGGGATGCACCATGAAGCGGTCAAGGAGTATGGCGACCTGATGGAATGGGACGAGGTAAAAATGGAAGGCTATTGCATCCTGAATCCGGATTGCAAGGCGGCAAAGCTGACCGATGCGAAGACGGAGCTATCGATTGAGGATGTACGGGCCTACGCAATGATGGCGGAAAAGATGTTCAACCTGCCGATTTTCTATTTGGAATACAGTGGGACATACGGCAATCCCGAGTATGTGGAAGCAGCCAAAGGTGTTCTTGACAACACTGTCCTCTTTTACGGCGGCGGAATCGAAACAGCACAGCAGGCAGAAGAAATGGCCAGGCATGCAGATGTCATCGTGGTTGGTAATGTCGTTTACAGCAACCTTAATGAGGCCTTGAAGACAGTAGCTGCGGCGAAAAAATAAGATTATAGACAAGTTGTTTGTTACAGTGTTTTGAGATAAAATAAGAACAAATGTTTGTATGGTGGTGACGAGTGTGCAATTTTTAACGGATAAATTATTGAATGGCTTGAACCCAGAGCAGCAGAAGGCTGTCAAGACAGTGGATGGACCGTTGTTGCTGATGGCAGGAGCAGGCTCCGGTAAAACAAGAGTTTTAACTCACAGGATTGCGTATTTGATGGTGGAAAAAGGGATAAATCCTTATAACATCCTTGCGATTACGTTTACGAATAAAGCAGCACGAGAAATGCGCGAGAGGATCCAGAAAATGATGGGCGGCGCGGCAGACGATATCTGGATTTCGACGTTCCACTCGATGTGTGTGCGGATTTTGCGCAGGGATATTGACCGTCTCGGCTATAACCGCAATTTCACAATCCTTGACTCGACTGACCAGCAATCGGTCATCAAGTCAATTTTAAAGGACAAGAACATGGATCCGAAAAAATTCGACCCGCGTGCCATTCTCGGTACGATTAGTTCTGCGAAAAACGAATTGATTACACCGGAAGAATACGCAAAGACGGCGGGCGATTATTTTTCACAGAAAGTCAGCGATGTGTACGAGGAGTACCAGCGCAAGCTGCGCAAAAATAACGCACTTGATTTCGATGATTTAATCATGACAACGATCACGCTGTTCATTCGTGTCCCGGAAGTGCTGGAGTATTACCAGCGTAAATTCCAGTACATCCATGTGGATGAGTATCAGGATACGAACAGGGCACAATACATGCTGGTAAAATTGCTTGCGCAAAGGTTCCAGAACCTTTGTGTCGTCGGGGATTCCGACCAGTCGATCTATCGTTGGCGCGGTGCAGATATTACAAACATCCTTTCATTTGAAAAGGATTATCCAAGAGCGAGTGTCATTTTGCTAGAGCAAAACTACCGTTCGACGAAAAAGATTTTGCTGGCGGCGAATATGGTCATCCAGAACAATATGAACCGCAAGCCAAAAAATCTTTGGACAGAGAACGCAGAAGGAAACAAAATCATGTACTATCGCGCGGACAGCGAACAGGGCGAGGCGCAGTTTGTCATCGGCAAAATCCAGGAGCAGATTCGCAATGGCCGCAAGCTGTCTGATATCGCGATTCTTTACCGTACGAACGCCCAGTCCCGTGTAATCGAGGAATCTTTCCTGAAGTCGAACATCGATTACTCAATCGTGGGCGGCATCAAGTTCTATGACAGGAAGGAAATCAAGGATATCCTTGCGTATCTTCGCTTGATTTCGAATCCAGATGATGACATCAGTTTGCAGAGGATCATCAATGTTCCGAAACGCGCGATTGGTTCAACTTCGATCGATAAAATCGCCAACTTCGCGACAATGCATGACCTGTCGATGTTCCAGGCGCTAGAAACGATTGAAATGATCGGATTGAGCCCGAAGGCCGAAAAAGCTGCGGCAGAATTCCGCAACTTGATCAGCAATTACACTCACCAGCAGGAATATCTTTCAGTGACCGAGCTGGTGGAGGAAGTCCTTGATAAAACAGGCTACCGTGACATGCTGAAGGCGGAGAAATCGCTAGAGTCACAGAGCCGACTTGAAAACATAGATGAATTTTTAACGGTAACAAAAAGCTTTGAAGAGAGCAGTGAAGACAAGAGTCTGGTCGCGTTCCTGACAGATTTGGCACTTGTCGCTGATATTGATCGCCTGGATGATGACGGCGAGCAAAAAACAGACTTCGTCACATTGATGACATTGCACTCAGCTAAGGGACTCGAGTTCCCGGTTGTTTTCCTCATTGGAATGGAAGAGGGAGTATTCCCGCACAGCCGATCCTTGATGGAAGAGGATGAGATGGAGGAAGAACGCCGTCTTGCGTACGTAGGGATCACCCGCGCTGAGGAAGAATTGTTCATCACGAATGCACAGATGCGCACCCTTTTTGGCCGTACGAATATGAATCCGGAGTCAAGGTTCATTAAGGAAATACCGGCTGATTTGGTTGAGGACGCTGTGCCAAAAGTAAGAAGACCAGCACCAACCAGCGGCGGCAGGCCAGGCACTTCAGCAAGACCGTCAATGCCAACACGCGGTGCTGTATCTCGACCGGTTGCTGCAGCCAGCGGCGGTGAAGGTATCGATTGGAAGGTTGGCGATAAAGCTCAGCATGGTAAGTGGGGAACAGGAACCGTTGTCAGCGTAAAAGGGTCAGGAGAAGGAACAGAGCTTGATATCGCGTTCCCGAGTCCAACAGGAATCAAACGTTTGCTGGCGAAGTTCGCACCGATTACGAAGGCGTAAAAATTTTTATTATTACACATTGAGTACTGTTTAGCTCAAGTGCCTAGCCAGTTATCATCCCTGTGAGTGCTTCCTCGAGTATCTTGCGAGAAGCGTCAGCTTCCAGCAGCTCGGGTCGCTTGTCGGGGCTGACCAAGGCGCTTGTGCTTTTCGGTTATGAAAGGGCTGGATTTATGGATTTTCAGAGCGCTGAGAAAAAAGCCAAGGATTTGCAAAATCTGCTTAATCAATATAGTTATGAATATCATGTGCTTGACCAACCGTCGGTTCCAGATGCGGAATACGACCGGCTGCTGAGGGAACTGATTGAAATCGAGGAGCAATTCCCAGAACTGCAGACTCCCGATTCCCCTACACAGCGTGTTGGGGGAGAGATTTTAACGATGTTCAACAAGGTTCAGCATGCCATTCCAATGCTGAGTCTTGGAAATGCCTTTGACGAGCAGGACCTTCGCGATTTTGACCGCCGTGTCCGCCAGGGTGTTGGCGACAATGTTTCTTATGTTTGCGAGTTGAAGATTGATGGGCTCGCAGTATCGCTTATTTATGAAGACGGGCTGCTTGTCCGCGGTGCGACTCGCGGCGATGGAACGACAGGTGAGGATATTACGTCTAATCTGAAGACAATCCGTTCTTTGCCAATCCGCCTGAAAGAGCAGGTTTCGCTTGAAGTGCGCGGAGAGGCTTTCATGCCGAAGAAATCATTCGAAGCATTGAATAAAGCAAGGAAAGAAAAAGAGGAAGAGCCATTTGCCAATCCGCGCAATGCGGCCGCCGGCTCCCTTCGCCAGCTTGATCCGAAGATTGCCGCATCGAGGAATCTGGATGTGTTCCTTTATGGAATCGCAAATGTCGGGGATACGGGCATCCGTGCGCATAGCGAGGGACTAGATTATCTGGAGAAGCTCGGATTTAAGGCGAATAAAGAGCGACGAAAAGTGGATAGCATTGAAGGTGTCATTGACTATGTGAACAGCTGGGTCGAAAAGCGGCCTGATCTTCCGTATGATATTGATGGCATCGTCATCAAGGTGGATTCTCTTGATCAGCAGGCCGAGCTTGGTACGACGGCGAAAAGTCCTCGCTGGGCAATCGCCTTTAAGTTCCCTGCCGAAGAAGTCGTAACGACTTTAAAGGATATAGAATTGAGTGTCGGCCGTACAGGTGTTGTCACGCCAACTGCCATTCTTGAACCGGTACAGGTAGCAGGTACGACGGTTGGACGTGCTTCCTTGCACAATGAAGACTTAATCCGAGAAAAAGATATCAAAATCGGCGACAAAGTCGTCATCAAAAAAGCAGGAGATATCATTCCGGAAGTCGTCAATGTCCTTGCCGAGCAGCGTACAGGCGAAGAAATTGAGTTCCATATGCCAAGTGAGTGCCCTGAATGCGGCAGCGAGCTTGTCAGGATTGAAGGCGAAGTAGCGCTTCGCTGCATCAATCCAAAATGCCCGGCCCAGATCAGGGAAGGATTGATCCACTTTGTTTCCCGCGATGCGATGAACATTGACGGACTTGGTGAAAGAGTGGTCAGCCAGCTGTTTGCTGAAGAGCTGATCAAGGATGTTGCTGATATTTACAAGCTGACGCGCGAGCAGCTGCTGGCTCTTGAACGAATGGGAGAGAAGTCAGTCAACAATTTGCTGTCAGCGATTGAAGCCACGAAGGATAATTCTTTGGAAAAGCTGTTGTTCGGACTCGGCATCCGTCTGGTTGGAGCAAAAGCCGCGAAGACATTGGCACAGGAATTCGAAACAATGGATAACCTGATGAAGGCAACGAAGGAAGAATTGACGGCCATCAATGAAATCGGCGACAAAATGGCCGACTCCATCGTCACTTATTTTGACAGTGATGAAGTGAGCGAACTTGTTTCCGAACTGAAGACTGTTGGCGTCAATATGGAATATAAAGGGCCTAAGAAGGTTAACGCAGAAGAATCGGATTCATTTTTTGCCGGTAAAACAATCGTGTTAACTGGGAAACTCGAGCAAATGGGCCGAAATGAAGCCAAAGAAAAAATCGAGGCGCTTGGCGGCAATGTGGCCGGCAGCGTCAGCAAGAAAACCGATTTAGTCATTGCCGGTGAAGATGCAGGTTCGAAGCTTACAAAAGCAGAAAGCCTGGGGATTGAAGTGTGGAACGAGGAGAGAATGCTTGAAGAATTAAAAAAATAAGAGGTGTACTCGCCATGAGAAAGCTCTCAATGGTCGCTCTATCTCTTGTCCTTCTGTTGACGGCCTGTGCTCCTAATTTTCAAAAACAGGAAGAGGTCGTCCAGGAGAAGGATGATGATACAAAGGAAAAAGCGATTATCCCGAAATACAAGATTTCGGACAAATATTACCGTACAATCATGCCGTTCGAGCCAGGGGAAGCACGCGGCATGGTCGTCAACAATCTGAATTCACGCTATGATATTACTGAATTTGAGACAGGTCTGATGAGGATTGCCCAAAATACATTTCCTACAGATCAGTACGTTTTCAAGGAAGGCCAGTATCTTGACGGCAGTACCGTGTCATCCTGGCTGGAGCGCGAAATGACCCCTGCCCAGGTCGAGGCCAGGGAAAAAGAATTGAAGGCTAAACCCGAAAATAAAAATAAGAAGAAGATTGAAGTGAAAAACCTGGGACTGAATCCTGCCGACCCTGGCAAGGGAGATGTCCACGACCGGAATAAAAAGAATCCTATTTATCTTGCGCACATCCTGGAGCATAATTATCTCGTCCAATCAGGGGAAAAGGATACGTACCAGCTTGGCGGCATCGCAATCGGACTGGCGCTGAATTCCGTCCACTATTATCGTGAGGAAGCTTATGGGGCAGTGTACGAAAAAAACATTACTCGTAAAGTTCTTGAAGCAGAAGGCAAAAAAATCGCCCAGGAAGTCGTCAACAGGATAAGAGGAATCGAAGAGTTGAATAATGTTCCGATTACGATTGGGTTGTTTGAACAAGAAAGTCGATCATCTGTTGTCCCAGGAAACTTTTTCTCCTATACAGAAGTTTCCCAGGGCAGCAACAAGATCGGCAACTGGAAAGATGTAAAAGAAGAATATATCCTGTTCCCGTCAGATAAAGCCGAGAAGGACCACAGGGATGACTTGACATTCTTCCAGAACTTCAAGCAGGATGTTGAGGAATATTTCCCTAACTTCAACGGCGTCATCGGCAAAGGCTTTTATCTCGATGGCCAGCTTCAGGAATTAAACATTGAAATACCTATCCAGTTTTACGGCGAAGCAGAAGCGATTGGATTCACCCAGTATGTAACGGGACTGGTCATGGAGCACTTCCCTAACTATATGTCCGTGCAGGTCAGCGTATCATCCGTACTGGGACAGGAAGCCTTGATCGTTAAAAAGCCGGATCAGGATGAACCATTTGTGCATATTTATCAGTAAGGTGTAGCAAAGAGCATTGGGCTCTTTGCTTTTTTTGTTACCGCACAGCACGGAATTATTAATACCATCACAGAGCATAAGCCGCGGCAGAGCAGAAGCAGAAGTGATTCTATAAATCTCATGTTTTTAAGCAAAGAGCATCGCCTCTTTGCTTTTTTTATATATTAAGCTCGTCCACATTAAAAAAATGCAGACGATGTTAAAAGAGTACTAGTGATAGCGCTTTCACGTTTATTTCCCCAAGCTATAATTATCATGTAAGCAAATAAATACAAGTTTGAAAGGGGAATGGGAATGAAGAAAGCTTGGAAATTGATTTCTCTTATGCTAACCGTGCTTATGTTTACGGTGCTGGCTGCTGGATGTAACAACGGTGGAGGCGAGGTTAACGTTGGTATCGTTCTTCCGACTAAGGATGAACCTCGTTGGGTACAGGATGAACAGCGTTTCAAAGATGCTTTAGCAGATACAAAGTACTCGACTGAAATTCTTTTTAGTCAGGGATCTTCTGCAAAGGAAAAGGAAAACGTTGAAACTTTGATCAACAAAGGAATCAAGGTTCTGATCATCAGCCCTCAGGATGGCGATGCTGCAGCGGCTGCAGTAGAAGCTGCTAAAAAGGAAGACATCACAGTTATTTCTTATGACCGTTTGATTACGAATACAGATGCAGTTGATTACTATGTAACGTTTGACAGCCTGGCTGTAGGTGCTGCACAGGCACAATATTTGATCGACAACGCAAAGGGTTCTGAAGTTCCACTATACCTATATGCTGGTGCTGCTTCTGACAATAACGCGTTCTTGTTCTTCGAAGGTGCATGGAAGGTGCTGCAACCTAAGATTGCAGATGGAACATTCAAGATCGCAAACTCAAGCGAAGCTGAAGCTTTGAAGGATAAGGCTGATTTGACTCGTGATGAGCTAAGCAAAATCCTTGGACAGGTTACAACAAACTGGGATCCAAATGAAGCAAAAAACAAAGCACAAACACATCTTACTGCTGCAGGCGGTGACATGAAGGGCGATGTAGCGATTCTTGCACCAAACGATGGAACAGCTCGTTCAATCGCTGACGTATTTGCTACAGATGGCGATGTATCAAGCTTTGTTGTAACAGGACAGGATGCGGAAAAGGCATCGATCCAATACATTATCGATGGCAAGCAATCTATGACAGTATTCAAGGATGTTCGTACTCTTGTAAAAGATGCAATCGGTATGGCGGTTACAGTACTTGACGGCAAACAGCCTGAAACGACTGGTACTTACGACAATGGCAAAGTAGAAGTAAAAGCTAAGCAAACAGACGTAATCGTTGTAGATAAGGAAAATGTAAAAAAAGAACTTATTGACTCTGAGTACTATAAAGCAGACGATTTTACCGGATTAGAATAAAACTCATGATCTATGCGGAATAGTGGCGGAGCAATCTGCCACTATTCTGTAAATGCAACAGTTGTTTGGTTAAGGGAGGGATCAGGATGAGCGACTATATTTTGGAGATGAACCAGATATCAAAGGAGTTTACAGGAGTCAAAGCGCTCTCCGATGTAAATTTTAAAGTGAAAAAAGGCGAGATTCACTGTTTGATTGGGGAGAATGGTGCCGGCAAGTCCACCCTGATGAAGGTGCTCAGCGGTGTATATCCCTATGGCACATACGACGGGGATATCGTGTTCGAAGGGGCCGTGCAGCAGTTTAATAGAATCAGTGACAGTGTAAATGCTGGGATCGCAATTATTTACCAGGAGTTAGCATTGTTCCCTGATCTAACGGTTTATGAAAATATTTTCGCAGGCAACGAAGTAAAGCGCGGTTCGATCGTCGACTGGAACCAGACCATCGTGAAAGCGAAGGAAATGCTGCAAAAGGTGAAGCTGGATGTGAGCCCTGAAACGCTAGTGAAGGACTTGAGCGTAGGGAAGCAGCAGCTCGTCGAAATCGCCAAAGCGCTAAGCAAAAACGTAAAACTGCTCATTCTTGACGAACCAACTGCGGCATTAAATGAGGACGATAGCGAAAACCTGCTGGAGTTATTGGGGGACCTGAAAAATCAGGGCATCACAAGTATCATGATCTCGCACAAGCTGAAGGAAGTTATCTCCATTGCCGACCAGGCGACAGTTCTGCGGGATGGCCGGACGATCTGTACACTCGACGCCTCCAAAGGGGAAGTAGCCGAAAGCATCATCATTAAAAACATGGTTGGACGGGAAATTGAAGATATCTATCCAAAGAGAGCGAATAAAACCTTTGGGGATACCATCCTTGAATTGAGGAACTGGTCAGCATATGATGCTCAATTGGGCCGCCAGGTGGTAAAGGATGTCGATCTCCATGTGAAAAAGGGAGAAATCATCGGGATTGCCGGATTAATGGGCTCAGGACGGACTGAGCTTGCATTAAGTATTTTTGGCAACCCAAGGTTCTATAAGGTTCAGGGTGATTTGCTGTTAAGCGGCGAATCGAGAAAGCTAAAACACCCAAGAGAAGCCATCAAAGCAGGCATAGCTTATGTTACGGAAGATCGTAAGGGAGATGGGCTGTTTTTGCTTCAGGATATCAAAAGCAATGTTTCCGCTGCACATTTGCAGGGTGTCTCAAAAAATGGTGTCATAAATGATAATGAAGAAATAAAAATTGCAACGGACTATAAAAAATCCTTGAACATCAAATCATCTTCACTCGAGCAATTGGTTGGCAACTTGAGCGGAGGCAACCAGCAGAAGGTGTCCCTTGGCAAATGGCTGTTCGTTGGGCCGAAGCTGCTGATCCTGGATGAACCGACCCGCGGGATCGATGTTGGAGCTAAATTTGAAATCTACACAATCATGAACAAGTTAATAAGCGAAGGCATGAGTATTATCATGATTTCCTCTGAGCTTGGCGAGGTGCTCGGAATGAGTGACCGAGTGTATGTCATGGCGGAAGGGCAAATCAAAGGCGAATTGTCCATAGATGAGGCAAATCAAGAAAAAATCATGCAGCTTGCTACGCAATAGGAGGTTATCCCTTTGAACTTTTTCACAGAATTAAGGTCGTTGGTCAAAGTCAATATCCGTGACTACGGAATGTATATCGCATTGCTATTCATCATGCTTACTTTCTCTATCATGACAGATGGGCTGTTCATGTCCTCGCGGAATATAAGCAATCTGCTTGATTCTGCAGGTTATATCGCTGTCCTCGCGGTGGGGATGACACTTGTTATCGTCATCAGGCATATTGACTTGTCTGTTGGCTTCCTGGCGGGTTTCCTCGGTGCAATCGCTGCAATCCTGCTTACTCAGCAAGGCGTGCCCGTGTATTTAACAATTCCAATCATCCTTGTGCTTGGAATC
Source organism: Mesobacillus boroniphilus (assembly GCF_018424685.1). Classification (NCBI taxonomy): domain Bacteria; kingdom Bacillati; phylum Bacillota; class Bacilli; order Caryophanales; family Bacillaceae; genus Mesobacillus; species Mesobacillus boroniphilus. The sequence goes on from NZ_QTKX01000003.1 coordinate 29,535, forward strand.
ATCATCGGAATGTTCAATGGCTTGCTAATCGCGCAAATCGGAATTCCTTCTTTTGTGGCGACACTTGCAGGGATGCTCATTTTCAGGGGAGCTTTGCTCCAGGTGACGGAAAAATCAGGAACAATCATTGTCAAGGACGATCATTTCAATGCCATCGGGAATGGGTTTATTCCATCTATCATTGAAGTGAATGGTTTGCATCTGCTCTCTTTAATTGTTGGGGTTATTGGAATATTAATCTATATTTATAGTGAAATCTCGACACGCAAAAATAAACTCAAGTACCAATTTGATGTAGTTTCTAAAGGAATCTTCACTCTGAAACTAGTATTCGTATCAGCAATCATTGCCTATATTACTTGGATTCTTGCAGGCTATAACGGTTTCTCCTGGACAGTAGTCATCATGCTGCTTGTGGTCCTTGTGTATCACTTCCTGACGACTAAAACCGTGATTGGCAGACATATTTACGCTGTCGGAAGCAACCCGGAAGCAGCCCATCTTAGCGGAATCAATGTCAAGAAAATTACTTACATGGTCTTTGGCTCGATGGGAATGCTGGCTGCTCTGTCAGGGATTTTATTCACTTCCCGTCTGCAATCAGCGACGACGACTGCTGGAACATTGTTTGAGCTTGACGCCATTGCGGCTGCTTATGTTGGCGGGGTTTCGTCAGCAGGCGGCGTTGGTAAAGTAACAGGCGCCATTATCGGTGCCATCGTAATGGCTTCCCTGTCAAACGGGATGAACCTGCTTGGCGTTGGCATTTCTTATCAGTACATCATCCGTGGCGGGGTGTTGGCTGCAGCCGTTATTTTTGATGTCATGACGCGCAGGAAAAAAGCCTAACCATACTAAATTGCAGAGGCTATGTGTAATATCGTTTGATGAAAGAACGATCCATTTCACATGGCCTTTACTTATTAAAATTACCTTCCAACAATCCCCGGGCACTGTTCCCTAAAGTTTCGTTCTTCAGCTATTGAACATTCTCAAGCAGATGGTATTATGAAACTAATTTACTAGTAGAAAAGGAGATTCTTCTTTTGCGAAAAATAGGCATATCCCTCCTTACTGTTATAACTCTGATTCTTTGTTATTTTACATTTTCATCAGCGGGAAAAGTCTTTCGGTCTGATTGGGATGTACCTGAGAGGGCTGCATCAAAGGTGTCTCAATACCGTCTAGTGCTGATTACGCAGGAGCTGGATACACCTTTTTGGGATAAAGTAGGAGCTGGCGCAAAAAGGCAGGCGGAAGATGAGGGAGCGAGCCTTGAGGTGTGGGGCAGTTATGGGAAGAACCAGGAGGACTTCCTGAAAAAAGTTGAAATAGCTATTCATTCAAAGGTTGATGGAATCATTGTCCAGGGTTTGGATTCAGATGAATTTAAAAATCTGACGAAGGTGAAGGCGGCTTTTTACGGGATTCCGATCATCACGGTTGCCAATGATGTGCCAATGACAGAAAGCCTGAGAAGGACTTATGTGGGATCCGATCAATATATGGCCGGAAGGATGATTGCGAAACAGATAGTCTCAGATATTGACTCCAAGGGGAAAATCATCCTGATGTCTGACAGCCGCCATGAATATTATCAGAATCAGCGGTTAACTGGAATGCAGGATGTATTCAAAGACTATCCAAACATCAAGATTATCAATGCAGAAACAACCGAGGCAAGGGACCAGATCATTGCGACGACCAGGGACATGCTGAACAAGACGCCTGACGCAGATGGGTTTATTGCCGTCAATGCAAATATTGCAGGGTCGATGATCCAGGAAATCAGCAGACGCTCGCAAGTAGAGCCTTTCCATATTTATACGTTTGACGATGCCCCGGACTCACTGTCGCTGCTGATGCGCGGGCAGGTGGACGGAGTAATCGAACAATCCCCTGAGGAGATGGGGATTGTTAGTGTCAATTTAATCATGAAATGGCTAAGGAACGAAACAGTTCCTCTTGATAAAAATGGCTACCTGACGGATATTCGGATGCTGAAAGCGATGGACAGAAAATGAACAAAATACAGAAAAAAATATGGATGCTCGCCATGGTCGTCCTGGTTTTTATGTCGGCAATTTGGATAGCGCTTACATATTACAACCACAAAACACAAAGCCAATATAACAATATTTTGCAAAGATATCTGGGGTTTAATGAAGTATCGATAGCGAGTCAGCAGCTTGTCACGGACCTGAATAATTACCTGCTGCTTCCTTCGCCGGCGAATTTAGAAAATATCAGCCACAGCAAGGAAAAAATCCGCAATGCAAAATACGAGGTCTATAAGCTGAAAAATGCAGAAAATGATTTCGCGCTTACAAACTATTTGAATCTTATTGATAGTCTGATGGAAACGGCAGACAGAGCTTTGCTGTTTCAGTCGGAAAAGGAAACCGAGGATTCTGCGAAGGAGTTTTCCGAAGCGACAAGGATTTCGATGTATATTTCCGAGACATCGCTCACTCTTCTCGACAAAGAATTGAAGACATACGAGTTGATGTACCGGGGAATCATTGCCCAATCTAAGGAACTCAACAAGCTGGGTGTCTGGCTGTTCCTGCTGGTCACAAGCTTAAGTATGCTATTAACCTATTGGATCTCGTTAAGTATTACGAGACCGGTAGAAAACCTGACGAGGGCAGCCAATGAATTGTCGAAGGGGCGATTCGACCTGCAGATCAAGGTTGATTCCAACGATGAAATTGCCTTCCTGGCCAAGACCTTCGATCATATGAGGGTCAATATCAATAACCTTATTTCAGAAATCCAGGAGAAGGCCCAGCTCGAGCATGAACTCCAGCAAAACAAGCTTCTCCTTCAGGAAAGTCAGCTAATCAGCCTTCAAAGCCAGATTAACCCGCATTTCCTGTTCAATACTTTGAATACCCTTTCAAAGAAAGCCTATCTGGAAGGATCTGAAGAAACGAGCGATATGATTGTGAATGTTGCTGGTTTATTGCGTTACAGCCTAAAACGGCTGGACAGGGCTGTTACGTTATTTGAGGAAGTAGCGGTTTTAAAACAGTATATTGACATTCAGAAAGCCAGATTCACCGAGCGTCTGCAGCTGCATATCGAGGTTGACGATGCTTGCCTAGGTGTGCAGATTCCCGGCCTGACCCTGCAGCCAATCATCGAAAATGCTGTCATTCATGCAGTCGAGCCTGAGGAGAATGGCGGTGTCATTTGGTTTCGTATTTCAGATGATGGAGACAAGGTACGAATTGAAATAGAAGACGACGGTTCGGGAATGCCAGAGGAGAAAATCAGGCAAATCCTCGAAGGGCAGCAGGTCATCCAAACAGGAGGCCACTCGACAGGGATCGGACTCAGTAACGTCGTGAAGCGCCTGCGGTTATTTTACGAAAATGAAGATGTGCTCGAGATACAAAGCGAAATGGGTTGCGGAACAAAAGTAGTCTTAAACATACCGAAAACGAGGAGGGACGGACATCATGATAAAACTCCTGATCGTGGATGACGAACAAATTGAACGGGATGGAATGCAGGTGATTCTGCAAAGAGCCTATCCGGATATAATCGTTGAACAAGCGAAAAATGGGAAGATAGCTGTTGAATTGGCTGGAGAATTTAAGCCAGATTTGATCCTGATGGACATCATGATGCCAGGAATGAATGGACTGGAGGCGATTGAGAAGATAAGTGCCGATTATCCAGAAGTGAAATTCGTAATGGTGACTGCCTATGATATGTTTGACTATGCCCGTACCGCTTTGAAGCTTGGCGTAAAGGATTATTTATTAAAGCCAAGTAAACCACGTGAAATCGTCGAAACTGTTGGGAAGGTACTGGAGGAAATTGAAGCCGAAAGGGCATCGCTTGCCGTAAATAAGCTTCAGCAAGAGGCACTGGAAAAAGCCTTGCGCGTCGTCGAGACTGATGTGGTGACACAGCTGCTTTATGACCATGTGCATGAGGTCCATATCGACCTGCTGATGGAAATGCTTGATATTAAATCCACAAGAGAAAGCTTTGTCATGGTTGTCATGCTACCAGCGGGCTCTGAACACCTTTATCAGGTGATTAAGGAAAAGGTTCGCAAAAACGGAAGCGGTTGGGTAGGAGCGTTATCAGGCTGCCAGCTGCCGATCATTGTTTTCCGACAACCAGACAAGTCTTACCGGACCCAGGCAGTTTTCCTGGCAAGGGACATACTCTCATCAGCGACAGCGGACACAGGTGCTAGGTGGTTCATCGGGATCGGGGATGCCTACGGCTCGCTGGATCAAATCAGACAATCCTATCAGGAAGCATTGAACGCTACAATGGATTTATCAATCCCTGTCAAATACCGCTTTTATTCGGATATGCCGATCCTTGGTGCCGTCAGTGACGGACAATTGGGAAGGCAAAGGGAAAAGCAGTTATTTGATCAAGTCCGGCTCGGACAATGGGACCTCGTCGTTGATACAATCATGGAAGTGATTCATAGCTACGCAAACGCTGGAACAAATCTTTTACAAGCGCAGCAGCGGATTCTGGAGCTGCTTTGGATGGCATCCCGCGTGATGAGCGAGCTGGGCATTGAGATCGATACGCCTACCTATTCGCTCCAGGCACAGGATTACCGCCAGCTTCGGATTGAAACAAACCATTTGCTTGAGCAGATGAGGCAGGTACATGAAGAATCCTATGACCGGCTTGAAGCCGACAAAATCCAGCAGATCAAACAATACATTACCGAACATTCGAATGAGGACATTTCGCTTGATGCCCTGGCGAATAAGGTGGGCTTAAGTCCAATCTACATCAGTAAAATGTTCAAGGAAAAGCTGGGTGTAAACTATATCGACTTCTTGACGGAATGCAGGATTGAAAAAGCAAAGAAACTGCTCGCAGATTCAGAGAAAAGCTTGAAGGAGATCACCTTCGAAATTGGATACCATGAACCGAATTATTTTAGCAAGGTATTCAAAAAAATGTGCAGTATTTCGCCAACGGAATACAGGAAGACTCTTTTGAGCAAAAAGTGATTTTTCAGAGGATGGGAGATGGACAATGAAAAGGGTTATTTTTAAATTTGCCGTAATCATAAGCATCCTGTCCCTGGTATTCGCTGTCTCTGCATGCGAATCGGAAAAAGAACAAGCTGTCGCTCCAGGACATTCCACCTCTTCCCAAAAAGTGAAACAGGCAGATGGTGAAAAGATCAAAGTCGGTTTTACGATGGATACTCTCGTCGAAGAACGCTGGCTGAGAGACAGGGAATTGTTCAGGGATGCAGTTCGGGCGCTTGGTGCGGATGTAGAGATTTTAGCCGCGAATGGGGACGACGTCCTGCAAATCGCGCATGCGGAATCATTGATCAGCCAGGGAGTAGACGTGCTGGTGGTCGTTCCTCACAATGCTGAGGCAACCGCGACCATCGTCAAGAAGGCACATATGGCGGGAATCAAGGTGATGGCCTACGACCGGCTTGTGAAAAATGCTGATATTGATATGTATGTTTCTTTTGATAATGAACAGGTAGGCGAGCTCCAGGCGGAAGCGATTACGCAATTAGTTCCTAAGGGAAGGTATGTCTATATTGGCGGAGCCATCACGGACAACAACGCGCACTTGTTTAAAAAGGGTGTCTTCAATGTGCTTCAGCCATATATCGATAGCGGGGATATTACCGTCGTATTCGATCAATGGACGAAGGACTGGACCCCGGCTAATGCAAAGGAAAACATGAGGGCTGCATTGAAGGCGAACAACAATCAAATCGATGCGGTGATTTGTGCCAATGACGCAACGGCTGGCGGCGTGATCGAGGCGCTCGCCGAGCAGGGAATGGCAGGTAAAATTCCGGTATCCGGCCAGGATGCGGAGCTGGCGGGAGTCCAGCGGATTGTGGAAGGAACCCAGACGATGACCGTTTACAAGCCGCTCAAAGAATTAACCCAAACAGCAGCCAAAATTGCCGTCCAGATGGCAAAAGGCGAAACCGTCGCGATCAACAGAAAAGTGAACAACGGAAAGATCGAAGTCCCATCGGTCCTTTTGCCGCCAATAGCTGTAGACAGATCCAATATGGATGAGACAATTATTGCTGATGGTTTTCATTCAAGGGAAGATGTCTATAAAAAGTGAGGTTTGAAAAAGCAAAGAGCGCCCGCTCTTTGCTTTTTTAAATACACTTTTTTATATCGAGTATCGTCTGCAAATGCATCCCTTCATGGAAGATCGTTCGTGTTAATACTTGCTCGATTGTATGCATGCCCATCTCAGTTGGTTCGAATTCCTCTTCCAATCGCTCTCCATAGGATTCTTTTATCCTGGCAGGCTGTGTTTTCAGCAATTCTTTTAGCTCACTGAAGGAAGGTGTTTCCTCTGTGAAATCGGCGGGGGAGGTACCGTAGCCAAACCAGGATTTGAACTTTTCAGGGACATCTGCCGGTTCCTTGGTGACCGCCTGGATCCATAAAAATTGATCAAGGTAAATATGTCCGAGGTTCCAGCGGATATTATTGTTGAAGCCTGCAGGGATTTTCTCCGCATCCTCATCAGAAACCGTATCTGCCACAACTAAAATATAGCTGCGATAGGAATCCAGCTGATTGAACAACACTTCATGGCGTTTTTTCATGTAAAATAGACTCCTTTTTTGAATGATAGATAAATATTCGTGAGATTAATTGAAATAACCTTCTAAAAAGAGTGTGAAAGTGGTTCGGGTTGAAACACTTTTAATTTTATTGGCGAAAACGAGATTATTTCGACCACATTTCAGGATATTTCGACCACTTTAACGATTAATTCGACCACATCTGGAATTAATTCGACCACATTCACTAATATTTCGACCAACTCGATAGAAAGATCAAAATACGAGCGAATTACAATATTGCCATAATAAAAATTTAGAAAATTCTCAATCCAAGACTTGCTAGTACGTTGGCATTGAACACTACGAGACTCTCATGATAGAATGGGAAAGGAATGAAAACGTTTTAATACATAGGAGGGGATAGAATGGTTCAGCCATACAAACACGAGCCTTTCACGAATTTTAAAGATGAGGTAAACCGTGAAGGATACCTGACTGGATTGAAAACTGTAGAAGGCTATCTTGGCCAGGATTACGACTTGGTGATTGGCGGAGAGAGAATCTCGACTGAAGACAAGATTGTATCTTACAACCCATCCAATAAAGAAGAAGTTGTTGGACGCGTATCAAAGGCAAACCGCGATCTAGCTGAAAAAGCGATGCAAGCGGCAGTTGAAGCGTTCAAGACTTGGAGAAAAGTGAAGCCTGAAACGCGTGCAGATGTATTATTCAAGGCTGCTGCAATCATTCGCCGCCGCAAGCATGAGTTCTCAGCGCTTTTAACAAAAGAAGCAGGCAAGCCATGGAACGAGGCAGACGCTGATACAGCTGAAGCAATCGACTTCCTTGAGTTCTATGCCCGCCAAATGCTTAAAATCAAAGACGGTGTACCAGTAGAGAGCCGTCCAAATGAATATAACCGTTATGATTACATTCCTCTTGGAGTAGGAATCATCATTTCACCTTGGAACTTCCCGTTGGCGATCATGGCTGGTACAACAGTAGCAGCGATCGTAACTGGTAATACAGTTCTATTGAAGCCAGCTTCAACTACTCCAGTCGTTGCGGCTAAGTTTGTTGAAGTAATGGAAGAAGCAGGTCTTCCTGCAGGCGTCCTTAACTTCGTACCAGGAAGCGGCGCTGAAGTGGGCGACTACCTTGTTGACCACAAAGACACTCGCTTCGTAAGCTTCACAGGTTCACGTGATGTGGGTCTGCGAATTTACGAGCGCTCTTCAAAATTGAGCGAAGGCCAAATTTGGCTTAAGCGCGTAATCGCTGAAATGGGCGGAAAAGACACGATGGTTGTCGACAAAGATGCTGATCTTGAATTAGCTGCTCAAGCAATCACTGCTTCTGCTTTCGGCTTCTCAGGACAAAAGTGTTCTGCATGCTCACGTGCTGTTATCGTTGAAGATGTATACGACCAGGTTCTTAACCGCGTCGTTGAATTGACAAACGAGCTTAAGCTTGATGATCCTACAGATCAAAGCACATTCATGGGTCCTGTAAACGACCAGGGTGCATTCGATAAGATCATGAGCTACATCGAAATCGGCAAGGAAGAAGGCCGTTTGATGACTGGCGGCGAAGGAGACAGCTCAAAAGGCTACTTCATCAAGCCAACAGTATTCGCTGACCTTGACCCTAAAGCTCGCATCATGCAGGAAGAAATCTTCGGTCCAGTTGTGGCATTCGCAAAAGCGAAAGATTTCGACCACGCACTTGAAATCGCGAACAACACTGAATACGGCCTGACTGGAGCGGTTATCACTCGCAACCGTGAAAACATCCAGAAGGCACGTGAAGATTTCCATGTCGGAAACCTTTACTTCAACCGCGGCTGCACAGGCGCAATCGTAGGTTACCAGCCATTCGGCGGCTTTAACATGTCAGGAACAGATTCAAAAGCTGGCGGACCAGACTATCTGCTTCTTCACATGCAAGCTAAGACTACTTCTGAAATGTACTAATACAAAATTGGAATCCCCTTCTCGCTTGAGAGGGGGATTTTTTCATTTTATGGGAATGGAAAGGCGCGTCCTTTGATATAATTAGGTAAAATTACCCTATGATGGAGTTGATGCTTTGCTGGGCATAATAGTACAACTATTGATATCATGGATTTTACTTCGTGTTTTTTACAGGGAAAACCTTAATGTATTAGGTATCACACCAAGTAAATCAAGAATGTCCCAATTTGCTCTGGGGTTCATTTTTACCGCATCACTTTGCACATTGATACAGCTGCTCGATTCTGCACTAACAAATACGGACTGGAAGTTGAATGAACATCTAACTGTCCTTGGCACATTAAACTTCTTCTGGTGGAATGTTAAGTCTGTTGTCTTTGAGGAGTTGATTTTTAGAGGAGCACTTCTCTATATCTCTATCCGAAAATGGGGAGCGAGGACAGGAATTTTATTATCCGCAAGTGCCTTTGGAGTCTACCACTGGTTTACTTTTGGCGTATTAGGAAATATAGTTTTAATGCTTGTTGTGTTCCTGATGACATCGATTTCTGGATTAGTTTGGGCGTATGCATTTGAAAAAACAAAATCAATGATGCTCCCAATTGGTCTGCATTTAGGATGGAACTTTGTTTTTAACTCTGTTTTTTCAAAAGGACCCTTGGGCCAACAAATACTAATCCTTCAACCTGATCAGAATTACATCCAACTTTCAAACGAGCTCTCCTTCTTCGTACAATTCCTGCTGCCAAATTTAATTGTACCCGCTCTCACATTTTTCTATATAAAATTCATGATGAAAAAGAATGCAAAGAAACCCCTGTAATCAGGGGTTTCTTTGTGTTTTTTTTATGGTTATGCCTCAGTAGGACATTTTCCTAATTATAAAAATTTTTCAGAAAAATTTAACAAAATAGTTGCAATATAAATCGTCTGTTATATAATACAAATTAGAGGTATTGATACTGTACTATAACAAAATACTTAAAAACAAAAGCGGGAGGAATATTTAAATGACTCAAGATCGTGTAAAGCAATTGCAGGAAAGCTGGGAATTGGATAGCAGATGGGCTGGAGTAGAAAGGACTTATACAGCGGAGGATGTCATCAAGCTTCGCGGTTCGATTGATATCGAGTATACACTGGCACGCCGCGGTGCGGAGAAGCTTTGGAAGCTAGTGAATGAAGAGGATTTCGTCAATGCACTTGGCGCTCTTACAGGCAACCAAGCGGTCCAGCAGGTAAAAGCAGGACTGAAGGCAATTTATTTGAGCGGCTGGCAGGTTGCAGCGGACGCTAACCTTTCAGGGAATATGTATCCTGACCAGAGCTTGTACCCTGCGAACAGTGTTCCAGCTGTAGTAAAGCGTATCAATCAAGCTTTGCAGCGTGCTGACCAAATCACTCATGGAGAAGGAGACGATTCCATTGACTGGTTCGCACCAATCGTGGCGGATGCAGAAGCAGGATTTGGCGGACAGCTGAATGTATTCGAATTGATGAAAGGCATGATCGAAGCTGGCGCGGCTGGCGTTCACTTTGAGGATCAGCTTTCTTCTGAAAAGAAGTGCGGACACCTTGGCGGAAAGGTACTTCTTCCAACACAAACAGCGGTGCGCAACCTGATTGCAGCGCGTCTTGCAGCTGACGTCATGGGCACGCCAACGCTGATTGTTGCACGTACGGATGCGAACGCGGCAGATTTAATCACAAGCGATGTCGATCCATATGATGCTCCATTCATCACTGGTGAAAGGACGCCTGAAGGATTCTTCCGCGTGAAGGCTGGTCTTGACCAGGCAATCGCCCGCGGCCTTGCTTATGCTCCATATGCTGACCTGGTTTGGTGTGAAACATCAGAGCCGGATCTGGAGGAAGCCCGCCGCTTTGCAGAAGCTATCCATGCAAAGTACCCTGGCAAACTGCTTGCTTACAACTGCTCGCCATCATTTAACTGGAAAAAGAAGCTGGATGACGAAACTATCGCGAAGTTCCAGGTCGAGCTTGGCAAGATGGGCTACAAGTTCCAGTTTGTTACACTTGCAGGTTTCCACGCATTGAACCACAGCATGTTCGAACTGGCTCGTGGCTACAAAGAGCGCGGGATGGCAGCTTACTCAGAACTGCAACAGGCTGAATTCGCAAGCGAGCAGCATGGATATACAGCAACAAGACACCAGCGCGAAGTCGGAACAGGCTATTTTGATGATGTATCAATGGTCATTTCCGGAGGAACTTCTTCAACCACCGCGCTAAAAGGATCTACGGAAGAAGCGCAGTTTACAACTTCTTGATCAGCTTGATATTTAGTCACGGGTTTTCTCGCTGCCTGGGCCCTCCAACTCAGGTGGCGATACACCATAATCGTTTTTGATTTTTTTACCTTGCATTCTCCTATTTGTGTCCTTCTCTTCAGCATGAAGAGAAGGTTTTTTTTTGCTCAAAATAGGTTAACCTTAAACTAGCACAGACTTCTGGGCAGAAACATACATAATATTATTGAAGTTTGAATTTGGTCAGCTATTACGGACATAAAATGAAGGCAAAGCGTGGTTTGTGTCCGTCATCAAGGTCATGACGGACAGAAATTAGAGGCAAAGCGTATTTTGTGTCCGTCATAGAGGCTTAAGCAGAGACTTAGCTCAAAAGGAATTGGAAGGGTAAAATCGAAGTAGTTAGTAATAGGAAAGAAAGCTGCAATATGGTGGAGGTGGATCGGTTGAGCAAAAGCAATGTGGATGATTACTTACAGCAAGGAATCCACGGGGCAAAGCAGACGAAGCCTGATGAGAGACGGCGTTTCCTTACGACACTTAGGGAGCGGGTGGTCATTGCACTTACTCAGGGGGAGGTAATGAGAAAGGGTGTTGAACCTGAGGTCGAGCAGCTTATGGATGAAAACGGAGAAGCCCATCTCTTTTTAAATGGCAATATATCATATTCTTATTTATCTGAATACATCAAAGCGGCTGAAAAACGGGGCATCGAGTTTACGATCGTGACCAATAAAGATTATGATTCTGAGCTGGGGCTCGTTTTAGCACACGACCATGCAATTGATAAAGAGGAAATTTATCTTGGCAAAAAGAAACCAGTAATTCAAACAGCTGAGCCTAAGAAGAAAAAGGGTTTCTTATCTGGGTTTGGTAAGTTTTTTAGAAAATAGAGACGGAAGAGCAGCCTTGTAGGTTAGCTCTTTTTTTATGGTTGTTTTTCAATGAAACCAAGCTATTTAAAATTGAAAACGATATGAAATCCAGAAGTTTACAAAAAGGGGTTGAAAAACGACAAAGGTGTCGTTATAATTAAATCAAACAAAACGACAATAATGTCGTTATAATCTGGAGGGATCAGGATGAACGGTCTTTTAAAAAATAAGGGGTTTATCACCTTAATGCTGGCGCAGTTAATTTCAAGTATTGGTGACTGGTTGAGTGTTATTGCAATCATAACGATGGTTGGCTTGAAATGGGAGGCTTCTCCAATGGAAGTTAGCTTCATCATTCTATGTTTGGCGGTCCCAATGGCGCTTCTCGGACCATTTACCGGAACAATTGCTGACCGCTTAAACAGAAAAGCGTTAATGATTGTTTCAGACTTAGTGAGAGCAGGACTTATTTTAGTTCTTGCATTTGCTAGTTCGTTAGTGACTGTATATGTATGCCTCTTCATGGTCGGAATGCTCTCAGCAATATTTGTCCCGGCAAAGAATGGAAAGCTTAAAGAACTGATAGCTCAGGAAAATATGAAAAGCGCCATGTCCATTACCTCCATGATTGATTCAGGGACGAAGGTGCTGGGACCTTTGTTAAGCGGACTTCTGGTCGCGGCTTTTGGTACACAGCTGGTGTTCTTTATTGACTCCGGAACCTTTATCATTTCAGCGCTTCTGCTGCTCGCTTTACCAAAGGCATCAGCACCAGCAAGGAACGATTCAGATGGAAAAAATGGAGCTTCATTTAAAGAAGATTTTTTGGAAGGTATCAGGTTTATCAAGGGAAATCGTTTCTTGATTGTTGGGATTACGGTGTTAGGGGTGAGTCTGTTGATTTTACAGCTTTCCGACTCCCAAATCATCGTATTACTCAGGGAACTATCGAATGTTTCACCTGATCTCTTTGGTTATATTGTTACGGCATCGGGGGTCGGTATGTTTTTTACAGGATTGCTGCTGGCTAAAAAAACAGATTACAACGCTCTCATTCTATTGTTTATTGGAGTTTGTGGGATTGGGGTCAGTTTTAGTATGATGGCTGTATTGACTCAATTGGATTTAGCGCTTCCGGCTTTATGGGGGCCTGCTTTGGGATTGGTTGCTGGATTTTCTGCCGGATTGGTGTTCATCCCTTTCCAAGCTGCTGTCCAGACGGATACTCCAGTACACATGACAGGCAGGGTATTCGGCGTTTTAAATAGTGTAACTACCACGGCAACAATCATTGGGCCATTGGCTGGCGGGTTGCTTGCCACTGTACTGGGAGTCATCCCGACATTTGTGATTACTGGCTTATTGTTGGTTGGGGTCTCGATTATCGGATTGGTTTTTAAAAGTAAAATAGAACGGGGGAGAGCAAATGTCTCCGAAAGTCAGTCAGAAACACATGGAACAGCGTCGAGCTGAAATATTGAAGGCAGCACAGGAAGTTTTTATTGAATATGGTTACGAACGAGCTACAATGAAGCACATAATGGATGCTGCGAACGTCAGCAGAGGCGGACTGTATCAATATTTTTCAAGTAAAGAAGCTGTGTTTGAAACGATCCTGGAAGAATCACTAGCCATGGAGATAGATGATACGTTGGATATGGTAAAGGAAAATGCAACATCTTATTGGGATATGCTCATGAAAATCATCTTTGGCGAGGACGGAGAGCCTGATGATGATATGGATCCTCTGGCTCCGGCAAAACTTGAGTTTTTTATAATAGGAAGAAATGATGAACATAGGAGAGAATACGGGACAGTCCGATACAATAATGGCTTGAAATTGTATGCCCATATTATTGAACATGGACAAAGAAGCGGTGAATTCAGCACGAAATTCGATCATGAAATCATTGCCCGTTCGATCATTGCTTTCATCGACGGCTTAGCAGTAGAGGATGCCATGTTATCGAAGGAAGATTTAAAGATCAAAGAGCAATCGATCTTATTTGTGGAATATTTAAAAATGGCTTTAGGAATCGGCGATCATTCGACAAAAGGCGAATAAAGTATTGGCTTGGGTTGGCGAGAGTCCTAGCCTACTTTGCCACCTAGGTTATTTTGCTGGAGACCGGGCTTGCTTTGGCAATAGGGAGTGGTGTTATTCACCATTCCCTATTTTAATTGCTTTTCCAATAGTCTTAAAAGCTCTTGCCGGGAATCTATATTGCGAATCATTCTGTTAACCCGGATAGAGCTTTGCAGATACGCCCTCACATGCCGGTTAACAAAAAATAAACGACGGTACTTCTCGTCATCGTATATCTTTTTGAACCAGTCATGCTGATTCAACCGAGCGATATTCCGATCGATTTTTTGGGTGTTCAATGACTGACCGTACCCTGAACTGGCAAATAAGTCACCAATGAAATCGAATATGAAATGAAGAATAGGAATCTCTCCTTTATTTAAATAGTTTAATCAGTTTGGCAATACTTTTTTCTCCCGAAGATGGTTTCTGACTGTATTAAGTAATATTCCACAAAAATGTATTCTTTCCTGCGATCAACTGTCGGTCATGTTAAAATAGTACAAACAGCAAGGCTTGTATTGCTTTAACGTGGAAAACTTTGCTATGATCAGTATTATTATTGTCTGACGATTTAAGATGGAGGTGCTATTATGTCAAGGATTTCAGAGGAGCAGGTGAAGCATGTCGCGCACCTGGCGAGATTGGCGATTACCGAAAAAGAAGCGCAAATGCTGACCGATCAGCTGGATAAAATCATTACATATGCGGAGCAGTTGAATGAGTTGAACACGGACAATGTTGAGCCAACTGCACATGTACTTGAAATAAAGAATGTCATGCGTGAGGACCGTGCAAATGAGGGCCTTCCGCGTGAAGAGGTTTTGAAGAATGCGCCTGAGCACCAGGATGGGCAGATCAAAGTACCTGGAATTATGGAGTAGGAGGACCGGCGATGAGTTTATTTGAACATAAGATTTCGGAGATTCATGAGCTTTTACATAAAAGAGATCTAAGCGTTTCCGACCTGGTCGATGAATCGTTCAAGCGAATTGGCGAGGTTGAAGGCAAGGTCCAGGCATTTTTAACATTAGATGAAGAAAATGCAAGAGCAGCGGCGAAGGCATTGGATGAAAAGGCAGTGCAAAGCGCTCCAACCAATAAATTATATGGCCTGCCAATCGGAATCAAAGACAATATCGTTACAAAGGGTTTGCGCACGACGGCGGCGAGCAAGATTCTCGAAAACTTTGATCCTATATACGATGCGACTGTCATTCAGAAGCTGCAACAGGCAGAAACGGTGACCATTGGCAAGCTGAACATGGACGAGTTCGCGATGGGATCATCGAATGAAAACTCCGGCTTCAAGAAGACGCTTAATCCCTGGAATCTAGACCGTGTACCTGGTGGTTCTTCGGGTGGTTCAGCTGCATCGGTAGCGGCCGGTGAAGTGCTGTTCTCTTTGGGCTCTGATACAGGCGGATCAATCCGTCAGCCGGCATCTTTCTGCGGAGTGGTTGGTATGAAGCCAACTTACGGATTAGTTTCACGCTTTGGATTAATCGCATTTGCATCTTCTTTGGATCAAATCGGTCCAATCACACGCAATGTAGAAGACAATGCTTTTCTGTTAAAAGCGATTGCGGGACACGATGAAATGGATTCGACTTCCGCAAATGTGGACATCCCTGACTATATTGGTTCATTAACTGGTGATATCAAAGGATTGAGAATTGCGGTACCTAAGGAGTATCTTGGCGAAGGTGTTAATGAAGAGGTACGTAAATCGGTAATGGATGCTCTTGTGATCCTTGAACGTCTGGGCGCAACATGGGAAGAGGTCTCTTTGCCTCATTCTAAGTATGCTTTGGCTACATATTACTTGCTGTCTTCATCCGAAGCATCCGCGAACCTGGCTCGCTTTGATGGCGTTCGATATGGCTATCGTACACCAAACGCGGAGAACCTGATTGAAATGTATAAAAAGACCCGTGCAGAAGGCTTCGGCGAGGAAGTAAAGCGCCGTATCATGCTCGGTACGTTCGCTCTTAGCTCTGGCTACTATGATGCTTATTATAAAAAAGCACAGAAGGTCCGTACGCTGATCAAGCAGGACTTTGAAAATGTATTCGAGAAATACGATGTGATTGTCGGGCCGACTGCACCTACGCCAGCCTTCAAAATCGGCGAGAACACAACAGATCCGATGACAATGTACGCAAATGATATTCTAACGATTCCGGTTAACCTTGCAGGCGTGCCGGCAATCTCTATTCCATGCGGCTTTGATAAAGGGCTGCCGCTTGGCTTGCAAATCATCGGCAGTCATTTCAATGAAAGTACTGTATATAAAGTTGCCCATGCATTCGAGCAGGCAACAGATTTCCATAAAAAACAACCTGAGCTGTAAAGGGGTGAAGACGATGAAGTTTGAAACGGTAATTGGCCTTGAGGTCCATGTTGAATTAAAAACAGAATCGAAAATATTCTCGGCGAGCCCGAACCATTTTGGTGCTGAGCCGAATACAAATACAAGCGTGATCGACCTTGGGTATCCAGGGGTACTGCCTGTCGTGAATAAGAAAGCAGTTGATTACGCTATGAAGGCCGCTATGGCGTTGAATTGTGAAGTCGCAGAGCATACGAAATTCGACAGGAAAAACTATTTTTATCCAGACAATCCGAAGGCCTATCAGATTTCCCAGTTCGATAAGCCGATTGGCGAGAACGGCTGGATTGAGATTGAGGTCAATGGCTATAAAAAGAAGATTGGCATTACCCGTATCCATATGGAAGAGGACGCTGGCAAGCTGACGCACGGCAATGGCTACTCCCTCGTTGACTACAACCGCCAGGGAACCCCACTCGTTGAGATCGTATCGGAACCCGATATACGCACGCCGGATGAGGCATATGCTTATCTGGAGAAATTGAAGTCGATCATCCAATACACAGGAGTTTCCGACTGCAAAATGGAAGAGGGATCACTCCGCTGCGACGCGAATATTTCCATCAGGCCTGTCGGTCAGAAGGAATTCGGAACGAAAACCGAGCTGAAGAACCTGAACTCGTTCAACTTCGTCCGCAGAGGTCTTGAGTACGAGGAAAAGCGCCAGGAAGAGGAAATCCTCGCTGGCCGTGAAATCCAGCAGGAGACAAGACGCTTTGACGAAGCGAGCAACACGACGATCCTGATGCGTGTCAAAGAAGGATCTGACGATTATCGTTATTTCCCTGAACCGGATCTTCCTGACCTCTATATCAATGAAGAGTGGAAGGCGAAGATTCGTGCGGAAATTCCAGAGCTTCCAGACGAGCGCAAGAAGCGCTATGTCGAGGATATGGGATTGCCAGCGTATGACGCTGAAGTTTTGACTGTTTCGAAGGAAATGGCTGATTTCTTTGAATCGACTGTGAAGGCAGGAGCCGATCCGAAGCAGGCATCCAACTGGCTGATGGGAGAATTCTCTGCCTACCTGAAGGCTGAATCGAAAGAGCTTCACGAAACAACATTGACCTCCGAAGGACTTGCTGGATTAATTAAGCTGATTGAAAATGGCACGATTTCTTCCAAAATTGCGAAGCAGGTGTTCAAGGAATTGGTTGAGAACGGCGGCGACCCGGAGACAATCGTCAAGGAGAAGGGACTAGTCCAAATCTCCGACGAAGGAGCCCTACTCAAAATCATCACCGAAATCATCGACGCCAACCCGCAGTCTGTAGAAGATTTCAAAGGCGGCAAGGATAAGGCGAAAGGCTTCCTCGTTGGCCAGATCATGAAAGCCACAAAAGGCCAGGCGAACCCGCCATTAGTGAATAAATTGCTTGTTCAAGAATTAAATAAAAGATAATAGCGAAAGCTGACGATTTGTTCGTCAGCTTTTTTGTCGGTATTTCCCGGAAAATGATATAAGGGCCAACATCCTAATTTCCCATCTGTAATTCATGATTTAGTATGCTGCTAATCAAGGGATCCTGATCAGCAACGGACTGTTGGTGAAATTCACTATTGAATATTAAATAAACAGGTGTTAAATTCGTGTGCAGTTCTGGATACTGGTTCTTCAGTCCTTCCATATCATCTGAAATGTGAAAGGAATCGAGTTTTTCCTTTACTTCGTCAGGTATGTCTTACTTTTCTGACTCTCCACGTGGAACAATCGCCAGGACTGATAGTTTTTCTGGATTCTTTGAAAGGAAATCATTGTAAGGCGGCAGATCTTCTGTATCGGTTTAATATAAAATATGCTGATATACATTCCGACAGTGCTTATGTAATTTCCTGTAAGAATTTAGCGAGGAATGAAATAAAAATACCACAGAGAAAAGTTCTCTGTGGTATGGCTGTTATAATTTTAAGTTCTCGATACTCATGTCGAATTCTTTTTCAATCTCAGCATTTGGTTTGTAAGTTGCCAAGCTGACGACTACTGAAATAATCAGGTTGATGATGAAGCCTGGGACGATTTCGTACATTACATCGCTCAAGCCGAGATTGCTCCAGATAACCACTGTAGCCGCACCGGCAATCATACCGAGGATCGCGCCCCAGTTGGTCATCTTTCTCGAGTATAAGCTGAGGAGGATGATTGGTCCGAACGCTGCGCCGAAGCCTGCCCATGCGTAAGCAACCAGGCCAAGGATTGTGTCGTTCTGTACCCAGGCAAGTGAAGCGGCGATAATTGCTACTACGAGTACAGCCATACGTCCGAAAAATACGTACTGCTTATCTGATTTTTCTTTTTTGAATATGATCTTATACAAGTCCTCAGTCAGTGCGCTGGATGTAACGATCAGTTGGGACGAGATGGTGCTCATGATTGCAGCAAGTACCGCTGCCAGCATTAGGCCTGCAAACAATGGATGGAAGAAGAGTTGCCCGAGTACGATAAAGACTGCCTCAGGGTTATCTAGCTTCACATCAGGATTTTGTGTGAAATAAGCAAGACCTATCAAGGCTGTCACCATGGCTCCAATCAACGAGAAGATCATCCAGCCCATGCCGATTCTTCGGGCACTTTTTGTTTCTTTTATTGAAGTGATTGCCATGAAGCGGGTGATGATATGGGGCTGGCCGAAGTAGCCAAGACCCCATGCTGCAGTTGAAATGATGCCGAGAACAGTTGTACCTTTGAATAAATCAAGCAATGCAGGGTCGATAGAACGGATGGTATCGAACGTTTCTGCAGGTCCCCCAGTTTTTGAGAAACCGATTATTGGCACGAGCAGCAGGGCGAGAAGCATCATCATCCCCTGGATGAAATCGGTGTAACTTACCGCAAGGAAGCCGCCGAATAATGTATACGCCACAACAACAGCGGAAACGAGCAATAAGCCGGTATGATAATCAAGGTCGAATGAACTCTGGAAGAAAACAGCTCCGGCGACCATTCCGGAGGATACGTAGAAGGTAAAAAAGAGTAGGATAACAATTCCGGATACAATTCTTAAAAGCTTTGTATCATCTTTAAAACGGTTTTCAAGGAAGCTAGGAATCGTGATGGAGTCATTTGCTACATGTGTGTAAGAACGAAGTCGAGGTGCTACATAAAGCCAGTTGAGATAAGCGCCGACGGTCAATCCAATGGCAATCCATGCATTCGCTAAACCGCTAACATAAATTCCCCCTGGAAGACCCATCAAAAGCCAGCCGCTCATGTCAGCTGCACCGGCGCTCAGGGCTGTGACTGCCGGACCAAGTGATCTGCCGCCAAGCATGTAGTCAGTCAGATTGCTTGTTTTTTTGTAGGAGTACCAGCCGATATAAAGCATCGCGGCCATGTAAATCCCGATGGCAATGATTTGGTACATTTCATTGGACATAATCTTTCCCCCTTTATTATCGTGAAAAATCATTAAAAAAATATTGCTAATACAAATAATATTCTATCATTTCAATTAAATGAATAACAATCTCTTTTTTCTCTAAAATTACTATTCTATAAATAGTAATTTATTTTACTAATATATCTAGAGGGTAAAAGAATACCCATGGCTCGAGAAAGCCATGGGTAAAGGTTAAGTTTTAAGATCTTTTGGTGGCAGACGGTCGCCTTTCACTTTTTTATCATTGATTTTCGGTTCCTTGCCGCTAAAAAAGTTCTGCAAATTAGAACGATGGAGGAAAATTAAAAATAAAATAAAAGCAGTAAAGATCAGTGGTTCATTAATTTCCGGAGAGAAGAATGAATAAACGAGCATTGCAATTCCCACCGAGATCGAACCCATGAACACATACTTGGTCACCAATATGACGGCAAAAAAAGTCACATAAGCGGCCAAAAACATTCCGAAATCAACAATCAGTAGCGCCCCCGCAGTTGTGGCAATCGCCTTTCCCCCGCGGAATCCCGCAAATATAGGGAAGCAATGGCCTATTACCGCAACCAGTCCGGCATACAGCGGCTCAACTGAAGTATCGAATATCAGCGGTAGAGAAGCGGCTAGCATCCCTTTTGCGACATCGACAAGCAGCACGACAATGGCAGCCCGCTTTCCCATGACACGCAATGTATTCGTCGCGCCAGGGTTTTTGCTGCCATGATCCCTGATATCAACGTGGAAAAAATATTTGCCAATCAATAAAGCAGTAGGAATGGAACCAACCAAATAAGCTGCCAACAGACAAATCCAAGTCATATAGTGTCACCCTTTTAATCTAGTTAAAGAATTTTATTCTGAGATAGTCCTGGTCAGAAGGTTTATTTTACCGAGCCGATCGATTCTTGATAAGTATGTAAAAATCTTTCTGCCGCCTGATCAGCCTGGTGAGGATAAGGATAGTTAAGACTCTCGCCAACTTCGACAGCGAGCAGCCTAAAAATACTCATTGTTTCTTTCATGGCAAGGAACATACTGTTGCGGTCATAGATTGCGAACATCTTAGAAAAACAGCTTACTAGCCTCGCATCAGCCCAATTTTCAATAAAACGCCCATTATGCCAGGGGGAATTGCCCAGAACGGAGACTGCATGCCACTCAGCCATCACACGAACAAGATTCTTTAAGTTGCTGTCAAGGCATTCCTTTGCCACCCAAATTTCGCCCCGCAGCATTTTCTTGCTGACCCACACAACATGATACCAGAAGTCTTGAACAAGATTATCAAATTGAGTCTGTGTAGGCAGCAATTGAACCGGCGCAGAATCTTCGGGAACTATAATGCCGTTTGTAACGTCTGTTTTATCGAATAACACTTTGTATCCTTTCTGAAAAACCTGCTGGACTTCCTTTATTTGAAGCATTCCGGAAAAGTATTCAGGTGTGAGGATGACAAAGTCGACATCAAGATGGGGGTTGAACATGACACGGCGTTCAATCCCATCGCCTACCGCCGTTTTTTCTAAAAAGCTGATGGAATAAGAGTGGATGTTTTCCAGCCAGTCCTCCGAATCGATGAATTGTTCGGGTGTGTCCGTCAGTAAAATAATATCAAGATCTGACCATTCATCTGCCGGGACTTCAGTTCTGGCTCTCGAGCCAATGACGATTGCGGCTTGAATAGTCTCTTGTACTTTTGCCCAGTTTGTAAATCGGGTAATGAGGTCTTTATAGTTCATCATTTGCACCTCCATATCACGGTCGCTGTCTTCCAATTTATGTAACCATTCTCCTTGTATTGTAAAAAAGAATGAGTATGAATGGAAGAGTTTTTCGAAAAATACGATAGTTAACACTTTGGTTAAAAAGTAGATTTCTTTTTGGCAAATAGATTGAAATTAGTTTATGATATATCCGGTACTATCAATGTTTGGGTAATTGCCTCCATAGTCGTAATGGGCTATGATGTAAGAGAATGGAATTAAAAACCATATTAAGTAGGATGATGGGTATGAAAAGAGCAAGAATTATTTATAATCCGACTTCGGGTCGTGAAATTTTTAAGAAGCATCTTGCGGAGGTCTTGGTGAAGCTGGAGAATGCCGGCTATGAGACATCATGCCATGCAACGACAGGTGAGGGGGACGCGACGCAGGCTGCGAGGATTGCAGTTGAACGACGCTATGACCTGGTGATTGCGGCTGGCGGAGATGGCACGATCAATGAAGTGGTCAATGGAATCGCTGAACAGGAATACCGCCCGAAAATTGGCGTCATTCCGGTCGGCACAACAAATGACTTTGCGCGCGCGCTCCATATCCCGAGGGATATCGATGCTGCGGTCGACATCATTGTAAAAGGCGAAACGATTCCGGTCGATGTAGGCCGGATCAACGATAGATATTTCATAAATATTGCTGGCGGCGGCAGGATGACGGAGCTGACATATGAAGTGCCGAGCAAGCTCAAGACAATGCTTGGACAGCTCGCTTATTATCTAAAAGGAATTGAGATGCTGCCGTCCATTCGTGCTTCTGAAGTAGCAATTGAGTATGATGGCAAGCTGTACGAAGGTGAGGTCATGATGTTCCTCGTCGGGCTGACAAATTCCGTCGGCGGCTTCGAACGCTTGGCACCGAACTCATCAATTAATGATGGAATGTTTTCTTTATTGATTTTGAAAAAGACGAACCTGGCTGATTTTATCAGGATCGCCTCACTCGCTGTCCGCGGTGAGCATATCAATGACCCGGGCGTAATTTACACACAGGCAAACCGCATCAAGGTGCAATCCAAGGAAACTGTTCAATTGAACCTCGACGGCGAATACGGCGGCAACCTGCCAGCTGAATTCGAAAACCTGTTCAGGCACATCGAAGTCTACGTGCCACTCGACGAAATCCGCCCTGAAGACCGTCCGGAGAACCTGGAATTGAACTTTAAAGCAGAATAATGGGAAACCACTCCTGTATCGGAGTGGTTTTTTTGTGCTCTGAAATAGGGTATAGAAGGATATTCCTTAAACTTATGGTTTTATTCCTTAAAATTAAATTATATTCCTTAAATCTACAGATATATTCCTGGAAAGTTGAATATATTCCATAAATTTTGATTTCATTCCTAAAACAAAATTTATGGATGAATGGTCACCTTCCGATATGAAAAATTTGCCTGTAAAACATAAATGGAAGAAAATAATAGATAATAAGATAAAAGGATGTGGATACATAATGGGGAACAGGGCGTTGATCAATATCGACTATACATATGATTTCGTGGCGGACGATGGTCAGCTGACTTGCGGCGAACCAGGCCAGGCGATCGAGGAGAAGCTAGTCAGCATCACCAAGGATTTTATCAAAAATGGTGACTACGTTGTATTCGCGATTGATGTCCATGACGAGGGCGATGAATTCCATCCGGAGACGAAGTTGTATCCGCCTCACAATATCCGCGGTACGAAAGGGAGGGATTTGTACGGCAGCCTGCAGGGTGTTTATGAAGAAAATAAGCATCTTGACAACGTGCATTATATCGACAAAACGAGGTATTCTGCTTTTGCCGGGACGGATCTTGAGATAAAACTGCGTGAGAGAGGTATTACTGAAGTGCATCTTGTCGGTGTGTGTACGGATATTTGCGTCCTCCACACGGCAGTAGATGCTTATAATAAGGGATTTAAGGTTATTGTGTATAAAGATGCGGTTGCTTCCTTTGACCAGGTTGGCCATGATTGGTCGCTCCGCCATTTTGAGAGCTCGATCGGCGCTGAGGTAAAGTAGCCGCCATTTTGAGAGCTCGATTGGAGCGGAAGTAAAGTAACAGCCATTTTAAGGATTGATTAGTGCGGAGGTAAGTTCTCAATTAGATCAGCGGATTGGCCGCAAAGCTAATTTATTGGTGGCAGTAAATTTGGAGGTTTTTTGATGAGTACTAAATTCACAGACGATAGCTTAATGCTACACACGGACTTATACCAATTAAATATGATGGAAACTTACTGGCGAGATGGCGTCCATAATCGCCGTGCGGTGTTTGATTTATTTTTCCGGAAGCTTCCTTTTGGCAATGGCTATGCCGTTTTTGCCGGCCTTGAAAAAATCATTAATTATATCGAAAACTTTGGTTTTACAGAGGGTGATATTCAGTACTTGCGAGAGGAAGGGAAGTTTGATGAGGATTTCCTTGCCTTTTTAAAAGATCTGAAGTTCACTGGCTCGATTCGTGCAATGCAGGAGGGTGAGATTGTTTTTGCCAATGAGCCGCTGGTTAGGGTCGACGCGCCACTTGTTGAAGCGCAATTGATTGAAACGGCGCTGCTCAATATCGTGAACTATCAGACTTTGATCGCGACAAAGGCTTCACGGATCAAACAGGTCGTAAAAGATGAAATCGCGATGGAATTCGGGACTCGCCGTGCTCATGAATTGGATGCGGCGCTTTGGGGCACTCGTGCTGCTTATGTTGGCGGCTTTGATTCGACAAGCAATGTTCGTGCGGGCAAGCTTTTCGGAATTCCGATTGCCGGTACTCATGCCCACTCGATGGTCCAGGCCTATAAGGATGACTACACCGCTTTTAAAAAATACGCCGAAACGCATAAGGACTGCGTCTTCCTCGTTGATACGTATGATACGCTGAGATCCGGAGTGCCAAACGCAATCAAAGTAGCAAAGGAATTCGGCGATAAGATAAATTTTATCGGCATCCGACTCGATAGCGGAGACCTCGCTTACCTTTCAAAGGAAGCTCGTAAAATGCTTGATGAAGCAGGATTTAAAGATGCGAAAATCGTAGCATCCAGCGACCTGGATGAGTATACAATCATGAACCTGAAAGCCCAGGGTGCGAAAATCGATACTTGGGGAGTTGGCACGAAGCTGATCACCGCTTACGAACAGGCAGCCCTTGGAGCGGTTTATAAAATCGTCTCAGTCGAGCGGGGGGACGGAACGATGGAGGACACAATCAAGATTTCCTCCAATCCGGAAAAAGTGACGACCCCTGGCATCAAAAATGTCTACCGGATCATCAACAAAGCCAATAATCGTTCCGAGGGGGACTACATCACGCTTGAGGGTGAAAATCCGCAGCAGGAAAAGCGCTTGAAAATGTTCCATCCGGTCCATACCTTCATCAGCAAATTTGTTACCAATTTTGACGCGCGGGATCTGCATCACGATATCTTCAGGGAAGGCAAGCTTGTGTACACTCAGCCGAGCCTGGATGAAGTCCGCAGACATTCAAAATACTGCCTCGGAGTGCTATGGGAAGAATATACGCGTATGCTCAATCCGGAAGAATACCCAGTCGACCTCAGCCAGAAGTGCTGGGACAACAAGATGCGCAATATAGAAGAAGTGAAAGAAAAGGTCATGGAGATGACTGGAGAAAATATGTAATGTAAGCCCGTCTTCTCCGGGTGTAAGGAGGCTTTTTCAATATCCCCTGCTAATTACCTATTTTTACTAAAGGAATTCCCATAAAAATAAAGAATTATTAGAGAACGAATTCTTTTCTTTTACTAAGGGGGTGGCCGTGTGAATGACCAGGAGTGCAAGGTGGATTATGAACAATTCATTCCGAGAGAAACTGGCTTTATTTTCAAGTTTGAAAAAAAGAACAACACCTTCATCCATACATTTATTGAAGGCAAACTGATCGAAAAAGTGGGTCTTTGCCCTGAATTAGTAGTGGGAAAATCGTTGTTTGAGTTCCTTCCGGCGGATCAAGCTCTCCGCAAAGAGGCTTTTTATGAAAAGGCTTGGAATGGTGAGCATGTCAACTATGAAGGAAGTTTTGGCGGGGTTCAATACCTGGCCATCCTGAATCCTATTCGTCATAACGGAGAGACAGTGGAGGTTATTGGGACGACCATAGACATCACGAAGGAAAAAGCGAGAGAAAAACAGGTTCAGCAAATGGAGAAGCTTTCTGTAGTAGGAGAACTTGCCGCAGGCATCGCGCATGAAATCAGGAATCCGCTTACTTCGCTGAAGGGTTTTGCAAAAATCGTAAAAGAGAGCGTTTCGGATCAAACATTGGTGCCGTACCTGGACATCATGCTGGACGAAATGAACCGGATCAATGAAATCGTCAATGAGTTCATGTTCATTGCAAAACCAAGTGAAAATGTTTATTTTCAGCATACGAATTTTAATAACCTGTTGGCAGAATGTATTCACTTTATGGAACCGCAGGCCAACCTTAAGAGCATAAAGATTGAGTTCGGGTCCGAGGACGACATTTTTCTTGATTGCGACCGGAAACAAATGAAACAAGTGCTGATCAACTTGCTGCAAAACGCGATTGAAGCGACAGCAGAAAGCGGACATTTTATCGAAGTAAGACTGGAGGAAATGGGCCTGGAATCCGTTATGGTTACGATTGTCGATAAAGGCTGCGGAATATCGGAATCAAGATTTAAGCGTTTATTCGAACCTTTTTATTCAACAAAGGAAAAAGGGACCGGACTAGGGCTGATCATCTGCAAAAGGATTATTGACCTTCACCGGGGACATATAGATATTGAGAGCAAGCTTGACGAGGGCACAACGATCAGAATCAGTTTGCCAAGACTTCATAGTGTCGATTTGTAGAAGATTGCTAAATAGCTGAATGCCTTGTTTCTTTAGGAAGCAGGGCATTTTTGCTGTCGTTTGCTGGGGATTATCTGTTACAATGAAGGAGATTTCCCCTTTATCCCCTCAATTTTTCTCACTGAAAGGAGCCACCCCAATATGCTG
The DNA here is from genome assembly GCF_018424685.1 of Mesobacillus boroniphilus. Lineage (NCBI taxonomy): Bacteria > Bacillati > Bacillota > Bacilli > Caryophanales > Bacillaceae > Mesobacillus > Mesobacillus boroniphilus. The sequence goes on from NZ_QTKX01000003.1 coordinate 55,810, forward strand.
CAAAAAGCCCATGAATTATTGCAAAATCATTTTGGATATTCCTCATTCCGCCTTGGCCAGGAACAGGCGATCACCTCTGTACTTGAAGGAAACAACACGGTCTGTGTCATGCCAACCGGCGGTGGTAAATCGATTGTCTATCAAATCCCGGCGCTCGTGCTGCCTGGAACAACCATCGTCATTTCACCGTTGATCTCACTGATGAAGGATCAGGTCGATACGCTCACACAGCTTGGCATTCCGGCAACATATATCAATAGCTCGCTGACCGCGGGTGAAGCTGCCGCACGAATGGATGACGCAAGGAACGGAAAGTACAAGCTGTTGTACATCGCTCCCGAGCGTCTTGGGTCCTGGGAGTTCATCGATGACCTGCAGAACATGGAAATACCGCTGATCGCCGTCGATGAAGCCCACTGTATTTCGCAGTGGGGACATGACTTCCGCCCGAGCTATCTGCAGATATCGGGACTCGCTGACCGTCTGCCACGAAAGCCGATTGTCCTTGCTTTGACGGCAACTGCAACTCCTAAAGTACGGGAAGATATTTGCGCGTCTTTAAAAATAAACCCGGAAAATACAGTGATTACAGGATTCGAGCGCAGCAACTTAAGTTTTTCCGTGGTAAAAGGTCAGGATCGCCAGGCGTATTTAAGGGATTTTATCAAAAAGAACGAAAAGGAAGCCGGCATCATTTATGCAGCGACAAGGAAGATTGTCGACCAGCTTTATGAATCGCTGCAAAAGGAAGGCTTCAGTGCCGCCCGCTACCATGCCGGCATGAAGGATGAAGATCGAAACGGCGAACAGGAACGATTTTTACAGGATGAAGCTACTGTGATGGTTGCAACATCAGCCTTCGGTATGGGAATCGATAAAAGTAATATCAGATATGTTCTTCACTTCCAGCTGCCAAAGAATATGGAGAGCTATTATCAGGAAGCCGGCCGTGCCGGTCGTGACGGCTTGGACAGTGAATGTGTCGTGCTGTATTCTTCACAGGATGTCCAGGTGCAGCGCTTCCTGATCGACCAGTCAGCTGACCGCGAACGAATTGCGCCTGAGCTAGAAAAATTGCAGCAGATGGTCGGCTACTGCCATACCGAAGAATGCCTGCAATCCTATATCCTTCATTACTTTGGCGAAACAGAGACGGTGGCATGCGGACGCTGCGGCAATTGTACAGATAGCCGGGAGACCCAGGATGTCACGAAGGATGCGCAGATGGTGCTGTCGTGCATCATACGGATGGGGCAGAAATACGGAAAGGCTATGACAGCTAATGTCTTGACTGGCTCGCGTAATAAAAAGGTGCTTGAGTTCCGCCTCGATAAATTGCCGACTTACGGATTGATGAAGGATCGGAATGCCAAACAGGTCAATGACCTGATCGAATTCCTGATTTCACAGGAGCTGATTGGCGTCGAGCACGGCACCTACCCGACGATTTATGTACCGGAAAAAGGGAAGGATGTCTTGCTTGGAAAAATGGAGGTTTTCAGGAAGGAAGCCGTGCAAATCAAGCAGGTTTCCAATGATGACCCATTATTTGAAGAGCTGCGGGAGTTGCGGAGAAATGTAGCCGCGGCAGAAAAAGTCCCGCCGTTTGTGATTTTTTCAGATTCCTCGCTGAAGGATATGTGCCTGAAGTTGCCGCTGACGGATGCAGAGTTCCTTAATGTCGCTGGAGTGGGAGAACACAAGCTGCAGAAGTATGGCGCACCTTTCATTCAGCGGATAATTCAGTTCTGCGAGGAGAATCCCGAGCGCCAGCCAGTGATGAATGCTGTTGCGGAGCCGGTGAGGAAACCGGCAAAGAAAGCCGTCGGAGATTCCCATCTTGAAACATATAAGCTGCATCAGGAGAAATTGTCGGTGTCCGCGATTGCCTCTAAGCGCGAGCTGGTCGAAAGCACGGTGGAAAACCATCTGATCCAATGCATCCAGCAGGGTATGGAAGTCGATTATGACCTGCTGATACCTGCTCAGTATATCGATGACCTGGAGCGGGCCGTGGCAGAAGCCGGCCGCGACAAGTTAAAGCCAATTAAGGAATTGCTGCCTGATAAAGTCAGTTATTTTATGATCAAAGCATTTCTATATATGTCTAAAAAGAAGGTCCATTGATAAGAGACGAAGCCCGCTGGCTTCGTCTTTTTTATGGCCATATGCCCGAAACAAGAGAAGCTCGTGGATTACGGTCATAAGATGGCTGGACATGTGCCCGAAACAAGAGAAGCTCGTGGATTATGGTCACAAGATGGCTGGATATGTGCCCGAAATTAGAGAAACTCATTGATTACGGTCACAAGATGGCCGTACATGTGCCCGAAACAAGAGAAGCTCGTGGATTACGGTCACAAGATGGCCGGACATGTGCCCGAAACAAGAGAAACTCGTTAATTACGGTCACAAGATGGCTGGATATGTGCCCGAAACAAGAGAAACTCGTTGATTACGGTCACAGGATGGCTGGATATGTGCCCGAAACAAGAGAAGCTCGTGGATTACGGTCACAAGATGGCCGGACATGTGCCCGAAACAAGAGCAACTCGTTAATTACGGTCACAAGATGGCTGGATATGTGCCCGAAACAAGAAAAACTCATTCATTTCGGCCACATGGTGTTGGGAACAGTATAATGTCACTCGGTTAACCAGGTGCGAATCCTGACAAACTGAATTTTAACAAGGAAAAAATACTTTTCTGAAAAATTAAAAATGGTAAAATATAACTAGTGCTAAAAAGAGGGTTGGTGTTAGAATGCATCCAATTACAGTTATTGAGATATTGTCGGCCATAGGGTTAATCATACTGATTATGGGAGTTAGTTATTTTTTACCCAGAAAAAAGCGAAAAACTGCTATAAAGATCATCCTGATTGTGATAGTCGTAGAGCTGGCTTTCTTTGCAATTCGTCCTCTTTGGATCAACTATCATCGCGGAATCAAAACGGAACAGCTGACTGACTACCTGGAGAAGAGGTATCCGGGAGAGGAGTTCAAGATCAGTTATCGGACGAGCAGGAGCTATAATCCATATCATATGGATGTCAGGTTCGCCAATGAGCCGGGCTGGAGTTACTCTTATTCTGTAAATGAGAATGAGATCAAACAGGTGGATATTGGTGTGCCGGATGCGGAACTGCCTGAAGAAGGCCGGCATTATGAGGGTTTGGGAGATTGAGAGAATGATTGTTGGAGAATAGCAGCTTTTTATAAAATACAGTGCATCAGGAGGCTTCATGGTTTATTTCAAAAAGGCAATCGAGCAGTTTGTGTTATGGATCGTCTGCGTATTTTTGTTTATCGGGATTTTGTTTTTGCCTGCTAAAACTGATTTTGAGACAGGACCGGGCGGACAGTTCAAATCCGCAAGCTATGATTATGAATTGGACACTCATATAAAAAATATCACCGGTTTCTTTGCTTATGTAAAAGAGAATCCAGACCTTGGAGAGTTTGTCCCTGGCCAGTCATACGCGAATCGGATTGGAGGCAAGGCGTGGAAGAGCTTGCTTTTGATTGTTCCGACTTTGATTCTGGCCTATATTTTTGGTGTGTTAAAGGGGATTTTCGATTTTCGGATGCAGAGAAAAAAGCTCAACTTCCTTGGGAATGGGACGACATGGCTGTTCATCTCAATGCCGGACCTATTTTTCATCATCATTATCCAGATCGGCCTGATGTATTTATATGAAAAAGGTCTGTTTTTCCATGTGACGCTATACGGCAGTGACAAGCTGGAAACCTATGTTGTTGGGATTCTATTTTTGCTGATTTATCCTGTTTTCTACCTTGCGAACATCACCAATGTAAGTTTGCAGGAGCAGGAAGGAAATGATTACATCCGGACTGCGAAGTCAAAAGGAACTCCCAGCATGAAAATATTGTTTCTACATATTTTGAAAAATGCATTTCCTAGAATACTGGCGCAGGCGAATACCATCACTCTCTATGTACTTTCGAATCTATTTATTGTTGAAAAATTAATGGATTTTCAAGGTGCGGCGGACGGTTTGTTTGATGCGGTACTAAGGGGCACAGGCTTCAGGATCGGACTTGATATTATGGTAGACGGCATTTCGGCAACGGGTTATACGATCTTTTTTGCCACGATCATTCTGGTTGCGAATTTGATCGCGCAGATTTTTAAAAGCCTTGTTTCCCCGGTTTCCCAGGAGATGAATCATGAATAAATCATTACTATTTGGCTTGATTATATTGTCTATTCTAGTGGTTATAGCATTTGTGGCACCATATCTTCCATTCGTGGATACTTCTTTGAAAGAAACAGTAATGAGGCAGAAGGAAGACGGTGGATTTGAACTTCCTCCATTCGCACCATCCGCGGATTATCCAATCGGCTCGGATGCAAATGGCAAGGATTTATTGAGCAGGGTGCTGCTGGGTACGAAAGAAACACTGTTAACCATCCTGGCGATCGTGCTGATTCGTTATATCATTGCGATTCCGTTGGCGATGGCAAGCTTTTATTCGCGATTCTTGCAAAGAATACTGATCGTATGGAATCGATTGTTTTCATTTATGCCGCCGATTTTCTTTGTCATTTTGTTAATTGGCACACCGTTCATTACTTTTTCGAGCAACCGTTATCTCTGGATTATGCTCGTGCTCGCTTTGATTGAAGCGGGAAGGGTTGCCGATGTTTTTTTCCAGGGAATGGTCAATATATCAAAAAAACCTTATGTCGAAGCGGGAATTGTTGCTGGCTCTTCGCCGGTATCGATGCTGAAAAACTACTACTGGCCGCCGTTAAGACCTTTTTTCATCGTCCAGTTTTTCTCAGACCTTGGGAGAACGTTATTTCTCATCGGCCAGCTAGGGATCGTAGACATCTTTTTGAGTGTCGAATTCGTTTCCCAGCTCAGTGGAGGGTATAAGGCCATGAATACCTCCAATGTCTGGCCGACCTATTTCGCGGAGATTACCCACCATATTTGGTCACATCCGTGGCTCCCTATTACCGGGACCATTGCGATTGGGATCACCATTCTTGCTTTCTCAATGACAAGCAGCGGGTTGCAGCGATATTATGACAAAAAGTATAAAAGAGCGTAAATGATGGAGAGGTGAACAGACACTTCTCCATTTTGTTTGAAAGTAGGTCAATTAGTTTATCAATTAATGTAACCTTTTGCTCGGTTCTCCAGACAAATATAATGAAGAGTGAATTCAACAGGAGGGTCGGAGAATGAAAAAATTATTAATGATATTGCTGCTTGGGTTGCTGGTTACAGGGTGTGGAACGGGGAATAAGGTTTCAAAAGATAATCAGGATGATGGTAAAAATGGAGGAGGTGCTGGAATCGTGGCGGGAGAGATGGCTGCAAGCTTGACGGAGAAGAGCCCGCTGGTTTTTCAATATGAGGTGAAGAATCAGACGGAGGAAGAAGTGACTCTGGAATTTACGAGCTCGCAAAGATACGATTACTCGGTGAAAACGAAGGATGGAAAAGAAATATTTCTTTTCTCAAGCGTCGCCTCCTTTTTGCAGGCACTGGGGGAAGAGACGGTGAAGCAGGGAGAGTCATTGACCTATGAAATCGACCTTCATGAGCTTAAGCTTGGAAAAGGCGATTATATTTTGACCGCCTGGATGACACCGAAAGACGGCAAAAAATTCGAAGTGACGAAGGAATTTACCGTAAAGTAGGGGGCAACCATGGTGAAGGCAATTAAATTCTTTTTCGTCTTCTTAATTGCCCTGTCAGTTAGCATGGCTGGCTGTGCAAATGAACAGGTTTCTGACGAGGGATTTATTTTAGAAGTTAACGACAATTCCATCCTTGTCGCGCAAGATATCAGTCTGGAAAGATACAACGAGCTCAAAGGTGTCTCGAGTGAGGCTTTGATCGACCAAGGCGGTTTGAAGTTAATCAGGCTGACATATGAAAAAAGTGGTGAGTTTCAAAGAGGCGACCTAGTAAAGTACTGGATTGAGGGCGGTGTGAAAGAAAGTTACCCAGAGCAGGCAAAAGCGAAGAAGGTAGAACGTAAATAAGTTTTTCAGGGCCGGTGCTTTTCGCAATCCGGCCTTTATTATGATAAAATCTGACTTAGCTAATTTACAGCAAAGGACGGAAACGATGAGCAAAACGATACCGGTTAAAAAGAATGATTTTATAGATGTAGAATTTGAGGATTTGACGCATGACGGAGCGGGAGTTGCCAAGGTGGAGGGCTACCCGATTTTTGTCCAGGGCGGACTTCCTGGCGAAAAAGCAAAGATCAAAGTAACCAAGGTGAATAAGGGTTACGGCTTTGGACGCCTGATGGAGATTCTTGAAAGAAGTACGTTCAGAGTAGAGTGTCCTGCTGAGGATGCCCATAAATACGGCGGCTGCCAGCTTCAGCATATCAGCTATGAAGGCCAGCTGAAGTATAAGGAAAACCAGGTGAAGCAAGTGCTCGCGCGAATTGGCAAGCTTGAGGATGTCATGGTACACCCGATTTTGGGGATGGACAAGCCTTGGCACTACCGTAACAAAGCGCAGGTGCCGGTTGGAGAGAAGGATGGCAGGCTGATTGCAGGCTTTTTCAAGCCGCGCAGCCATGAGATCGTTGATACGAACGAAAGTCTGTTGCATCTTCCTGAAATTAATGAAGCAGTCCAGGTGGTAAAAGAGATTGCGAGTGAACTCGGAATCCAGCCATACGATGAGGAGTCCCACAAAGGTGTACTCCGCCACATCATGGCCCGTTACGGGAGACAAACAGGAGAGCTGATGGTTGTCATTGTGACCAGGACGAATGAGATTCCGCAGCGGAACAAATTGGTGGAGGAAATCGTCGCAAGGCTCCCTAAGGTGAAATCAATCGTCCATAACGTGAACTCGAAGAAAACGAATGTCATCATGGGAGACAAAACAGAGGTCCTCTGGGGCAGCGAAGTCATCTATGACTATATCGGTGACGTCAAGTTCGCCATCTCCGCGCGTTCATTTTATCAGGTCAACCCTGAACAGACAAAGGTGCTTTACGACAAAGCGCTTGAATACGCAGGACTGACTGGTGAAGAATCCGTCATTGACGCCTATTGCGGCATCGGCACGATCTCGTTATTTTTAGCGCAAAAAGCCAAGAAGGTATTCGGCGTCGAAATCGTTCCCGAAGCCATCGAAGACGCCAAACGAAACGCCGAACTGAACGGTATCACCAACGCCGAATTCGCAGTCGGTGAAGCTGAAACAGTCATTCCAGCCTGGTACGAAGAAGGAAACAGCGCAGACGTTTTAGTCGTAGATCCTCCACGCAAAGGCTGCGACGAAGCCTTGCTGCAGACCATTATTGATATGAAACCAAAGAAAGTTGTGTACGTATCATGCAACCCAGCCACCCTGGCCAGAGATTTGCGAATTCTTGAAGATGGCGGGTATAAGACAGTTGAAGTACAGCCAGTTGATATGTTTCCGCAGACGACGCATTGTGAAGCGGTAGCGAAGATTGTACTTGCATAATTTGGAGAGCCTTATCCATTAGCGGATAAGGCTCTTATAGTGGTGATCACTTCATCGATTGAATGATATTTCCCTCCCGGATGAGATGTACATCACCGTCCCCATATCTCATGCTGAATGCTGCCATTTATAATAACTCACCAGTAGGAAATACTGTATAAATAAAATGTAACTTGGGGGACAAAATTATGCCTGAATTGCCAGAGATGGAAACATATCAAACATTACTGGGGTCATTGATAGGCGGGCTAAAAATTTCAGATGTTGAGATCGGACGCGAAAAGTCTATTAACGTACCAGTTGACACGTTTACTAAGCAAGTTTCAAATCAAGCTATAAAAACGATTACTAGAAGAGCAAAATATTTAATTTTTCAATTACAAGATGGGAAATGTTTATTATTGCACCTGATGCTTGGCGGATGGATGTTTTTTGGCAAAGAGGAAGATAAACCAGACAGGACAATTCAAGTAAAGCTATCATTTGGAGAACAACATTTATATTACATTGGCCTGCGATTGGGCTATCTGCATCTTTTATCACCCGAAGAGGTCCAGGAAGAGTTTAAAAAACTGGGACCTGAAGTACTTGATGCTGATTTTACACTGGATGCCTTTCTTCAAATAATGCAAAAAAGAAAAGGAACAATTAAAACAACATTGATCAATCAAGAAGTGCTAGCTGGAATAGGGAATGGGTATTCTGATGAAATTCTTTGGCATTCAGAGATTCGCCCTGATACAAAAATCAATGATCTTGACGTGCAACAATTAACACGGCTCTATCATTCGATTCAGTTTATCCTTAAAAAAGGAATAGAACAAGGTGGTTATATGGAAAACCCGCTATATAAAGGAGATGGCAAAACAGGAGGCTACCAATTTTATGTTTATGACAGAGAAGGTAAAGAATGTTCTCGTTGCCATGCTTCCATTATAAAAAGTGAAATTTCTTCACGTAAAACGTTCTTTTGTCCCAATTGCCAGCAATAAATGACAGTTTGTAAGGGTATAAATTTTAGATCGATTACACTACACACAAAGATTGCACTTGCAAAATTAGAGAGTCTTATTGCGGATAAGGCTCTTTTAGTAGTTTGTTTTATTTCCATCTTTTGGTGTGTTATATTGGTATGAGGTTTTGGAAGCGCTTAAGGGAACGGCTAACTTTAAAGGAAGTGAAATAAATTGGACAGTATAATTTTTGATTTAGATGGAACCATCTGGGACCCAATAGACACAGTACTTTGTGCTTGGAACAACGTGATAAGAAAAAATAAACTCATAGATAGTGAATTAACCCGGAAAGATTTTGAAGGTACGATGGGATTACAGATGAATGAAATAAGCAGGAAACTCTTTCCCACCTTAAATAATAAAGAACGGCAAAAAATAATAAAAGATTGTTGCGAAGTAGAACAATCTATCTTAGAAAAAAACGGAGGGGTTCTTTATCACAATGTAGAGAGTGTCCTAAAGGAGCTTTCTCAAAAATACAAACTATACATCGTGAGTAACTGCCAAGATGGTTACATAGAAGCTTTTTATAAGTTCCATAGGCTTGATAAGTATTTTTTAGACTTTGAAAACCCAGGTAGAACTGGTCTGTCAAAAGGTGAAAATATTAACTTAATTATTGATAGAAATAACTTATCAAATCCAGTTTATGTGGGCGACACACAAGGTGATTTTGAAGCAGCTAGATTTGCTAATATTCCCTTTATTTATGCTGAATATGGATTTGGCCATGTAAGTCAATATGATATGAAAGTTAATAGTTTTGAAGAACTTTTAAGAGTAATCTAGAGGAGGATTAACAAGTTTTCAAAGGTGAAACTTATCTGAATTTGTACATAAAGGAAGTTTTAATAAAATCATTCAAACTACAAAGCTCGTCCATATTGATACTGGGGATGATCAAAAGGTCATACGGCTGATAAAATTGCTGAATGTTCATCAAGCACACTCGTGAATTGTGTTTTATAAGAATGATTAAATCCTGTAATGACGGAAGTGAGGGTTTTTATATATGAGAGTAATTGGAATTGATTTATCAGGACCAAGAAATCATAAGGATACAGTTTTCACTATTTTTGAACAAGATGGGAACCAGCTGAAATTTGTTAAGTGGGCAAATAATTTAAGTGATCAGGATATATTGAAAGAGGTTTTTGAGCAAAGCCAATTAGATGAGGTTGTTATCGGAATTGATGCACCATTATCTTATGAAGACGGTGGAGGAGATAGAAAAGGCGACCGGGAACTAAGAAAGTTTATTGTGGATTTAGGGATGAGATCAGGTTCAATCATGCCTCCAACCTTAAATAGAATGGTGTATTTAACATTAAGAGGAATAAAGCTTAGTAGAGAAATAGAAAATTTAAACGCCGGGTATCCAATTTCTTTAGTGGAAGTCCATCCAGGGGCCATAATTGGATCGAGACTGTCCAAACAAAATATTGAATATGTGTTGGCTTACAAACAAGATCGATCAGCTAGAAGCTATATACGAAATTGGCTTGCGGAGCAGGGGCTTTTACAATTACCTATTGAAATGGAAGACGAAAGCCATTCGATCGATGCGTGTGCAGCTGCATTAGGTGCATGGCATTGGAAGGATCCTTCGTATAGTGCAAAGTGGATATTCCCGGCTTGTCATCCGCTACATCCTTATGACTATTGCTGTTAAATTCAGCAGTAGTTGGCAGTAAGTATAGAGAAACATTCCAAATATTCTATTGATGTTATTGTCATGGTGAAATTGAGGAGGTAAGTCTATGGATGTTACACATATTGTTGAAAGAATTAATGATCTGTTCCATATAACAAATATGGAAATCTATTCAAGAGAATCTGGGCTTACATACCATGCAGATAAAAAAGTTAAAAAATTAGGGTACTGTGTGAACCTAACGCTTGAAACGATAGAGGAAGCAAGAATTCATGGTGTTGATATGATGGTGACACGGCTACGAAGAAAAGGAGATAAATGGTAGGAAAGCAGTGATTGTTAAGAAAGATACTGGAAACAAAAATGTAATGTTTGATAGACAGGTCTTTCTCTTAGAAAGTTACATTGGAGCCGATGTGAGTGATGAACAAATGATGAAAGTCATAGAGAACATTTCACTCGAACCAACATCAGAAAAAAATTCATCCTATACACTGGATTATGATGTAGCCCATTTCAGCAAAGGGGATAAACCAACAGAATCGAGAGTTATTCCTTTGAAAAAAGACAGCAAACAACTATTTAGGGTAGGTCAAACGGTTCCTGTAACCGTAGAACAAGGGGTTACTGAAACTGAAGGTAAACTCGAATATGTTATAGAAAAAGTTGAAGTCTTTGATTCAATTAAGGATTTAAAACAAGAGAACTTCAATGAATCAGAGTTAGAAATTCTGAGCGAGAATAAGGCCATAGATCAAGCAAAGAAATTATTGCCTTACAAGCGGGATAAAGTTGGAAATGGCAAAGAGTCAATTGACGAATTAATAGAGTCGAAATTGGTCAATCTTAAATTTGTCTACCTGACAACAACAGTGAAAAATACTAGTAAACAGGCAACCGAAGAAATTTATATGCACCCGTCTTTACAAGTACTTCAATCAGAAAAAGATGCATGGAACTATGCTGGGAAAAATGGAATCAACGAAGAAAGTATTATGACCGGCGAAGTCGATTATTTAGAACCTCACGGAAGTGGAAAAGGCTTTTATAATATTGGGATTATCCAACCAGGTGAAACAAAGAAGATTAATTTAGGTTATTTTGTTGATGAGGATAAATTGGATTCAATCTTCCTTGATGCTTTCCATTACAGTGGGTTTGGTAATACTGAAAATATGAATGCGAAAGATCGTTGGTGGATTGATATTCGTCAATAGTAGCAGATACTATACAACAGATTAGAGCCCGTAAACTTAACCAGCATCTCATGTGTTGCCACATACACACTGGACATTGTGAAGCGGTTGCGAAAATTGTGTTAGCATAACTGAGAGCCTTATCCACAAAGGATAAGGCTCTCTTAAATTTGATACATTAGAACCATGCATCCGTGTTTCTAAACACAACAAGAACCTACCGATATCTAGCCTCATCAATAACTTCCTCGCTGTTAAAAAATCGATCTGTGATGTCTTTTTGCTGTTGTAATGCTATTCCGTCTATATGTACCCGATCCATTAGAGCATATCGCTTGGCTGTTGGAATATAGGCATCTGGTCCAACAGAACAGAAGATGGTGAATCTGTAATCCTGTAAAGTTGAAAATTTTTCATCTCCGGGCAAAACGCTGCTTCCGAATGGGAATATAAAAATATTCGTCTGCCCAATTAACGGCTCAACCTCCGCTTTCCATCTGGCAGAGTCAAGCTCCAAAGTTTTGCTGCTGATTTTCCTCTCATTTAGGTGTCGATAACTATTGTTAGCTAGTATTTCTTTATTTGTTATTACTGTCCGCATTTTCGATAGAGGAAGGGGATCATTCATATTTCTGGTTGGTAAACAGCCATTAACAAGGAAAGAAGATAATATTAACAAAACAAGAATTCTTATTTGCATGAAAAAATCCCCCATTTAAAAATCCTCTTTTTATTAATTATTTCTTTTTAGCCAGGCAAATTCCCTTGTTGTAAAAAATATTGAAGAGGGGGGACTTGACTTGTATAAGACAGGAGGAGTCATCGAAGTCAAGGAACGGCAGCCTCCCGATCCTTGTCGGGGCTGACCAAGGCGCTTGCGCTTCTTATTCTGTGAGTGAACAATCTTCCAATATATAAGATTATTGGAACATTGTTTCTGAATCTTAACCTCTTACAAAGCTTCCACCTCCGTTTATGTTCTAAGTCAGATGTGGAATTTCCCCAACGTTTCCGGCTTTTAGATAAATAGTCCAATCCCCTAGAGAGAAATTCCCATAATATATTGTGTTCTCAATAAAAAATAAGGGAGTGAGATTATTGGGAGATAAAGAGAATCACAATAAAGAAAATTCAGCGAGTATTGGCAATTGTTCAAACAGAAACGTAGTACCGGACGTGAATTTTGACGCAAGAATAAGCAAAGTACCCGTAGTCTTAGCTGAGATTGAAGTTAGTACTCCAGTTAAAGCTGATATTACCTTTCCGGAGGATGTACTGGAAATCAAGGATATAAAAAAACGTGTAGTCCTTGTTCAATGTCGTCTTTTGATGCCAACGAATCAGCTATTCATAAAAGGATATGTAGAAAAAAATATCAAATACGCTGCTGCACCAACGGGATGGATTCGTAAGTCTATAGACTCAAATATCCGGTCTCTTACCGTTAAAGTTCCTTTTGAGTGTACCACTCCAATTAAGGAGTTCATTACTCGTCCAGTAGACATTCAATTTAACCGGCGCAGTGAATTTGATTTTTTAATTACCCAACCTTTACCAGAAGGTTTTCCTGAAAAAGATGAACTGCTGACGAGTGATCTTTCGCAATATCATCAAGATAGTACACAACACTATAATGAACTTCCATACTGCGACTTGGTCTCCAGCCGTATTATAGAGTGGGATGAAGCAACAGACCGGGTTCTGTTGCAAGAGGGAGCAATATTCGAAGGAACCTTTAGGAATGTTGTAGAAAAGATGATTGTCAAGTTTACAATCAAGCTTCTTCAGAAACAACAAGTCCCAGTTGGTGGAGGAGCGCCAGGACCAACCGGTCCAACAGGAGCAACAGGACCGACTGGAGCAACAGGACCGACTGGACCAACCGGAGCAACAGGACCGACCGGACCAACCGGACCAACCGGAGCAACCGGACCAACCGGACCAACCGGACCGACCGGACCAACGGGACCAACGGGACCAACGGGACCGACCGGAGCAACCGGAGCAACCGGAGCAACCGGAGCAACAGGACCGACTGGAGCAACCGGAGCAACAGGACCGACTGGAGCAACAGGAGCAACAGGAGCAACAGGAGCAACAGGAGCAACAGGAGCAACGGGAGCAACGGGACCAACAGGGCCGACCGGACCAACCGGAGCAACGGGACCAACCGGAGCAACAGGAGCAACAGGGCCGACCGGACCAACAGGACCAACGGGACCGACGGGACCAACAGGACCGACGGGACCAACCGGACCAACGGGGCCAACAGGACCAACAGGGCCAACAGGACCAACAGGGCCAACCGGACCGACAGGACCAACAGGGCCGACGGGACCAACCGGGCCAACCGGACCAACAGGACCAACCGGACCAACAGGACCAACAGGACCAACCGGACCAACCGGACCAACAGGACCAACGGGACCAACAGGACCAACGGGACCAACCGGACCAACAGGACCGACGGGACCAACCGGACCAACAGGGCCAACGGGACCAACGGGGCCAACAGGACCGACAGGACCAACGGGGCCAACGGGGCCAACCGGACCAACAGGGCCGACGGGGCCAACCGGACCGACGGGACCAACAGGGCCAACCGGACCGACAGGACCGACAGGACCAACAGGGCCAACCGGACCGACAGGACCAACAGGGCCAACCGGACCAACAGGACCAACCGGACCAACAGGACCAACCGGACCAACAGGGCCAACCGGACCAACAGGGCCGACAGGACCAACCGGACCAACAGGACCAACGGGGCCAACCGGACCGACGGGACCAACAGGACCAACGGGGCCAATTGGGCCAACGGGACCAACTGGAATATGTGAATGTGACGAACTTGAATGTACTTGTACAGAACAAATCAGGAACGTTCTGTTGCAAATTGCTGGTGCGACAGGATCAGTTAACGTTCAAATAAATACTGAAAACGGTGGTACCGTGACAGGATCAATAACGAATGTATCGCAGGTTGGAGAAGGAATAGTTACACTTAATGATGGAACTATAATAAGTATTTGTAAGATAGCCTGGATTAGAACCCCTAATACTAATTTTGAAACATTAGGAATTGTACCGCTGGTTTTACCTGAACCACCTGAGGTAAGCTGTGAAGATGATTGTGAGCAGGAAATAAGAAATGCTTTAATGATTGGCACAGTTTACAACATATCTGCAGGCGGAAATGCAACCGGTAATAGACGAATAAACTTTAAAGCGGTCGGTATAGTCTTCATAGGACAACAAACAGGAAGTAATATTACAACAGATACAGCTGTTTCAACATGTGATATTGAATTTGCTGATCCACAATAAAGATAAATAAGAAAAACTCAACTATTATAGCCCTTCTATTACCCTTGCCTGGTATTTGAAGGGTTTTTTCTTTTGCAGTAACTGGTGAAAAATCAAAATAATAAGATCTTACGAAAAATACCTGTTTCCAGGAATTCCTTATCAAATCGCACTAATCAATTTTAATTTCATATTATAGGATCATGGTATCTTGAAATTAAACTATTTGCGGGTGAAAAGATGATACAAAAGCTCAGAAATTTTGAATTTGAAAAACGTCTGAACCTTCTTCCATTAGCAAAAAAACAACTATTAACCAAATCTAGTAGAAGAATGGAAAGACTTCACATTGTCTATGCTATGACCCATGTCGGCATTTCCGGCGGGGTGAAGGTCATATTAGAGCATGCAAACAGGCTGAAAAAAGCAGGTGCGAGGGTAACGCTGGTATCTCATTTTCAGAAGCCGTCCTGGTTTCCGATTGAAGCGGAATATATCCAGGTTCCATTTGAACTTGACCTGGCAAAAGGGATTCCAAATTGCGATGTGATTGTCGCTACTTATTGGGATCATATTCAGGCGTGCATTGAAACGGGGATTGCTCCTGTTGTTTATTTTGAACAGGGTGATTTTCATCTATTTGACTATGATTCAATGAACAGTATTTTGAAAAAATTCATTCAGAAACAACTTGAAATCCCTCCTTTTATCTTCACTGTGTCCAATCAGGCATCAAAGCAGATTGCTAGCATCTATGGAAGGGAAGCGAAGGTTATTCCCAATGCGGTAGATGAAGATATTTTTACAACAATGAAAGCTGAAAAAGAGAGCGCAGAAAAGCCTTACCTGCTGATGGTAGGGGCCGAGTCTGCGAAATTCAAGGGAATCGCTGATATCATAACTGCCTATGAAAAAGTAAAAAAAGAATTTGATGTCGATTTATACTGGATTACCCCTGAACAGCCTTCTGAGGAAATGAAAAGGAGGGTGAACAAGGTTTTTGTCGGTCCCACTCAACAAAAAATCAGCAGCTTATACAGAGGGGCTTCTTTGTATATTTGCGGGTCAACCTACGAAAGCTTTTCCCTTCCGGCCCTAGAGGCTATGGCCTGCGGATGCCCCGTTGTTACGACAAATAACCTTGGAGTACTTGAATATGCTGTCGACCAGGAGAATGCTTTAATCTGCCAGAAGACTGACCCTGTTGATATGGCAGAGAAAATAGCCTGTGTATTATCAAGTAAAGAGTTACAAAAAAAATTAACGGCCAATGGTCTCATAACAGTTGAAAACTATAAATGGAATACAATAATCGAGGAACTGCTGGATTTTTATAAAAAAGTGGCTTCGCATAAAGTAAAGGGGCAGAATCAGCTCAACGAATGGGAAATCGCTGTAAAATCAGAGCATTTTCTGGCAAAAGAAGATTTAGCGAAACTGAAAAACTTTTTGTGTGTCACCAGCGCGGATATTGTGAAAGCTCCTGTGGTTTACGCTGTTGAAAAAGCACCGCCAGTAGCCAGGTGGGAAGTCGTTGCTTGTCGCAAACACGTGGATGAGGGAAAAACGGAGCATTGCTTCACCCCATTACTGCCGTTCAACAAGCTGCAACTGTTCAATTATCCTGGATACAAGTCATTTTTAATAAAAGAATACGAGGATGCATTGGCTGAATTTCAATTTCTGTATGATCGAGAAGAAAATGAAAAGGAAAAAGCCGCAATTGGCCGGTGGATCGTTCTGAGTCTTTTGAGACTTCAAAGGAAAGAGCAGGCAAAGAAGAGATTAAAGGAGTATATCAAACAATTCACTAATCATGCCGATTTTTATTTGCTGAAAGCTCATCTTGATGAAGATGCGAAGGAAAAAGCCAGTTCAATTGAAACAGTCAGGCTTTTGGGTGATGCCGCGTCACTCCCTGAATTTTTCTATAAAGTGAATCATGAAATTTGAGCTGAAAACCAACCTGGGGCCATGTTGGAAAAGTAAACAAACACTTCTTGCGTATTTTTGAATATACCTAAAATGACTGAAAGAAATTTGAAGGTAAAAAGGAGTTTTTCAATTGACCTATTCATTTTCGCCGGAACAATGGGAGTACTTATTCAGGCTTGGCTATCCGGGTCCCTGGGATAAGGAGTCAATGGCCTCGGAGGCTATTTACAGAGGCGGAGAGGCAATTGTTAAAAGCAAACTACTAAAAAATCAATATCTTCCTTATAATCTTGAAGACATCATCGAGGAAGGCATGAAGAGCCTTTTGAATGATATAATCTGCCTGCAAACAGCAAGCGAAGTAGAAATGCAGCTGTTAGAGGCTTTGCGAGAAAAGAAGGGGTTCAGTGTAATAAGGATTGGTGATGGCGAAATACTGGCTTTATCACACGATATCCTGGTTACTTCAGAAGAAATTAATAAAAATAGACGGCTTAAGGGTATGGGGGGATTTAAGGTCCCGAACCATGAAAAAAGAGATTTATTGGCTAAGAATCTGCTAGAGGCTGATATTGTTGGCATTCCAGAAGCGAGATATCCAGTCTATCAGAGGATGTTCAATCAAGTCGCTAAGGAATATGGGCTGCCATTGCAGTCTATGAAATTGGCTGCTTCACTGATCAATTACCAGATTAACCAGGAAACAGCTTTTTATCATCATGTTTTAAAGAATTATCGAGTCCTGCTGATTGGAAATCGTTCGGCTGATGGAGAGGAATTTTTCATCAAAAAGGGCTATAACTCCATTGCAGGCACCATAAAGGTCCCAGGATTTGATTCGATTGAAAAAGTGATGGAAGAAGCCGATCGATATGAGTATGACATTGCCTTCGTTTCGGCGGGGGTAGCCGCCAACATCATCTGTGTGGAAATAGCCAGGAGGGATAAGGTGGCAATTGATTTTGGGCACTTGCTTGATTGGTATCTGTCAGGCCGCAGGGTGATCAGGACCGAATGAGGAGGCCGATCATCTCTTTTTCAATCACATAACTGGGGTGTTTTTATGATTAGCGTCATTTTGCCAGTGTACAACGGGGGGGATTTCCTTAAGGAAACCATCAGCAGCATCTTGAATCAGACATATAAAAATCTGGAGCTCATCATTGTGAATGATGGTTCAACAGATAACAGTGAAGAGGTAGTGCTGACGTTTACTGATGAAAGAATAAAATATTTTAAACAAGAGAACAAGGGAGTGGCGGAGGCTTTTAACAAGGGATTATCTGAGGCGACAGGAGATTATATCACCTTCCATGGAGCCGACGATCTCTCCCTTATAAACCGTTTTGAACGGATGCTCCAGATTCTTCAGCGCGGCGGGATTGGAGTTGTGCATTCTGATATGCTCCTGATTACAGCAGGGGGCTCACCGATGGGCTACTGGCAATCAGGGAATGTGCTGCCTGAAGGCCTGTATTCTTTTTTCCTGAATGTAGGAACTCCATTCAATAACCCAACAATGATTTTTAAAAGAGATGTGCTCAAAAGCGAAGTAAAATATGATCCTACTATTAAAGTTGGGTCCGATACGGATTTTATCCTGAAGGCTTTAAAGAGTGACTGCCTGTCCTATCATATTCCAGAGCCTTTGTATCTTTACAGGAGGCATCAGACAAATGTGACGAACCAGAAAAATCCGGCTGTACTGGCTCGGCATGTGAAACTGAATCTTTCCGATCATGACCTGAAGAATATTCACGAAGCAAATGGCGGTCCTGATGGTACGGATCACAATCTTTTTGCTGCTAAATTAATTGCCGGGCTCGCATTATCCAGGAGATGGATGATGAATGAAGCATTTATCCTCTTTAATGATGCCATTCCCTTAATCAAGAGTGACCGTGACCGTATTTTTTTTGAAGGGATGAAAGGGTTGATTGAAAAAGACTATCCGCGTGCGGTTAAGCACTTCACCAAGATCGAGAACAGGACCCATCTTGAGGAAAATTATTTAGGTGAAGCCTTGATGTTTTTAAAGAAATATAACGAGGCGTACTTCCATTTCATTAAAGCATTGGAACTGTGTCCGGATTATCATTCTCCTGTTCAGAACCTCAAAGCAATCGGCACTTTAAGAGGGCTTAATGTCATTGATAAACATATAAATAAGTATAAATAGACCCCCGGATTTAGGGGGTTCTTCTATTCAGATACCCGGGTTTTACAGAACACGAAGGAGTGGAATCCATTGAAGGAGAAACTGAAAATTTTACTGCTGGTCAAGCCGTTCTGGATTAAGTTTCCGAAGCATAAGCCAAAGTATGAAACGATTGCTGCCCTGGAGAACGATGCTGAGGTCAGGTACTGGCATAAAGACGGAAACATAAAGGATATCTTGCGAAGAATCGATTTTAAACCAGATTTCATTCTTCAGTATGATGTGGCGTGGGGATATGCTTTTTCACCGATCATCAGCGGCCTGGGGCAAATCGACATCCCTAAAGGGTCAATTGTAATCGACGTCCATTACTTTCCCTATGTAAGAAGGCAATATTTTGAAGACACCAATATGGATATGATTTTTTCCCTCACAAAGTCGCCCTTTTTGAAAACATTTCCCGAATATAAGGAGAAGTTCAGATGGTGGCCGTTTTCTATTAATCCAACTATTTTTAAAGATTGGCAGCTGGAAAAAGACATCGATTACTTACTGATGGGCCAGGTATATGACCACGACGGACAGAACAACACAAATACCCCAAAAGGGAGATACCCTTTCAGGGAGGAAGTTTTAAAGAAAATGAAGGAAGTAGATGGCTTTGTCCATCACGCACATCCAGGGCATGATGCCCCTGAAGCTGCGATCCTGAATGAAAAGTATGCCCGTGAATTAAACCGGTCTAAAATTTTCTTCACCTGTGGGGGGCAGTATAAATACCCTGTTCTGAAATATTTTGAAGCCCTGGCATGCAGGACCCTGCTGCTTGCCGAGCCGGTACAGGATATACTGGATCTCGGTTTTAAAGAAGGCCAGCATTTCGTGGCATGCGATCTTTCAAACTTTCAGGAAAAAGCGCAATATTATCGAGACCATGAAAAAGAACGGCAGCTCATAGCTGATAATGGATATAGGTTTATCCATGAAAACCATACGAATGAAGCCAGAGCCAAGCAAATGGTTCAATATATTCAGGAGTATTTAGATGGGCAGAAAAAATGAATCTGTGAGATAGCTAAAAAGATGAGATATCGAGATCTCGTCTTTTTTTTATGTAAGTTTTGGAAGAAAGGAGGGGGGATACCACTCATGGCTAATCGGTTTACTATAAACTGCCGGTGTCAACCTATTTCCATTCATGCACATTTTAATTGAGTGGTATAAAGGTCCAAGCGCTTGTCCGGACTGTCACATACTCTAATATATGTCTTTTTATCTACTGGAATAGGAAAAAGCTACAGAAAGGAAGGATACCTGTGGATGCACGCGGTTTTTATGAAATGTTAATAAAGAAGTTTCCCATGGGAGAACTGGGAAAAGGGCTGGAGCCTACTTTTCCGGGTAAGTCATATCAGCCAATGACTTATGGTTTGCTGCTTTCCTCTGAAATAATATATTATAGGTTATTTCGCGATCAAAACACTCTTGATAGAATCCAGGAGCTAGTTAACTGGCTGATTGAGAACAAGGATTTAGATAAGGACGGCATTCCGGGATGGGGTCTGCCTCATGAATGGGATGCATATCAGAACGGTTCCGTTAATCCGCCTAATCACCCCTACACTATTACAACATCCATCGTGATGAATGGTTTACTGGATGTTTTATCAATGCTTGAATTGGTGTCTTTTAAGGAGAGAGCAATCATTCAAGGCATATTGGCTAAAACTGCCCTTCATTGGTGCCAGAATGTGTGGACCTCAAATGCTAAAGGGGGCTATTTCTGGTACAGTCTCAGTAAAACTGATTCTAACTTTACCGTGAATGTTTCTGCGATGTTTCTTGGAACATTATCGAGACTATTGGCAGAACACGGCTGTATATTCACTGAGCAGAAATACAGCTTTGTAAAAGGTCGGATCAACTCTGCCGCTAATTCTGTTATTTCAAACGTGAAATTATCTAAAGGGATGCCTGAATGGTACTATACGATCTACGAAGATCCTGCAAAAAAAAGCAAATTAAATGATGTAATACACCATGGATATATTCTATGGGGGATGGAGCTTTACAGGAAGTATGGAGGGTTACATCCAGTGCCGTGGACGATTGAGCAGGCTGTTAAATCCATTGATCGTTTTATTGTTAATGATAAGGTATATAGATTTACTGAACTTAATAAAGGGCCTGCCCGACTGTGGGGAGCTGGAATGGCTTTAGCCTTTTACTCCAGTTACGATGAGCAGGAAAAGGTAAAACATCTGATAGGGATTATCGATGAACAATATGGACCATTTCCTGACCTACTTTATTATCCTTCGGTTTCTAGTAAAAACAAAAACTTTTATCCTCGCTTTGCGGCGCATGTTCTATGGGGGTTGTCACTCAGTTTAGGATAGAAACAAATAAACCTATATAACCAATGTTATATAGGTTTATTTGATTTAACTTCTTTTAAAACTCTTTCAAGATAAGCTATTACGCCATCTCTCAGGTCTTCACGCTGAAGGGCAAAATCAATTGTTGTCTGGACAAAGCCCATTTTTTCGCCAACGTCATATCTTTTGCCTTCGAATTCGTATGCGAATACTCTTTGGATCTGATTCAATTGCTGAATGGAATCTGTTAATTGTACTTCGCCTCCTGCACCCACTTGCTGCAAATCAAGGAACTTGAATATTTCAGGATTCAAGATATAACGGCCGATGATGGCGAGATTTGAGGGAGCGGTGCCTGACGGCGGCTTCTCGACAAAGTTTTGAACATGATATCTCCGTCCATCCTGTGCGGAAGGGTCAATGATGCCATACCGGTGGGTCTCCTCAACCGGCACTCGCTGAACACCGATGATACTTGAGTGTGTCTCTTCATATTGGGTGATCAGCTGCTTTAAGCAGGGAGTTTCGCTTTGAACGATATCATCTCCGAGCAGAACGGCAAACGGTTCATCTCCGATAAAATTCCTGGCGCACCATACGGCATGTCCTAAACCCTTTGGTTCTTTCTGGCGGATGTAATGGATATCAGCCAGTTTAGAGGGGTGCTGAACCCGCTCGAGTAATTCGAGCTTTCCCTTTTCGAGAAGATTGCGTTCAAGCTCATGTGCAATATCAAAATGGTCTTCAATGGCTCTTTTGCCTTTCCCGGTTACAATGATAATATCCTCAATTCCCGATGCTACTGCTTCTTCTACAATATATTCAATGGTCGGTTTATCGACGATCGGAAGCATTTCCTTTGGCATGGCTTTAGTAGCCGGCAGGAACCGGGTACCTAAGCCTGCAGCAGGAATGATGGCTTTGCGTACTTTTTTCACTAGCCTTCCTCCAATAATTAGTTGGTTTGTACATTATACTTATGAATGGTCTTGCATATGATTGGGATGACAAGAATCGGTGACTGCACAATGGCTGGAAAGAAGCTTAGGGAAAAGAGAGTGGTTTGGGATCAACTGATAATCTCCTTTAAAGCATCACAAATTTTCCGGATTTGATTCTTAGTTAACTCTGCGTACATCGGCAGAGATAAAAGGTTATCGGCATACTCTTCGCTGAGTGGAAATGTCCGTGCAGGAATTCCAAGGTCTCTGTAGGCTTCGGTGAGATGGATTGGCGCCGGATAATGGATACCAGTTTGGATGCCTCTGTCGAGCAGCTTCTTTTGGACATCTTCCCGATCCTTGATGCGGATGACAAACAGGTGGTACACATGCCTGACATCTTCTTTTTCAACCGGAAGAATGATATTTGTATCTTTCAGCATCTCCCTGTAGAGAGAAGCGTTTTTCCTTCTTGCTTCAGTCCACTGTTCGATATAGTTCATTTTAACATTCAGGATGGCAGCCTGGATTCCATCCAACCTGCTGTTATAACCGGCAATTTCATGGATGTATTTCACTTTGCTGCCATGCTGACTCAAGAGCCGTACGAGGCCAGCAAGTTCCTTGTCATTCGTCACCACCGCACCGCCATCACCATATGCCCCTAAATTCTTGCCCGGGTAAAAGCTGAAGCATGCGGCATCACCGATCGACCCAACCCGCCTTCCTTTATATTCAGCGCCATGTGCCTGGGCTGCATCTTCAATCACTTTAAGTCCATGCCGGGCAGCGATTTCCAGGATTGGATCCATATCTGCAGGCTGTCCATATAAATGGACTGCCATAATCGCTTTCGTTTTTTCGGTAATCCTGGAAGGGATTTCTTCTGTATTGATCGTATACGTCTCTTTATCATGATCGACGAATACAGGCCTTGCCCCTGTGGCTGTAATCGCTTCTGAAGAGGCAATGAAAGTATTGGCAGGGACAATTAC
The DNA here is from genome assembly GCF_018424685.1 of Mesobacillus boroniphilus. Classification (NCBI taxonomy): domain Bacteria; kingdom Bacillati; phylum Bacillota; class Bacilli; order Caryophanales; family Bacillaceae; genus Mesobacillus; species Mesobacillus boroniphilus. Next base: position 78,869 of record NZ_QTKX01000003.1, read on the forward strand.
CTCGTCCCCATGTCCGATGCCCATTGCCTTTAAGGTAAGCCACAAAGCGTCCGTCCCATTGCCGACACCAATACAATAAGACGCATGGCAATAATCAGCGAAGTTTTTTTCGAAAGTTGCGACCTCTTTGCCTCCTACAAAGGCACAATCCTCGAAAATTTTTGCGACGGCTTCCTTCACTTCACTTTCAATGCTTTTATACTGGGCCTTTAAATCTAAAAATGGGATCATCATGCTTGGTTTCTCCTTAATAAAAGATCACTTTCCTCGAGTACTTTTACAACATTCAAACCTTTATTGCCGCTGCTCAAAGGCTCTTTGTTGTTCAGGACGCAATCTGTGAAATGGGAAAGTTCAACACTCAATGCTTCTTTTAAAATAAGCTCGGGAAAATACTCTTTTCCATTCTCATACTGGTAGGAAATTTCACTTTTTGAGAAGTCAACATGCTTATGAAATACCTTTATTTTTTTCTCTGGCTCCATGTCGTCGTAAATCATCATGCCTTTTGTTCCGACAATTGCCATTTTCCGGACCTTTTCCGGGTATAGCCAGCTGTTCATAATATAGACTTTCTCTCCGGTTGAATAGGTTAAGTTGAGAAAAGCGGTATCTTCAAGCTGTGGATTGATATCTCGATGCCCATATGCTTTGATCTTGGTGATCTGGCTGCCAATCAGATAGTCGGCAATCGATAAGTCATGGGGAGCCAAGTCCCATAAGACATTGATATCCTTTTGGTATAAACCTAAATTCAGGCGCTGGGATGTGATATACCGAATGGTCCCTAATTCACCTGAATCAATAATTTCCTTCATTTTCCTTACTGCGCCTGTGTATACAAAGGTATGCCCGACCATTAGTGTAAGGTTCATGGAGTCTGCAAGTTTACAAAGTTCCTTTGAAGTTTGAACAGAGTCGGTGAGAGGTTTTTCAACAAAGACATGCTTGCCGTTTGTGAGGGCTTCTTTTGCAAATCGATAATGAGTATTCACCGGGGTCACAATCAGTACGATGTCTATTGCGCGGTCCGTGATGATATCCAGATAGTTTGTGGTGGTTTTAATATAAGGGTATAAGGCTTTTTGTTTTGCCAGCTGTTCAGTATTCAAATCTGCAACATAGATTAACTCAACTCCAGGCAGGGCATCCAGATTTCGGATAATATTTGGTCCCCAATAACCGCAGCCTATGACTCCTGCTTTTAACATAGATTGATCCCTCCTAAAAAATTCTCCTGCAGCGGGAGAGGAGACATTATTCCTGGATGTATCGAATGACCTTAGCCGGGTTTCCGGCAACGATCGAGAATTCCGGGACATTCCTGGTGACAACACTGCCAGCACCGACTATGGCGCCTTTACCGATCGTGAGTCCAGGCAGGATGGTACTGCCGGACCCGATGGATGCCCGTTCTTCTACAATCGTTTCCAGGAGGGTCCATTCGCCATCATTTTGCAAGGTGCCATCCGGATTGGTGGAGCGGGGGAACATATCATTCGTGAACATCACCCCATGGCCGATAAAAACTCCATCTGCTATATGCACTCCTTCACATAAAAAAGAGTGGCTTGAGATTTTGCAATTTTTCCCGATTTTAACTCCTTTTTGGATCTCAACGAATGTGCCAACCTTTGTTCCGTCTCCTATTTCACACCCATAGGCATTTACAAAATCATAAATCCTGACGTTCTCACCTAGCTTTACATTGTTTAAATTGCTTTTATTATTCATATAACACACCCATATCTATCATTTTTATAGATGCTATGGTATAGAGGGTCACCGATTCATAATCAGTCTCTTTATGGTATATGTCGTGAAAATGGAAGTGTATGGGGGAGAGCCTACAGATGTGAAAAATCCGCTGGCAAATGAATGATTGTGCGGATTTTTCTCGGGCCTTGATCATCCACGAAGATTCGCCAGATATTCTTCTACATATTTGATAAATTGCTGAGCCCTTACATCGTTTGTATGGTAGGTATGGATGAACTCGTAGCCTGTATCCGTTATTCGTGTTCTTTCTTTCTCGTTTTCCAGGTAATACATCGCTTTTTCATAAAAATTGGATTCATTACAGGCGACAAAGTTTTCACCATCTACGAATCCCAATTCTGTAAGATCTGGAACAGGCTTTGCCAGGAGCAGCGTTCGGCATGCAGGAGCTTCAAAGTATTTCAGTACTGGATATTGAAACTTGGACCCGCAAGTAAAGAACATTTTTGCCCGATTTAGTTCCTTCGCATATTTTTCATTAAGATAGTTTTTTGAAGTATTCTTTGCGTAGTGTCCAGGATGATGATGAAATAAAAAGCCTTCCTCTTTCCTCATCCGCACTAAAACTTCCTCTCTGAATGGGTACTTTCCCTGTGGAGTACCAGTCACATTCCTGCTCTTTCGTTCCCTGTCAAATACTTGCCCCATCAGCAGGAAATTAATATTCTTCTCAATCTGCCAATCTTTAAAAACCTCAGGATTGATGGCAAAGGGGAACCAGCGCAACTGATCCTTGTATTGAGGGAAAGTTTTTAGGAACGGTGACTTTGTTACAGAAAAGATTAAATCGATTTTATTTCTACTAAAAAATTTTCTTCGTTCGGCGGGGCTGTAGTGGATATCAATTACGATACATCCTTTTGGAATTTTGGTCCTCCCTAATCCCTTTATCCTCGGGGCCAGGGGGCTGTTCCAGGCATGATCATAATGCAGAATGAAATCTGGGGTGAAATTCAATGCAACTAAAATATCATTGATGTGGCCATCTTTATGCCAATACCGCACGTCGGCAAATTTTTCGATTGCTTTGATTGTGTCGAACTTTGGTTGATGCTTTGGTGCAGATTTGTTGAAAGACTTGATCAAAACAAGAATCTTAAGTTTTTCTTTTTCTTCCATGAAAAACACCTCCATATCGGTGTAAAGACTTGTTTATTTTAGCTTATTCACCCTGTTTCCCGATGCTTGGTCAATTGTCATAATTGAACGGCGGAATGGTCATTTTATTTACACAAACAAACTGCCACTACATAAAATAACGGAGAGTAATTGCCAGAAGCTTTCCATGATTTCGGGGGATTTCAGCTAAAAAGGCCAGAAAGGGTGTTAATATGAAAAATGTGACAGTTGTTGGTTTAGGAAAGATTGGCTTGCCCTTAGCCGCAATTTTTGCGAATTGCGGACATTTACATGTGTACGGAGCAGATATCAATCAAACTGTGGTGGACAAAGTGAACCAGGGGATTTCCCATGTGGATAACGAGCCGGGACTTGATGAGCTGATTGCAAAAGCTTATGAGTCCAAAACCCTGGAAGCAACAGTAAATACGTCAGAAGCGGTAAGTAAATCTGAAGTAGTAGTGGTGATTGTGCCGGTATTAACAAAGGAAAACGGCGCAACAAACTATCAATATATCGATTCTGCTGTAGAGGATATAGCCAGAGGGATTAAAAAAGGAACGCTTGTAAGCTTTGAAACAACTTTGCCTGCCGGTGATACGAGAAACAGGTTCGGCCGGACGATCGAAAAGATTTCAGGATTGAAGATGGGGGTCGATTTTTTCTTATCCTACAGTCCTGAACGTGTGTACTCCAACCGGATCATCAAGGACTTGTCTGCCTATCCGAAGGTAGTGAGCGGATTGAACCCCAAAAGCCTGGAGTTAGCGGCTGATTTTTATCAAAAAGGGTTAAATTGCGACATTTTACCGGTCAGCAGCCTGGAGGCAGCCGAATTTACCAAGGTTGCCGAATGCGTATATCGTGATGTGAACATCGCGCTTGCCAATGAACTTGCTATGTATGCAAGCAAGCTGGATATTGACATTATGGAAGTCATAAAAGCAGCAAATAGCGAACCATATTCGAATATTCACCTGCCGGGTGTTGGCGTAGGGGGCCACTGCATCCCTGTATATCCATATTTCTTTATCAATAACGGCCTGGATGAGGGCTTGACCACTTTATCAAGAAGGATTAATGATGATATGGCCAAGTACGCAGTGGGGATGGCAGAAAAAAATCTAGGTTCATTAAGGAATAAAAGGGTCTTAATCTTGGGCTTGTCATTCCGGGGAAATGTGAAGGAGCCAACAAAATCATCCACATTGCTTCTGATTGATGAATTGAAGGAAAAGGGAGCAGCAGTATATGTCGATGATCCTTTATTTGAGGCAGGGGAGATTTCAAAATATGGTGTTGTTCCATTTTCAAAACAGCATGCGGAAGAAATCGAACTGATCATCCTCCAGGCTTACCATGATGAATATAAGAACATGGACTTTTCAGCATACAAAAACTGCAGCCTGGTTTTGGACGGAAGGAATGTGCTGGATAAAGAGGCAATTATAAAGCAGGGCATACACTATGTTGGAATTGGGGTGAAATAGCCGGCAATCAAATAAAATGGCAACAGGAAAGAGGAAATCATCTGGATTCCCTCTTATTTTTTGCTGTTATTTTTCATGAAATCATTAAAAAATTTCTCATTGAACAAGACCTGCTTGTCATCTGGCCGGTATTTTTTGGCGTTCTGATTGTGTTCAATCGATTTTTCTACATTGCCCAGTTCCCAATGGCACACGCATAGCTGAAGATTTGGATACCAAGTGGAATAAGCCTGGTTCTGGAAACCGGCTGTGTCCTTATTCATCTGTATGGAGGTAGTATACCAGTAGATAGCTGTTTGATAATCCTTTTTGGCCTTGAAAATATCGCCGATGCGGCAGCACGGTTCAGGCCGGGGTGCATCGTATGACAGTGACTTCAGTAAAGATTCCATTTCTTCGTCCTTTTCTCCTAGATGGGCATGGCAATCAGCCAGATTCAAACACGCTCTTATATTATCCTCCACCCAGCCTTTTTTGCCTCCAAGGAACTCATGATAGTAAATGATCGCTTTTTCATATTGCCTGTGATCGCGCAGCTCATTGGCATAATAATATAAATCCCTTGGGGTGAAGTCCTCGCCTCTTTTAATCCGCTTCTCATAGATTCTTAAATTCCTGTCAGATGAATGGCCGGTCGATTGTTTTTCATTCTTTTTATGCTCAACTGAAATATCAGAGGATAAAATATTGCCGCTCACATCAAGATATTCATGGACGGGTCCAATCCATTTGAAGTTCTTGCTCCTCTTCACCAGGCGGTTTCTTCTGTAGTGGAAAGTCGGGTTCCCGAATTCATCCCTGAGGATGACATAAATCATGGAGACAGCATCCACATTCGAATTCAGGGAGGTTTTCAGCTTTTTGAACTTTTGCTGGTCAGACGGCAGCAAAATATCGTCCGCATCAAGCCAAAGGATATAATCCATCGTGGCGTTGCTGAAGGCAAAATTCCTGGCAGCGGAAAAGTCGTCAATCCACTCGAAATCGAGTACTTTATCCGTGTACTGCCTGGCTATTTCCTTGGTCCGATCAGTCGATCCGGTATCCACAATGACGAACTCATCACAGATATCCTGTACACTCTTGAGACAGTTCTCCAATACCTCTTCTTCATTTTTAACAATCATGCAGAGACTGATGGTGGGCATTGATTTCCCTCCTGTAAAAGATTTTCTTCACATTTTATGTAAAGGGATAAAGATGTGAAACCTCTTCGAATCCGGATTTGGAATATAGGCCTCCCAGGCAAATACGTTAGTTTAACTAGCCCAGTGGGATGTTAAGTGGCAGACAGTTAAAATTTCCATTTCAATCAGTTTGATAAAAAGTGCTAAAGCATGGTATAAGTGTAAAAGGAGCAGGGATATTCTGCTTTTTAATTTTGGGATTAGGAATTGGCCTGTTATCCCATTATGAGAGGATTTGAAAGAAAAGATGAAAGAAAATTTCTGGCGTGATTTACCACGACCATTTTTTATATTGGCACCAATGGAAGAAGTGACGGATGTTGTTTTTCGCCATGTGGTGAGTGAAGCAGCGAGACCTGATGTGTTTTTTACAGAGTTTACAAACTCGGATAGTTATTGTCACCCAGATGGCATCAAAAGTGTGCAGGGACGTTTGACTTTTACAGAGGATGAACAGCCAATTGTCGCTCATATCTGGGGAGACAAGCCTGAATTTTTCCGGCAAATGAGTATTGGTATGGCGGAAATGGGCTTTAAGGGTCTTGATATCAATATGGGCTGTCCTGTCCCTAATGTGACGCAGAACGGGAAGGGTAGCGGCCTGATCCGTCGTCCGGAAGTTGCAGCTGAATTAATACAAGCGGCAAAAGCAGGAGGATTGCCGGTAAGTGTAAAGACAAGGCTTGGCTTCTCGGATTTAGACGAATGGCGAGGCTGGCTGACACACATATTGGAGCAAGACATTGCGAATCTTTCCATTCATCTGCGTACAAGGGATGAAATGAGCAAAGTGCCTGCGCATTGGGAGCTGATCCCGGAGATTAAGAAGCTCCGTGATGAGGTGGCACCGGATACCCTTTTGACCATCAATGGGGATATTCCTGACCGACAGACTGGTTTGAAGCTTGTTGAACAATATGGTGTTGATGGGGTGATGATCGGGCGTGGCATTTTCCATAATCCATTTGCCTTTGAAATGGAGAAGAAAGATCATAGCAGTGATGGATTGCTTGACCTCTTAAGATTGCATATGGATCTCCATGATAAATATTCGCATTTAGAGCTGCGACCGTTCACGGCTCTTCATCGTTTTTTCAAAATTTATGTCAAAGGATTCCGCGGGGCGAGTGAATTAAGAAATCAATTAATGAACACAAAATCAACAGATGAAGTGCGTGAATTGCTTGATCAATTTGCGTCAAAGAATCTTGATTGAACGGCAAAATAAATGTATCAGTTAGTCATTATTGACGGAATCAGGTGAAACTGGTTCCGTATTTTTTTGTGAAATTACCAGCAACCTTTTCGTTGTCAATTACAGGTGAGAGTGAAGGGAGAAACTTCTAAGAGAAGTAAATGAGTATACATTCACAGAACTGTCGATAAATTTTAAAAACAGCGAAATTAATTGATACGTAATATGGTATTATTTTTTCAGAAGGTAGATGAAAAAATCCCTCAACATTACCCTCAGTATTATCCTTTAAAATGATGAAAACCATTCTGAACAACTTCGAAGCCTCGGATTTTCTTTCGTTAACATCTCTTACTCTTGTTTATTATTTCAATAAAATTCCAAAAACAACAACCGCGAAGGGAGTGATTTCACATGTAAACGACCTATCAACTTTTCTAATCTATAGCGTTTCAATTTTATATTTGAAGGAGGAATATTAATGGGTCATGATATATATGGCTTAAATAAAGCAAGGGAAGAGATTGCTTATGCGCGTTTTAGCATGGGGAATCATAACGCACTCATGCTGTACCGTTTACTTGATGCATATCAGTTCTATGCTGGAGTCAGTGGATCAGGAAAAAGTTCAATTTTCTCGTTACAACAATTAGAAAAAGCTATGAATGGCTATAAGAAATTTTTTAATACTGGTGATTCCCCGTCTGAAAGTGATTGCACATCTTGGGATCAAAAACAAATCCTGGTTTTTATCCAAAACTGTTTGGCGACAGCACAAAAAGAAAAGAGTGTAGAAGTGTATTTTGGCTAGTAGTTTAAATCATTCACTGTTTGTCTTTGAATCTTTCTTCTAAATCCAACCTTTTGTTAAACCCCAATTCATCCTCATTCGCTTCTAATCATAAAATATTCCAATTATAAATACTAAATCCCTTGTCTTTTTCATAGTTATTAATGTTGAAAGTTTAATCATTTTTATTTTGACGAAAGGGGAACAAAAATGGACAAGGATACTGCAAAAGTTGGAAAATGCCCGTTTACTCACGGGGGTGCTACTAGTCATAAAACCAGCGGGACGACGAATAGGGACTGGTGGCCAAACCAGTTACAATTGAATATTCTCCATCAGCATGATCGAAAATCCAATCCTATGGGAGAAGATTTTAATTATACGGAAGAGTTTAAGAAGCTGGACTATGACTCTCTAAAGCAGGACCTAAACGACCTCATGACAGACAGTCAGGACTGGTGGCCGGCTGACTATGGACATTATGGGCCATTATTCATCCGGATGGCCTGGCATTCCGCGGGTACTTATCGTATTGGTGATGGTCGTGGCGGCGGTGGAACTGGATCACAACGTTTCGCACCTCTAAACAGCTGGCCTGACAACGGCAACCTTGATAAAGCCCGTCGACTGTTATGGCCGATCAAGCAGAAGTATGGCAGCAAGATTTCCTGGGCTGACTTGATGTTGCTGGCAGGTAATGTGGCAATTGAATCCATGGGCGGCAAGACAGTGGGATTTGGCGCAGGGCGGCCGGATATTTGGCAACCGGAAGAAGACACTTATTGGGGTGTTGAATCGGAGTGGCTGGGAGATAAACGTTACACAGGTGATCGTGAGTTGGAGAATCCGCTTGCTGCCGTGCAAATGGGTCTTATTTATGTGAACCCGGAAGGCCCGAATGGTAAGCCGGATCCCGTTGCAGCCGCTCGGGACATACGCGAAACCTTTGCACGTATGGGAATGAACGATGAAGAAACGGTAGCACTCATTGCAGGCGGCCATACTTTTGGAAAAGCCCATGGTGCAGGAGACGCGGCCAATGTTGGTCCAGAACCAGAAGCTGCTTCTATCGAGGAGCTGGGCTTGGGCTGGAAAAACTCATACGGAAGCGGCAGGGGACGTGATACCATCACCAGCGGTCTTGAAGGAGCCTGGACGGCAAATCCAACACAGTGGGATAACGGATACTTTGATTTACTGTTCGGATATGATTGGTGGCTGACAAAGAGTCCAGCAGGTGCCTATCAATGGTTGGCTGTGGACCCTGCTGAGAAGGACCTTGCACCAGATGCGGAAGATTCATCTGTAAAAGTTCCAACCATGATGCTTACGACCGATATTGCCTTGCGCCATGATCCTGATTACGAAAAGGTCGCCCGTCGATTCCATCAGAATCCTGAAGAATTTGCTGATGCATTTGCAGGTGCGTGGTTTAAATTATTACATCGTGACATGGGCCCTAAATCAAGATATATAGGTCCTGAAGTCCCGGAAGAAGACTATATCTGGCAGGATCCTGTTCCAGCTGTTGATTATGAATTGACGGATGAAGAAGTAGAAAAGATAAAGGAATTGATCCTCGACTCTGGTCTGACAATCAGCGAGTTAGTTACAACGGCCTGGGCTTCAGCAAGTACCTTCCGTGGCTCGGACTTCCGTGGAGGAGCGAATGGTGCTCGTATCCGTCTTGCTCCACAAAAGGATTGGGAAGTGAATCAGCCGGAACAGCTTTCAAAGGTTCTAAATGCACTGGAAGACATTCAAAGTCATCTGGATAAGAAAGTTAGTCTTGCCGATTTGATTGTCCTGGGTGGAAGTGCTGCGATTGAGAAAGCCGCTCGAAACGCAGGCTTTGAAGTAACCGTTCCATTTGCTCCTGGGCGTGGGGATGCGACAGAAGAGCAAACAGATGCAGACGGATTTGCGGTGCTGGAGCCTTATGCCGATGGATTCCGCAACTATCAGAAAAAACAGTATGGTGTGAGTCCGGAAGAGCTGTTGCTGGACAAGGCACAGCTATTGAACCTTAGTGCGCCGGAAATGACGGCACTGATTGGCGGAATGCGTGTCCTCGGAACGAACCATGGCGGTACTCAACACGGCGTATTTACTGACCGAATAGGCACACTTACAAATGATTTCTTTGTAAACCTGCTGGATATGGGAGTCCAATGGAAGCCTGCAGATGGGGGGGTATATGAAGGGCGTGACCGTAAGACAGGTGGGGTTGTGCGTACAGCCACCAGAGTCGACCTGGTTTTCGGTTCAAACTCACAACTGCGCGCCATTGCAGAAGTTTATGCTCAGGACGATAATAAAGAGAAGTTTGTGCGCGACTTTATTGCCGCATGGGTCAAGGTCATGAATGCAGATCGTTTTGACCTGAATGAAAAGGCTCGTGAGACTTCGGAATTAGCACGCACACGATAAAAAATATTATAAATAGTTTATGAGATAGCAGACCATGAGAAAAATGGTCTGCTATTTTTTCTGCGCAGGGGGAGTTTCCGAAAAAGCGCCATCCCCTGCATTTTTCAATCGGTATAGTGGGGGGACCTTGATTGGATAAGTCTCTTCTATTAATAAAGTGAGTCTATTCTTTTTAAAAAGGGACCTATTCTTGGGAAGAATTATCTATTAACAGGTGGTGTGAGTTTGAGGTATGATGATTGAGTATTTAGATAGTTGAAATTTTATGTATATTCAAATCTTTATATTGTAATATAATATTTTAACCTCTATAATACATAGTATGCGAACATTTGTATTTATATGGAGGACATCGGTGGTTGATTAGACTTTTGTGTCTCCTGAAAACCAGCGCGAATTTTAAAACAAAATAACTTACTTGTGGGGGAAATGGCTATGAAAAATTTACTGAAGACGTGGAATCAAGTAAGCCTGGTGAAACAGATCATTGCGGGTATGTTAATTGGTATTATCCTTGCAATAACGATACCGGAATTAGCAAAGCCGGTTGCTATTTTAGGGTCTTTATTTGTAGGTGCACTGAAAGCAGTTGCCCCTGTATTAGTATTATTCCTGGTTATGTCGGCGATTGCCCAGCATAAACGCGGACAGAAAACAAACATGAAAACGATTATTTCTTTATATCTTCTAGGAACATTTGCGGCAGGACTTATTGCGGTTATTGCTAGTTTTATGTTCCCGGTAAGCTTGAAGCTTATAGCTGGCGCTGAGGGCATGACGCCTCCTGGAAGTGTAGTTGAGGTTCTTAAAACCGTATTGCTTAACATTGTTGATAATCCTGTTAATGCTATTATGAATGCTAATTATATCGGTATTTTAGCCTGGGCAGTCTTAGTCGGCCTTGCTCTAAAAAATGCGGCTGATTCAACAAAAACAGTTATTGGGAATTTATCCGATGCAATGTCCAAGATTGTTACATGGGTGATAAAATTCGCTCCACTTGGCATCATGGGCCTTGTATTTGATTCTATTACAACAAACGGACTTAGCTCTTTGCTAGGCTATGGAAAACTACTTGCCGTTCTGATTGGCTGCATGCTTGTTGTGGCCCTTGTCGTCAATCCGCTAATCGTGTTCACCATGATCAGGCAAAATCCATATCCGCTTGTCTTCAAATGTTTGAAAGAAAGCGGAATTACAGCGTTCTTTACTCGCAGTTCAGCTTCAAATATCCCTGTTAATATTAAAATTTGTGAGGAGTTAGGCTTGGACAAGGATTCATATTCTGTTTCCATTCCATTAGGCGCAACCATCAATATGGCTGGAGCCGCCGTGACGATTTCTGTTATGACACTGGCTGCCGTTCATACACTTGGCATTCAGGTTGACATTCCTACTGCTATTCTTCTAAGTGTTATGGCTGCCATCAGTGCTGCGGGTGCTTCAGGTGTTGCCGGCGGTTCACTGCTGCTGATTCCTCTCGCATCCAGCTTGTTCGGCATTCCAAATGATGTCGCCATGCAGGTAGTTGCTGTAGGTTTTATCATCGGTGTTTTACAGGATTCTTTTGAGACAGCCCTTAACTCATCGACAGACGTTCTGTTCACGGCTGCAGTGGAATTTAAGAAATGGCGTAAAGAAGGAAAAATCATCGAAATCAAAAAAGCAGCATAATTTTACCGGAATAACATGGACTGCCAGCCTGGTGAGTATTCTCATGCACGTGAAGCAGGAACCGAATAGGTTCCTGCTTCTTTGAGGTTCCGTTTATTTTTTTTAATTGTTCTAGTATTGATATTTCGCAGGTTATATGGTAACATTTCGTTAATTTAATAAATTAATCGAGAGATTTTCATTAACTTTGTTTACACTAATAAACTTTAGCATACTGGTTAAATATCTATTTGGCCGGATGAAAAAGCATTTTATTAAACATAATAAAGTTGATAATAAGTAAATCGATGTATTCCTTAAACTAGAACATTAGCTTAAGGAATAGATCGATTTTTTGTTTAAGGGGGATTATATGAAAAAGTCGAAAGGATCTGTTGAGTCTGATATAAGCAAGGCTATAACTCAGTGGGAAAAGGACTATCTTGGACGTGGCTCTGTTTCCGTTAAGACCGATATATTGCGGGATATGGTCATTGTGAATTTGCAAGGGGTCTTGACACCAGCTGAATATTCCGTTTGTGAAACAAAAGATGGAATGTTAACGGTAAAGAAAACGCGTTCGGAATTAGTGGAATCAGGCTTAGAAAACCTAAAAGAAATAATTTTTGCTAACAGCGAGGAAAAAGTAAAAAGTTTTCATAGTGATATAAGTTCACGTACAGGGGAACGAGTAATGGTATTTAAATTATATAACGACCTTGAGAAAAAATTTTCATGATAATAAGAGGGAGATCTTTAATAGCCTTGCGCCAGTTGAAGATAAACCGACAATTCAGTTCAATGGTTTAACCACATTGAACTCTGAAATTGTCGGTTTTTTTATTGGAAAAAATAAGAAGGAGGCAGATGAATGAACGAAATAATACTTCAAAATTTATTATCACCTGTTGTTTTGTTTTTTGTGTTAGGCATTCTTGCGGCGATCGTTAAATCAGATTTAAAGTTCCCCAATGGTTTAAGTGAAGGCTTAAGCATTTATTTATTAATTGCTATTGGAATAAAAGGAGGCATTGAACTTTCGCATTACTCTATAGAATCTGTACTGGCACCAATACTAGGAGCACTATTCTTAGGAATAATCATTCCTGTAGTTACGCTGGTTTTCATGAGAGTGATAAAAATGGATCTGAAAAACTCTATAGGATTAGCAGCCACTTATGGCTCAATCAGTATCGTTACCTATGGAGCTGCTATTACATTTCTGGATGAGAGCGGTACATCTTATGAAGGGTTTATGAATGCTTTGGTTGTCTTGATGGAGAGCCCGGCAATTTTAGTTTCTTTACTGTTATTAAAAATAGTAGAGAGCAAAAAAGACCTTTCGGTTTATTCCACCCGGAATTTAGGCTTTATCCCTGCATACTCAAACTTAATAGATAAAGAAGTACTAAGGGAAAGTATTTTTGGGAAAAGTATTTTGCTTCTTGTTGGCAGCCTGTTAATAGGCTGGGCGCTGGGTGAAAGTGCAGTCCCAATGGTTAAACCTTTATTTATAGACTTATACAGCAGTGTTTTGATTCTTTTCCTTTTAAATATGGGATTGATTGCAGGGAAACGCTTGCCAGAGGTTAAAAAGCACGGGTTGAAATTACTGGCATTTGGTTTGTTTACTCCACTTTTATTTGGCAGTTTAGGTGTGCTGGTAGGGGACTTTGTTGGCTTATCTTTAGGAGGAGTTACATTAATGGGAGTATTGGCTGGAAGTGCTTCATACATTGCGGCACCCGCAGCACTTAAAACTTCAGTGCCAGAAGCAAATCCATCTATATACCTAGGCTTATCTTTAGGGGTCACTTTTCCATTCAACTTAATAATTGGAATACCCGCCTATTATGAAATAGCAAAATGGATACAGTAAAGGAGAGATTATAATGTCAACAATTACAAGCTCAGCCACGAAAAAAACAATGATCATTACAGGTGTCAATCAGGCGATTTATCCTTTGTTTCCAGAGATCACAAATAAAAAGAATAAGGATATGATGATTCTCAACAGTTTTGGGGCAGTTATTACTCAACCCTATGGCTGCTTGATTCGAAATATTATTCTAGCGTTATATAATGAAAATGTGGAAGAAATCTATATAGTCGGTGAAATGGAAAGTAAAGAAATCATACTAAATAAAGAGGAAATACTTAGTAAAATAAAAGAAAATGGAGCTTCAGAGGAGATAATCAAGACAATTAACTACATTGATGTAGTGGAGCGTGATGTAATCAGTTGGTTAGCAGGACCACAAAATATTGAGGATGTTTTGAAGAAGAATAAGGAATTAATAAAAGGCCATCCACTAATTCCAAAATCAATGCCTGTTCATGCTTATATTGCCAATTCAGAGACAGGGGAATATTATCAGGTTTAAAAAGCTGTAAATCAAGGCTGTTTTCGTAAAGATTGTTGTTAAAATCCTAAAGCCGATTTTAACGTAATAGAACGCCATTTTGTAGTTCGGTATTAAGTTTGCATGCTCTTTTCTCATAACAAGAGGCAACTTTGGGAAGAAAAATAGTTCATTCACTCCTATTTTGTAATCAATAGCAACAAAGTTTGAGAAAAGAGCCTAAATCAAAAAGGTAACTCCCTTTCATGATACTTCCTTTTAAGTTAAACGTGAGGATCTCAAATATTAAGATTATTTGCATACGTTTCGGGTATTTATACTGTAAATAGACTTATAGAGGAGAGTGTATCATGAAGCCTTATCTTAAATTTGCAGGAATGGTTATAACCTCGACAATTGTCATGTTCATGTTCAAATACTGGAGCACCTATAAAGTGGACCATGTATTTTTTAGCGAAACAAGGGCTTATATGGCCTTATTGATGGGTGCGACAATGGCAATCATCATGCTGATTTTTATGACGCATATGCTAAAAAACCGCAAAGTGAATATAGGAATTGCTGCGGGCAGTATAGTTGTATTTTTCCTGTCCCTATTCTTATTACGCAGCCAAACCCTTGTCGATGATACAGATTATATGGAAGCCATGATTCCTCACCATTCCATTGCGATTTTGACCAGTGAACGTGCCGAAATATCTGACCCGCGAGTGAGAAAGCTTGCCGATGAAATCATTAAGGCCCAAGAAAAAGAAATTGCAGAAATGAAAGTATTAATAGAAGACCTTGATGATGAACAATAAGTTTCGCTAAAACAGGCTGCCTATTCGGCAGCTTGTTTTATAGGGTTGGAGCCTTCTTGGCTTCGGTCACCTTATAAAAGAAGCGCAATGAAGCCCCATCCTGTTATGCCAAAGCCAGCGACCAGGACCAGTGTCAGGCCGATCAGCTGTTTGTTTTCTTTCTTTTGCTGATACAAATATTCCTTGTAATCAATCTCCCCGCGGGCGAATTGAAGTCCGAGTTCATCTGGCTCGATTCGGTATTGATTCCCTTCCTTATCTGCCAATACGATCTTGGAAATCACTCCTGGGTTGTTGGCTGGGAGGGGTTCGCCTTGTTCAAAGGCAAAACTGCCTTCGCCGATAAATTCGATATACAGCGGGCGATACTTTGTGTATTGCCGGATTTGTTCCGCAAAATGGTACGCCTGCTGCTCGATGTTATGATGGGAAACACACATTTTTTTCACCTCACTACAATTATATTTAAAAAGGGCAAAAAAGGAACACCAAGTGTGATTGCTTCACCTTCTATACAGGAATTGCAGTTATAATGTTCACGGAAGCATAGGACGTACCCCTTACTTACATAATGCACTATTTTACACATAGGATTTATTTGACAGCAGCAGCGATGAAATAGAAGCAGAGAGAACGTCCCTATTCATATCAGAAAGTAGGTCATTAGCGTGAAAACGGAAAAAATCCCTTCAGTACAGGGCAAGATCTTCTCTATATCGGTGACGGCAGCGACAACAGTGTGAAGACTTTAAACCCAGTAACAGGGCATTTCCTCGGGGCTTTTGTCGTACCAGAAAGCGGCGGCTTACTATTGAGGATACAGAAGCACAGGGACGTACCATACCCTGTGCTTTTTCTGTTTGCTGTAAAGAAGGGCCCTTCCATTTGCATTGTTGCATTTGTTCACTTTTTATTCATGTTCTTAGAGCGGAAATGACAATATGATATAAGTAGGGAATCGATTTAAAGGTGGGTTAATAGATGAAGAAAGAAATCCGCTTGAATTTAATCTCGCATCTGGTTTCGCAGCATGAAATCAAAACACAGGAGGAGCTTTGTAACATTCTCCAGCAAAACGGAATGTCCGTTACTCAAGCAACTGTGTCGAGGGATATCAGGGAATTGAAACTAGTTAAAGTTCCAGCGAAAAATGGTCATCAAAAATATGATTATTCAACATCACATGAGCAGTCCGTCAAAAAAAAACTCCAGAATAGATTGAAAGATGCTCTAATCAAGATGGAGCCTATCCATTATTTTGTTTTAATTAAAACTCTGCCAGGTCATGCTCATTCCTTTGGAAGTTTGCTGGATGCCCTCGAGTTTAAGGGGAAGGTAGGAACGATTTGCGGAAATGATACTTGTCTCGTGATTTGTTCATCACCTGATGGTGCGGAAGCCTTCCATAAGTTACTTGAATCCTATCTCGATGAATAGTCAAAACACAGGAATGGGAGTGGTCAGAATGTCCAATGCAAGAGTTATCAATATCCATCCGTTATCGGAATTACAGGAATTTGATATTTTCTCATCGATCTCAATTAAGACACTCCAGAAATACCTCCCATATTTTTATTATCGGACCTATAAAAAAAATCAATGTTTGTTCATGGAAGGGGATCCTAGAGATAAAATTTTTTTTCTGCTTGAAGGATATGTCGCTTTTGAAAGAGGCAGCGAAGAGGGGAAAATGCTCTATTTGGATATCGTCAAAAGTAAGCAAATGTTCCCGTATGGTGGGATTTTTGAAGAAAAGACATATCATGAGACTGCTACCGCATTGACGGATATCAAAGTTTTTTTTATCCAGACAACGGTCATGGAAGAATTATTAAAGAAAAACCCGAAACAATTATTGAACATTATCGCTAAATTGACGAAAATACTGAATCTCCATAAAGATCGGGTGGAAAAAATCCTCATTCCAAATGCACAGGAAAGAGTGCTCCATACGCTTCAATTCCTGATGGATGATCTAGGGGAAAAGAAAGGTGAGGAAGTTGTCATACCTTGTCCTCTCACGGCTTTCTGCATTTCCAAGATTTCAGGTACGACAAGAGAAACAGTCAGCCTCATCATGAACCAGCTGAAAAGGGAAGGAATTATATCTATAAAGTCTAAAGTGATCACAATCCATGAGACTGAATATTTAAGGAATATTTAATAATCTGTGCGTTGCTGACTCTTCAAGAGTCAGCTTTTTTTTATGAAGTTGTTAGAAAAGACTTTTACCTCAAGAATTTTCTCAATTTTAGAACTTTACAAGTGAACTTTTTATGACATCCACTGTTTATTCAAGATATCAGACAAATATCGGTTGAAATTATACAGTTCATACATAAATATTCACTTTCTTTAATGAGGAAAACAAAAAAATGTGAAGGATTTAACAAATGGTTTGTAATCACTCTAACAAAAGAAAGCGCTAACATTTATTAAAATATAGGTATAGCAAGGTTATTAATCAAAAGGAGGAAAGAAGAAGATGAAGCTGATCGCAGACAATACCTGTCAAGAAAAGTCTCTAAATAAGGGAAAGCCCCCCATCAATGTGACATCTGAAATAGGCAGGTTAAGAACAGTAATGCTTAAACGTCCTGGAAAAGAAGTAGAGAATCTTGTTCCAGAGTACCTTCACAGACTCTTATTCGATGATATACCTTATTTGCCAATAATACAAAAGGAACATGATTTTTTTGCAGAAACATTGAGAAGCAGAGGAATTGAAGTTCTGTATTTGGAGCAATTATTTGTAGAAGCCTTAACAAGTGAGGAAATTAAAATTCAATTTATTGATGAAATGCTGCGTGAATGCCATGCCCATGTAAATGGGGCCTCTATCGTATTGAAGGAATATTTACTTTCATTTTCGACAGAGCAAATGGTTGACAAAATTATGAGCGGAGTCCTCAAAAAAGAAATTGACTCTGAAAAAAAGACACATCTTTATGAATTTATGGATGATCACTATCCATTCTATTTGGACCCCATGCCTAACCTATATTTCACAAGAGACCCTGCAGCCAGCATCGGGAATGGGCTGACGATCAATAAGATGAGAGAGCCCGCAAGGCAACGTGAGTCATTGTTCATGGAATACATCATAAAATATCATCCTCGATTTGCTGGAAAAGATGTGCCTGTTTGGTTAGATCGTGATTATCCATTTTCAATTGAGGGTGGGGATGAGCTCGTTCTAAGCAAGGAAGTGATTGCGATTGGGGTTTCCGAGCGTACCTCTGCAAAAGCAATCGAGAAATTGGCGCTGAATCTTTTCAAGAAACAAGCATCTTTCAAAAAAGTGATGGCAGTTGAGATTCCAAAATGTCGGGCATTCATGCATCTTGACACTGTTTTTACAATGGTCGATTATGATAAATTCACGATTCATCCAGAAATACTAGGTCCGCAAGGAAACTTAAATATTTATATCCTTGAAAAAGGGGTGGATGAAGGTACTCCGAAAATTTCATTCCGCACAGATCTGCAGGAAGCGTTAAAGGAAGTATTGGGGCTTGATGACATTATCCTGATTCCATGTGGAGGGGGAGATGAGATTGCAGCATCCCGTGAGCAGTGGAATGATGGGTCTAATACACTTGCCATTGCACCAGGTGTTGTGGTTACGTACGACAGAAACTATATTTCAAATGAATTGCTGCGCAAGAACGGCATCGAAGTTCTTGAAATTCCAAGTTCAGAGCTTTCAAGGGGCCGTGGGGGTCCACGTTGTATGAGCATGCCAATCTTCCGTGAAGATATTTAACTACAATCAATATAAGGGGAGAGATCGATATGGTAACAGTAGTTTCTAATTTTCAAGGTAAAAGTTTCTTGGCTGAAAAGGATTTTTCAAAGGAAGAGTTTGTTTATTTGATCGACCTGGCTTTGAAATTGAAAGAAGAAAAACAGAACGGGATTCCTCACCGTCATCTTGAAGGCAAGAATATTGCACTGCTATTCGAAAAGCCATCAACCCGGACTCGCTGTGCTTTTACAGTGGCATGTACAGACTTAGGTGCACACCCTGAATATTTAGGAAAAGATGATATTCAATTAGGAAAAAAAGAATCGATTGAAGATACCGCAAAGGTCTTGGGGCGTATGTTTGATGGAATTGAATTCCGCGGATTCGAACATCGTAAAGTCGAGATGCTGGCAGAGCACTCAGGTGTCCCTGTCTGGAATGGATTGACTGATTTATGGCATCCGACTCAAACACTTGCTGATTTCCTCACTGTGAAAGAAAACTTTGGACGACTTGCAGGAATTAAATTTGTTTATGTCGGTGATGGCCGAAACAATGTTGCCAATAGTCTTCTTATTGGTGGAGCACTTGTCGGCATGGATGTAAGGATCTGTGCTCCTGAGTCTTTGTTCCCGGCTTCTGAGATTGTCGAATTAGCGAATGAGTTGGCGAAGGATTCCGGAGGCCGTGTCACAATTACAAGCGATGTAGCGGAAGGAGTCAGAGAAGCAGATGTTATTTACACAGACGTCTGGGTGTCAATGGGAGAGGAAGACAAGTTTGCTGAAAGAATCGAGCTGTTGTCTCCATATCAGGTTAACATGGAAATGATGAAAATGACAGGAAATGAAAAAGCCATCTTCCTGCACTGTCTTCCTGCCTTCCATGATCTTGAAACAAGCTACGGAAAAGACATCTACAACAATCATGGACTCGCTGAAATGGAAGTGACAGATGAAGTATTCAGAAGCGAACACTCAAAAGTTTTTGATCAGGCTGAAAACAGGATGCATACAATAAAAGCTGTGATGGCAGCTACGCTTGGGAACATAAGCTGAGGAGAAGGGACATATCGTCCCTTCTTTACTCCAGTATTCGAACCTAACAATATGGTTATTTGAATGGGGGATTTTCGTGGAAGAGCTGACTGAACTCATTCCTGAACTGAGGAAACTGGAAAGTCAATTTCATAATGCGCTGATGAATTCAGTAAGGATTCCAAGTGTAATCCAGGAAAATGAAGGGCAATATCCGTTTGGAGCCCAGATTGATTTAGCTTTGAAAAATATCCTTGAACTATGTGAGCATCTAGGTTTTAAAACTTATTATGACCCAAAAGGATATTATGGCTACGCAGAAATTGGGGAAGGCGAAGAGATGATCGGTGTGCTTGGACATCTTGACGTCGTTCCAGCTGGTAAGCTTGATGAATGGAGAACTCCTCCTTTTGAACCCGTTATCCAGGATGAGAAGATATATGGAAGAGGAACCCAGGATGATAAAGGTCCGACGATTGCTTCCATTTTTGCCGTAAAGGCATTGATGAACCTGGGAATTCCATTTCATAAGCGTGTCCGATTAATCTTCGGGACAGATGAGGAAACGCTTTGGAGATGTATGAATCGTTATTGTGAGCTCGAAGAAATCCCGAGCATGGGATTCACTCCGGACTCCACCTTCCCGCTTGTCTATGCTGAAAAGGGACTTCTTCAGCTTCATTTGGAAGGAAAAAACGACACTAGCCTAAGACTGACAGCAGGTAATGCTTTTAATGCGGTGCCGGACCATGCAAGCTATCGAGGAGAGAACCGAGCAGAACTGAAAGCAGCCCTTAAGGAATTGGACTTTGCATATGAAGCAGACTCCGAAACCGTAACGGTCAACGGAAAATCGGTCCATGCTCAGGTAACGGAAAAAGGAATCAATGCGATCAATCGGCTATTGATTGCATTGAAGAGTATTGGCTATACGTCAAAAACCATTGAATTCGTCAGTGAGGTAGTGAATGAAGATCCATTTGGAAAAAGGATTTTTGGAGAATGCGAAGATGAAGAGTCAGGCAAGCTGAAATTTAATGTCGGAAAGATTGAGATGAATGAAGAGATAGAGAGACTTTCAATCGATATTCGAATTCCAGTTAAGTCTGATAAAGAAGAGATTGTACACCTATTGTCTGAGAAGGCAAGGGAATATGGTCTGGAGTACAAAGAGTTTGATTATTTGAGATCAATCTATATTCCAAAAGACCATTTTTTAATCGAAACACTGATGAATGAGTATCAGGAGGTTACGAAAGATACCGTTTCACAGCCTATTTCATCAGGAGGAGCAACCTATGCCAGGGCAATGAATAACACCGTTGCGTTCGGGGCTGTATTCCCTCATCAGTCGAAAACTGAACATCAGCCGAATGAATATATCGAACTGGAGGCCATTTTTACAGCAATGATCATATATGCAAAAGCGATTTACAGGTTAACTCGCTAGATATGTATTTCAATCATTGGAGGTATTGGTATGAAAAAGTTCAAAATGCCTACAGCGTATACATTATTATTTTTGATTATCGTCGTCATAGCCGCTTTAACCTGGGTCATTCCAGGCGGGCATTACGATACAAAGGTAGATGAAGATACTGGAAGGGAGCTGCCGATAGCAGGCACGTATCAGAAGCTTGCTGAAGATGAACAAACCCCTCAAGGCCTTTGGGAGGTATTGAATGCTCCAATCAACGGTTTCTTTGATGCAAAGGATATTGCCCTTTTTGTACTAGTTATCGGTGGGTTCCTTGGCGTTGTCATGAAGACAGGGGCTATAGATGCCGGGATTGCGAGAGTCATCCGGAAACTGAAGGGCAGGGAGCAATGGCTAATTCCAATTCTAATGATATTGTTCGCAATTGGCGGATCGACTTATGGAATGGCTGAGGAAACAATCGCCTTCTATCCGATCCTCATTCCAGTCCTGATTGCAGCTGGTTATGATTCATTGACAGCGGTATCGATTATTGCGATTGGAGCCGGTATCGGCTGTCTTGGCTCAACTGTCAATCCATTTGCGACCGGTATTGCTTCAGGATTTGCGGGTATTTCGATAGGTGACGGCATTGTTCTCCGACTGATTATCCTTGCAGTCACTTTAATCGTGGGCATTCTTTTCGTCATGCGTTATGCAAAGAAAGTGAAGGATGACCCATCCAAATCCTTGATTGCCGAATTCAAAGAAGAAAATGAGAAGCATTTTCTATCCCAAAAAACAGGAGAATTAGAATTCACTGGACGCCATAAAGCGGTATTATCCGTTTTCGCCTTGACCTTTGTTGTGATGATCCTTGGTGTCATTCCCTGGGCTTATAAATTCAATATTTCAATCTTTGAAGATATGACAAACGCTTTAGCAAGTATTCCGGTCATCGGTAAGTTCCTTGGTGGTATGATGCCACTGGGTGATTGGTGGTTTGGCGAGCTGACCATGCTGTTCTTGACTTCGTCCATCATCATTGCATTCATTTACAGGATGGAGGAAGAGGAATTCACAAGTACTTTTGTCAATGGAGCAAGAGATCTCCTGGGTGTTGCTTTGATCATCGCTATTTCCAGAGGGATTACCGTTGTAATGGATGCTGGCGGAATGACAGCTACCGTCCTCCATTGGGGAGAAGGATTCCTAAGCGATATGGGATCGGTTGTATTTACAAACCTTGCTTTCTTATTCTATCTTCCGCTTTCTTTCCTGGTACCTTCAACATCTGGTTTAGCAACATTGTCAATGCCGATTATGGCTCCACTCGCTGATTTTGCGGGAGTGAGCAGGCATTTAGTCATTACCGCTTACCAGAGTGCCTCAGGGGTAGTGAACCTGCTTACTCCTACCAGTGCGGTTATCATGGGTGCCCTGGCGATTGCGAGAATACCTTATACAACCTATTTAAAACATGTCTGGAAATTAGTCGTTGTTCTTTCAGTAATTGTCATGATCATCTTAAGCATTGCGACAATGCTGAATTAATCGTATTGGCTTTTTATGAAATCCTACAAACACAGATAAAGAGGCGATTAGTATGAAAAAACAAAAGGTTGTGATCGCGCTAGGAGGAAATGCGATCCAGTCAGGAGATGCATCGGCTGAGGCTCAGCAGCTAGCGCTTGAAAATACCGCAAGACAGCTGGTCGGTTTTATTGAAAAAGGGATTGACATCATTATTTCTCATGGCAATGGTCCTCAAGTGGGAAATATACTGCTTCAGCAAAAAGCAGCACATTCAGATAAGAATCCTCAAATGCCCCTTGATACTTGCGGTGCAATGAGCCAGGGAATGATTGGTTATTGGATGCAAAATGCGATGGATAAAGTACTGAAGGAACGAGGGATTGAAAAGAATATCGCTACAATTGTCACTCGTGTCGTCGTTGATCAGAAGGATCCAGCATTTAAAAATCCAACAAAGCCAATCGGCCCTTTTTATAGTGAGGAAGAAGCGAAGAGATTGATGGAAGAAACGGGAGCAAAATTTAAGGAGGATGCAGGAAGAGGATGGAGAAGAGTAGTACCTTCACCACTTCCTGTTAGCATCAAGGAGCATTCTGTTATACAATCTCTTGTCGATGAAGGAAATATTGTGATATCTGTAGGGGGAGGCGGAATTCCGGTCATAGAGACAGAGAATGGTGTGAAAGGGATTGAAGCGGTCATTGATAAAGATTTTGCTTCGCAAAAGCTGGCAGAACTAGTAAATGCGGATGCCCTGATCATTCTAACAGCTGTTGATCATGTATATGTCGACTTCAATAAGCCAACCCAACGCAAGCTAGGAGAAATCAGCATCGGAGAACTATCATCCTATAGTCAATCAGGCCACTTCGCAGCAGGAAGCATGCTTCCAAAAGTTCAAGCAGCGATACAATTCGCACAATCAAATCCAGAGAGGAAAACAATCATCACTTCACTTGACTTTGCTTTTGAGGCAATGGAAGGAAAAGCTGGAACCGTCATTTCGATGCAAGGGGAAAAAATTCTTTCCTAGCAGGTGGATGCATAGGGACGTATCCCATATCCATCAAGTTAAGCAAATAAATATCACTTTATTGGAAAATAGCCTTTCCTTTCTTTAAATCCAAAGAAAGGTGGGCTTTTTTGTATGGTCGAACTAACATTTGAAGACGAATTCAAGCTGTTGTCTGATGAACTAGGTCGTATCTTCTCTTCCAAGTTTCTTGATGAACTGGCTAAGAATCATAAAATTAAGCAACGGAAAGGAGAAGTGGGATATGGCGTATGTCCCCATGCACCCATGGATGAAAAATAGTTGAAAAAGCCAGGAAGATGATTTACTATCAATTCATAACACGATATATTGTGTTGGATAAGTAGTTTTATAACTAAATATTGAAATTACCGATAAGTATGGTGTCTGAACAAGACTTAATAGGGAATCTGGTGAGAATCCAGAACTGTTCCCGCAACTGTAAGTGCTGACGAAATAAGGAAGAACCACTGTCTAAAAAATAGATGGGAAGGCCTTAAATTAGGGTGAAGCACAAGTCAGGAGACCTGCCATATTTATTCGTGTTATCTTCTTCGGGAATTGGGAAGGTATTACGTGGATAAATTGATAGACTCATGCTTTTTTGCTGCTTTATATGAGCTGTTAATCGATCAACGTTACTTAAACCCATCTTTCGAGATGGGTTTTTCTCATTTTTCAGGGAGCATTTTGCACTTAGGGGGTTAACAATGGAAAGATTATCATCAAATGTATCGAGGACATTTCAGAACCGGCTGGTTTTGCCTCCGGATACAAACCATCTTGGAACCATTTTTGGCGGAACGGTACTTTCGTATATTGATGAAATTGCCGCTATAGCGGCAATGAAACATAGCAGAAAGGCTGTCGTCACCGCCTCGATTGACTCGGTGAATTTTTTGTCTTCCGCAATAGTAGGCGATATTTTAACACTCGAAGCGGTGGTCATTTCAACAGGCAGAACGTCAATGGAAGTGTTCGTGAAAGTGGAAAGTGAAAACTTGAAAACTAGCAGGAAAACGTTGACTACCACCTCGATTCTTACCATGGTTGCAAAGGATGACAATGGTAAACCGGTACCCGTCGCAAGGGTGATTCCAGAGAATGATGAAGAACAGGAGATGTTCAACACTGCCGATATGAGAAGGCAGAGGAGGCTGGAAATGAGAAAAAGTAACCAAGATGGAGGAATGTTCAATGAGTATCCAAGTAAAGGATGAAAATGTAGCCAAACTTGTCGCAGAAATAGAGCGGTCGTTCCCTAAACTAGACTTTCAACGGTTCAAAGAAAAGGTGGATCATGCCCTTGAAGTGAAGAAAATGACAGACAGCCAGATCGAAAACATGCTGATTTTATCCGCCGTTGAACGAATCAGCCGGAATGAGCCTGAATGGACATATGTGGCTGCGAGGTTTTATCTAAAGAAATTATACAAGCTTAGCGCAAACTATAGAAATACAAGATTAGAGTCTGGTTACGGATCGTTCTATGAACTTATCAATAGATTAATTGGTATTGGGATTTATGACAGTAAAGTCTTAACATCCTACTCCCGTGAAGAAATAGATTACCTGGAAAAAGTCATTGATCCCGAGAGAGACAAGCTGTTTACATATATCGGTCTTTTAACCATGGCGGAAAGGTATCTGGCGCGAACACAAAATGGTGATTTTGCCGAACTGCCACAAGAACGGTTCATGCTGATCGCCATGACACTGCTGGCTAAAGAACCGAAAGAAAAACGGCTTGAACTAGTTAAGGAGGCATACTGGGCAATTTCAAATCTTTATATGACAGTGGCCACTCCGACACTCTCGAATGCCGGCAAAAGCTATGGCCAATTATCGAGCTGCTTTATCGATACAGTTGCGGACGATTTAAGGAGTATTTACGACTCGAATACAGATATATCGACCTTGAGTAAAAATGGCGGCGGCATTGGTGTTTATCTTGGTAAAATCAGAAGCCGCGGCAGTGATATCAAGGGCTTTAAAGGGGTCAGTTCCGGAGTCATCCCGTGGATGAAACAGCTGAATAACACCGCGGTTTCAGTTGATCAATTAGGCCAGCGTCAGGGTGCAATTGCTGTGTATCTCGATGTCTGGCATAAAGATATCTTCCCGTTTCTGGATGCAAAACTGAACAATGGAGACGAGCGCCAGAGGACGCATGATTTGTTTTCGGGTATTTGCATCCCCGATTTATTTATGGAACAAGTAGAAAAGCGAGGGGACTGGTATCTGTTCGATCCTCATGAAGTAAGGAAGGTCATGGGATTTTCCCTTGAAGATTATTTCGATGAGGAGAAGGGGGCAGGCTCCTTCCGTGACAAATATTGGGCCTGCGTCTACCATCCTAGTTTGTCACATGAAGTGGTACCTGCCATTGAAATCTTTAAATCGATCATGGTCTCTCAGCTTGAAACCGGCACACCTTACATGTTTTACAGGGATCAGGTTAACAGACTTAATGCCAATCACCACAAAGGGATGATTTACTGCAGTAATCTCTGCACGGAAATCACACAGAATATGAGCCCTACCCTCCTTGAAGAGGAAACAGTGAAGGACGGAAAGATTTTAATCTATAAAAAGCCGGGTGACTTTGTCGTCTGTAATTTATCCTCGATTTCTTTAGCGAAAAGTGTGATGGATGATGTATTGGAGAGAGTCATTAATATCCAGGTTAGATTACTGGATAATGTCATAGATATCAATGAAATCCCGGTCCTGCAGGCGCAAATAACCAACAAAAACTACAGGGGAATCGGACTGGGAACATTCGGCTGGCATCATCTGCTGGCTCTTAAAGGAATCAAATGGGAAAGCGAAGAAGCTGTCGAGTATTGTGATGCTCTCTATGAAAATATCGCCTATTTAACAATCAATGCAAGCCTTGGGCTGGCGGTAGAAAAAGGGGCATACCCTTATTTCGAAGGCTCAGATTGGTCGACTGGACAGTTTTTCGAAAAGAGACAGTACACTGGCGAAAGATGGGGGAACTTGGCTGTGGAAGTAAAGCAGTATGGAATCAGGAACGGCTACCTGATGGCAGTGGCACCCAACTCATCAACCTCCATCCTTGCAGGTTCGACAGCAAGCATTGACCCGATTTTCAGGCTTGAATACTCCGAGGAGAAAAAAGATTACAAGATTCCGGTGACCGCACCGGATTTATCAGCTGAAACCATGTGGTTCTATAAGACAGCCTACAGCCTTGACCAGCACTGGAGCATCAGGCAAAATGCACGCCGTCAGCGCCATATCGACCAATCCATCTCGTTTAATTTTTACGTGACAAACACGATTAAGGCAAAAGCACTGCTGGAGCTGCATATGGATGCCTGGAAGTCCGGTTTAAAAACGACTTACTATGTCCGATCCACATCTAGCAGTGAGTTTGACGAATGTGAAAGCTGCCATAGTTAAGAGGAAAGGAAAGAAAACCATGACCCAATTGAAGAAAAGAACTCTTGTAGACGTTGAAGCTCCAAATGCTTCGACTGGAATTATTAATGGCCGTAACTCAAACATATTAAATTGGGATGATGTTCGCTTCCCCTGGGCGTATCCAAAATATAAGAGAATGCTGGGAAATTTCTGGACCCCTTTTGAAATCAATATGTCCAAGGATATTAAGCAATTTTCGAGGCTTTCCGAAAAAGAAAAGGATGCCTTTTTAAAAATCATTGGGCTGTTGGCACTCCTTGACAGCATTCAGACGGACTACGCCAGTAAAGTTGCCGATTATCTAACTGACTCCAGTTTAAATGCTTTGATGATCATTTTGGCGCAGCAGGAAGTAATCCATAATCATTCTTACAGCTATGTGCTGTCAAGCATCGTTCCCAAATCAAAGCAGGAGGAAGTGTTTGATTATTGGAGGACAGAACCAATCCTGCGCAAGCGAAATGAATTTATTACGGACGGCTATAAAGGTTTCGCGGAAAACCCAAGCATCGAAAATCTATTGCATTCCATTGTCTATGATGTCATCCTTGAAGGCCTGTTTTTCTACTCGGGCTTCGCCTTTTTTTATAACCTTGCGCGGAATCAGAAAATGGTTGGCACCAGTACGATGATTAACTACATCAACCGTGACGAACAGCTGCATGTAGGATTATTTGAAAAGATCTTCAAAGAGATTCTAAGTGAAAATCCCGAGCACAACACAGAATCATTGAGGGGATTTGGTACCGCAGCCTTCAAGGAAGCTGCACAGTTAGAGATTGAGTGGGCTAATTATATAATCGGCAACGAGATCGACGGTTTGCTCATGTCAGACGTGGAAGCCTATATAAAGTTCATGGCTAACAAACGAGCAGAACAATTAGGCTTCAATGCGCCTTTCGAAGGACATCGGACCAATCCGTTAAGGTGGATTATCGCCTATCAAGAAGTAGACCTTGGCAAGACAGATTTCTTTGAGCAAAAATCAAGACAGTACACCAAGACATCCGATGAAAACGGATTTGATGAACTATAAAACTCCCGGCAAATTCCTTTTATAAGTTCCGCTAATATTGATAGTATGGGAGCATAGGGACGTACCCTTTGCTTCAATTGGCAGCGGCAGTCATGAATTAGTGCACAGGACGTTGCCATTCATAACCGAAAGTAGGTCAACAAAAATGAAAACGGAAAAAGAGAAGATGTTGGCTGGAGAAATGTATAATCCTGCTGACCCAGTATTAGTAAAGGAACGCGAGGAAGCTAGACGAAAAGTTAGGATATATAATCAAACATTGGAAACCGAAGGAGAAAAACGGACAAAGTTATTAAAGGAATTACTCGGCTCAACTGGAGAAACCGTGGTTATGGAGCCGAATATCCGCTTTGATTACGGTTATAACATACATGTAGGAGAGAACTTTTTTGCCAATTTTGATTGCACCATCCTGGATGTTTGTGAAGTCCGATTTGGCGACAATTGCATGCTTGCACCTGGCGTGCAAATCTATACAGCAACACATCCACTTGATCCAACTGAACGGAATTCAGGAAGGGAATATGCCAAACCGATCACATTTGGAGATAATGTATGGATTGGCGGAAGTGCAATCATTAATCCAGGAGTAACAGTAGGAGACAATGTCGTAATCGCATCAGGGGCAGTCGTGACGAAAGATGTGCCGGATAACGTTGTCGTTGGGGGCAATCCGGCTAGAGTCATTAAACAGATTGAACTTTAAGCAGGTAAGCCTGGCTTGATTTTGGACAAGGATCCCGATAGAGCGAGAGAAATGTCAGGACAAGGTCTTGCGCTGGTAACGAAGTGTTAATGAATGGAGGAAACCAGAATGAAAGAACAGGTTGTGATTGTCGGGGCTGGCCTATCAGGTTTGCGTGCTGCCTCTTTGCTGCAATCAAAAGGCATAAGCTGCAGGGTCCTGGAGGCGCGCAGCCGGCTTGGGGGCAGGGTTTTGAGCATGGCAGCCAAAGACAGGCCGGAGCTTGGCCAGTTTGATTTGGGCCCGACCTGGTTCTGGCCTAATCACGAGTCTGCCATCACCAAATTGGTAAAAGACCTTGGATTGCCCACCATTGAACAGCATATCTCAGGATCAATGCTTTTTGAGCAATCGCAAACTGGGCAGGCACAGCGTCATGTTCTCCCAAAAGGTGCAGTCGAGAGGTCGGTGCGGCTGGCCGGCGGTATGCAGTCCCTTATTGATGCCATCGCATCCTCACTTCCGTCTGGCACAGTCGAACTGAATACCCGGGTTAATGCAATCCAACTGGAGGAGGCAGACGGAGTCACAATAGAAGCTGAACAGTGTGATGGAATAAAGAGAAGCTTTCGGGGTGCAGCTGTAATCCTGGCATTGCCGCCGCGAATACTGGCAGAAAGGATCGCTTTTGAACCGCGACTCCCCGATGGACTAATAGCAAGCCTTAAAGACAAGCCGACGTGGATGGCGGGACAAGCGAAAGCGATTGCGATTTATGATCGGCCATTCTGGAGGGATGCTGGTCTCTCCGGCCAGATCACCAGCTGGGCCGGGCCCTTGCAAGAAATTCATGATGCTTCACCTGATACAGGATATGGCGCACTTTTTGGTTTTTTCGGGCTTCCGGCAAATATGCGTCAAGAAATTGGTGAGGAGCATATTCTGCGACTGGTCACTGACCAATTGACAAGGCTTTTTGGCCCGCCAGCTGGAAAACCCATTGCTCTCCTTTACAAAGATTGGGCGAGCGATCCAGAAACAGCTGTGGAGGAAGATGCACTGCCGTTGACCAGCTTCCCAGACTATGGCCTGCCGGCAGGGAAGAGTTCTTGGGAAAAGAGGGTTATTTTTGCGGCTACAGAAACAGCGCCTGGACATGGCGGGCATCTGGAAGGAGCACTTCAAGCAGCGGAGCGAGCGGCATCTGAAGTAATGAAAGTTTTATGATATGAAAAGAAAGGCCTGGTCCTAAAAAGTGGATCAGGCCTTTTACTAATGGCTCTTTTCGTAAACTTTGTTGCTTTCTCTTTTAAAAGTAAAAATCGGATTCTGGATTTTTACGACTTTTTAAGCATTTGCAGTCAAGGAGCAGGAAGAAAAGAGCCTGAGACCAGTCACAATACGGCAAATAGGGTTATATACGCAAAGCAATAATCAATGCGAAAGCAGCCTTACTTCTCCCCATTGTTACCTGGAAACGTTATGTCGCAGCTTGCTAAAGTCGGACTCTTGATAGTAACTGTTTTTTACGAGAATATTCGGACCGAGGCAGGAAACAGCCGGGCAGTGACAGCTTAGCTGCTTAGCGATTTCGGATTTCTGCCACTTTTGATAGGCATCTTCAAGACTGGTGTTTTGAATATTGCCAAGCGGCGGAGTATCGCCGAAATCGGTGACGATGATATCGCCGTTGAAAATATTCACATTGAGGCGCGAACGACCATCCGGGTCATTCCTGACGGTCACATTTTTGCTGTTGTAAAGACGTTTTAGCAGGTCCAGATCCTCCTGCTTATTGCTGCATGCATAGAAAGGCAGCGTTCCGAACAGCATCCAGACATTTTCGTCACGGATGTCGAGCAGGTGGTGGATGGCTTTGCGAATTTCTTCGAGTGTCAATGATTCGAGGCTGCTTGCGAAATCGCTAGGGTACATTGGGTGCACCTCGTGTCTCTGGCAATGCATTTCATCGACGATTTGCCTGTGAATCTTTTCAAGATACGGCAAAGTTCGCTTGTTCAGCATCGTTTCTGCCGACACCATGACGCCGGCTTTCACGAGTTCTCTGCTGTTTTCTATCATTCTTGTAAAATATTTTTCGCGCTGCTGGTAGTCAGGCTTCTTTTCCATCATCGCGAATCCGCCCTCGACGAAATCATCGACAGTGCCCCAGTTGTGTGAGATATGAAGTACATCCAAATACGGGATAATCATCTCGTACCGCGAAAGATCCATCGTCAAATTGGAATTGATCTGCGTACGGACGCCGCGTTCAAAAGCGTATTTCAAAATCGGAACGACATAATTTTTAACCGAAGAGAGAGAAAGCATCGGTTCGCCGCCGGTAATGCTCAAAGAGCGCAGCTTCGGGATTTCGTCCAGCCTGTGCAAAAGTAGCTCCAAGGGCAGTGCAGCAGGGTCCTTTGTTTGAAGCGTATAGCCGACTGCACAATGCTCGCACCGCATGTTGCAAAGGGTCGTTGTCGTGAATTCGATATTGGTGAGTTGAGGGCTGCCGTATTGTTCGACATCAAGGTAAGCTTCCCAGGGGTCGTGTTGAGGGGTGATTGCTTTTATGTATGACATAATTAGCTCCTTAAAGAGTGATTTTGAAAAACCATTACATTATAACTTAGCTTTCATGCTTCGACTATTCCTTGCCCCCTATTTTCTAGTAAGCTATTTGGAAGTAAGGAAGCAGAAGCAGAAGCAGAAGCAGAGGGCACATGCTGGATCATTTTACCTACTGTTAACAACAGTGATATAGTAATAATTAACTAACTTGAGAGGAAGCTGTAGTACATGACTTGTAATGCGTGTGTCGTCAGCAAATTGCAGTATGAGATTAGGGTAGAAGGGGACCGGAATTTTCTCATTTATCCGGAAGTGGTCCGCCATATGGAACGCAATGGAGAATTAGTCCGTGCCGAAGGGGATACTTTGGTTGTAAGAGAAGCGGGAATGAAGGATTTCCTTGATTTTTGCCATGATCACATGGAGGCGGACAGTGTTTATTTCCGTCTGGATGGCGAAAAATGGCGAGGGCTTACTCAAGCAGAAGAAATCCTTGATAGCCAGTGGATTGACGAGGTCATCCGCAAGGAGCTTGTTACCTGCCACGCTCAGCCGATTCTTGATGCGGAGGGCGGAATTTATGCGTATGAGATGCTGGCCCGATTTTACCGTGAGGATGGTTCAATGATTTATCCTGGAGAAATCTTCGGGGCGGCGAGGAAAAGAGACCGATTGTATGCGCTTGACCGGATTTGCAGGATGGCTGCGGTAAGGGCAGCTACTTTTACTGATAAAAAGGTTTTTATCAATTTCATCCCGACTTCCATTTATTCACCAGAGTTTTGTTTGAAATCGACCACCATGCTGGCAGATCGGTTAGGAGTCAACCCGGATCGTCTTGTATTTGAAGTGGTAGAAACGGAAAACGTGGAAGACACGGATCATTTGAAAAGGATCCTGGCTTTTTATAAAGAAAAAGGTTTCCGTTATGCGTTGGATGATGTAGGCGAAGGATATAGTACACTTGAGCTGCTGTCAGATCTGCAGCCGCATTATATGAAATTGGATATGAAGTATGTCCAGGGAGTTGCACAAGACCCGCAA
The DNA here is from genome assembly GCF_018424685.1 of Mesobacillus boroniphilus. Classification (NCBI taxonomy): domain Bacteria; kingdom Bacillati; phylum Bacillota; class Bacilli; order Caryophanales; family Bacillaceae; genus Mesobacillus; species Mesobacillus boroniphilus. The sequence goes on from NZ_QTKX01000003.1 coordinate 111,238, forward strand.
AAGCAGCGAACGGCTACAGCATTTTTAGCCGAAGCGAAGAGGCTTGGATCGGTTCCGCTTGCAGAGGGAATTGAAGCGGAAGAGGATTTTTCTTGGCTTATGCAAAAAGGATATCAGCTATTCCAGGGATACTTCTTTGGCAAACCGGCTCCAATTGGGAATCTTGGGGGGCAATGCTAGTGATTGGGTCTCTTAATCACTAGTGCTGCCTCTTGGTCTTATTTGAATATTGACATCAGGAATATACTGCAGAATGAGTGATAAACAGATACACTTAATACTTTGAAGCAGAACAGCCTTACCCATTACTGGATAAGGCTGTTATTTGTTAATACGCTTCTGTTTTTACCTTTGCTTGATCGGTTCACGGGCTAAGATTGGTGAAGGAATTGTGATACTCTTTTCTTTTGAACGATCAGGCTTGTTTTTCACAATGGTGAATAAGAAGCAGCCCACAATGACAATGATGCTGCCGACGGCTTGAATCCAGGTCATTTTCTCACCTAGAAAAGCAAAGGCTAAAACGGCTGTGAAGATTGGGTTGAAATTAAGGAACAACCCAGAAGTACTTGGTCCAAGTTTATTCACTCCGATATTCCAGAGGACCATACAAAGTACTGTTGAGACCAGGCCTGTATATAAAATGGATTGAATGAATGATGCATTTACGTTTGTTACAGTGAAATCTGAGATTGAAAAAGGAAGAAGGACAAGAAGGCCAAAAATGCCAGAGTAAAGAATGGACATCATCGGTGTAACGGTTGCCATCGCCCATTTGCTGCAGACCGAATAAATCCCCCACATGCCCACAGCAGCCATCATATAGAGATCCCCTGTATTGAACTGCAATGAGAATATTACCTCGAAATTTCCTTTTGAAAGAACAAGTAAAACACCCAATAGTGAAACAAACATTGAAAAGAATTGAAGTGGATTTATTTTCTCTTTTAGAAAGAAGAAAGAGAAAGCTGCGATTGAAAACATGTTTAACGTCGAGATTAAACCAACGTTGGTTGCCGAGGTTTTTTCCAGAGCCATGAATTGCAATGCCTGAAACAAGGCTACCCCGGTAATTCCCATTAAGAATAAAGGCAGGATGGACTCTTTTGGAGGTATCAGCTTTTTTTCTTTCCACCAAACAAGCGGGATCAGGCAGAGAATCGCGATCGTCCACCTTAGAACGGTCAAGGTGATAGGAGAAGCGTGGTCCACAAGTGTTTTTCCTACGATAAAATTTCCGCCCCAAAGAAAGCTGGTCAGAAGTAATAATAAATAATATTTCACGTCATTTAGCTCCCTTTTCTTAAAGAGCCATTGTGCACAATGACATTGTTTATATGAATTATTTTAACATTTTGCTTAAATAACAAAAGAATATTTTGTATAATTTACTTAATTTGAAATAAATGAAAGTATATTAGACTTTAAGTTTAAAAAAATCGTATATAGGTAGTTATTTAGCGTGTTTTATGAATAATTGAAAAGGGTGTATGGACATGGAATCGATTGTAAACAAAGTTTTGGACAATGTGGATATTAGAATTTTGGATTTGCTTCAAAAGGATGCGCAGCTAAGCAATCTGGAACTTTCAAAGCGTGTGAGTTTATCGGCGCCAGCGGTTCATGCAAGAATTAAGAGATTGGCGTCAGAAGGGTATATAAAAAAGCAGGTCGCCATATTAAACCATGAGAAGCTGGGATTTGATTTACTATGCTTTGTATTTATAAGCACCAATATGCACCAGGCTGAAAAGCTCGCATTACTGGAAGAAACATTGGAATCGATGAAGGAAGTTCTAGAGTGTCATTGCTTATCAGGCGAGTATGATTATCTGCTAAAGGTTGCCTGCAAGGATCGCAAAGGACTGGAGATATTTATTAGAAAGTTGAATGAGCTGGGGATCACCAAGATACAAACAAGTCTGGCTTTAAGGGAAATCAAGGATTCGACGGTATTGCCGATCCATGGTGATAAGTGAATTATTCAAATATTGAATATATTTAAGTGTGTATCCTATAATAAAGAGAGATAAGTTTTGCCTCAAGATATACATAAACAACATCATATTTTTAATCTGGAGGTAATCATGGGAAGATTAGTTCATTTCGAGATTCATGTGAGTGACATGGATCGGGCTAAGAAATTTTATGGAGAGGTATTCGGATGGTCATTTCAAGATTGGAGTGAATATGCAGGAATGCCGTACTTTGGTGCTGTGACTGGCGATGAGAAAGAGCCTGGAATCAATGGTGCATTAATGCAGCGGCAGAGTGCTCCTCCAGTAGCGAACCAGGCATTAAACGGATTCGCATGCACCATGGGAGTAGAAAATTACGATGCAACTGAAGCGAAAATTCTCAAGAACGGCGGCAATGTGGCTATGCCTAAATATGCCCTCCCTGGAATGGCATGGCAAGGATATTATATCGATACTGAAGGCAATATCTTCGGAATTCATCAACCTGATGAGAATGCGAAATAGAAACTATGATATGTGAACAAGTGCAGGATCAAAGGAGACATCAAGCATGCTTGAAAAAGTGCGCACTATCTGCCTTGCACTGCCAGAGGCAATTGAGCTTATCGATGGCTTTGGGCACAATACTTTTAAAATCAATGGGAAATCTTTCGTGATATCAGGAGAAGATGACAAAGGATTCAGCTTGTCGTTCAAGTCTGATTACGAAACACAAGCATTATTGCTGCAAAAAGAGCATTTTTTTAAAACCCCATACATAGGGCATCACGGTTGGGTATCTATTCAAAATCCTGATGGCGAAGTCTGGAATGACTTGAAGGATTTAATCCAAGAAGCCTATTTACGAGCGGCACCAAAGCGTTTGGTTAAGAACTGGGTTGAACTGCGAAAATGATAGACAGAAAATATTAAGTGAAAAATATTAATATTGTAGATTTAGCTGTTTTAAAAAAATCCACAAAAGATTTATTTCTTTTGTGGATTTTTTCGATTTTCCTCTAATGTACCCGTAATGGAGATATTGCCGCGCCTACGGTCACATAAACTTTTTTAATGTGCCCGTAATCGGGATAAATAATTTAATCAAACGTTTGATTAAATTTATGGGTAAAAAAAGACCAATGCTTTTTCTATGATAAAATCAGAATTTCTTATGCAACTAACTATAAGGTTACAACAGAAAAATCCCAAACTTAAATCATATTGTTACTTTAATGGTGAACTATCGAAACATTTTAAAACTTACCTGTATTGGTTCCATTTATAGAATAAGAGCAATCCATCACATGATGATTGCTCTTTATTTTATTCTTCCACTGAAAGCCAAAAGGCCATGGCCAGTCCCGCATAATTCAGAACATTTGCCAAGGAATTCTCCGCTTCTGTCGGCAGAGAAAACCATTTGTTCTCCTTGACTTAATGATCCATCTAACAGCCGCCAATGAGAATGGAGAATCCCAGGATGAAACTGAGAAGTATGGACTTCAAGCTGTATTTCCCCCTTTTTTCTAAATGCCAATTATAAAAAAAGGATATCGGTATGTCGATGCTTTTTTTGTTTTTTTCTTTCATCAGCGATAATTTGATACGGACAATAATTTAGTGCAAAATCAAAAAAGTTTTATTAAAGAATATTTTTTGGTTGAAGGAAACTTTTAATAAAGATAGAATATACATAAATAGAAAATGGGGTGCTAACATGAGGAATTCACGTATCCAGAAGAAAATCTTAATGTATTCATTGATTTGCAGAAAGTTAGGGATTTTAAGCAAGGAGGAATACAACCGAATTATTGGTAAATCATTTTCTGATTAGAATGGAGGTGAAAAGCGTATTTGAACGATAAGTTAATGAAATGGATTTTCTTGTTTCGACACTCCTAATTAACATCATTTTCATTGTGATGATGCCTGCATCAAGAATCGGTGCAAGGTGATTTTTTTTACCGAAAAAGTTGCCCTTGTGCAAAAAAAGTGCAGAAGGCAAATAAAAAGAAAAGAGGGAATGCCCATGTTAAAGTCAATCAAAGGTTTATTTATCCTGTTCATTTCAGTAGGATTACTGCTAGTTGGCTGTTCAGGCGAACAGGCTGGAAAAAGTGAAGATGGGAAAATCAACGTAACAGCAACGATCGGAATGATCGCGGATATAGTGAAAAATGTAGGAGGAGAGCATGTTAATTCAACAGGATTAATGAAATCTGGCGTTGACCCGCACCTTTATAAAGCATCTCAAGGAGATATAAAAAAGCTTGAAGAGGCGGATATGATCTTTTATAACGGGCTTCATCTCGAAGGGAAAATGGTGGATATATTTGAGAAGATGGAAGCAAAGAAACCGACCATTGCAGTCACGAAGGATATTCCTGAGGCAGTATTGCTAGGAGCAAGCAGTGGTTCGTATGCCCATGATCCGCACGTATGGTTCAATGTGAAGCATTGGATTTCAGCGACAGAGACTGTTGCGAAGGAGCTTTCCAAGTTCGACCCAGATCATGAGCAGGACTATAAAAAGAATGCAGAAGAATACATTGCGAAGCTGGAAGAATTAGATCAGTACGTAAGCGAACAGGTTGCAACAATCCCTGAAGAAACAAGGGTTCTCGTTACAGCCCATGATGCGTTTGGTTATTTCGGAGAAGCATATGGCATTAAAGTTATGGGACTTCAGGGAATCAGCACGGCGTCCGAATATGGTTCGAAGGATGTAAGCAATCTTCGGGATTATCTTGTTGACAACAAAATCAAGGCAGTTTTCGTTGAATCCAGTGTCCCGAAAAAAGCGATTGAGGCTGTAATTGAAGGGGCGAAGGAAAAAGGGCATGAAGTGAAAATTGGCGGTGAACTGTTCTCGGACGCAATGGGAGAAGAGGGGACAGAAGAAGGAACCTACCTTGGAATGGTAAGGCATAATGTTGATACGATTGTGAGCGCATTAAAATAGAAGGAGATGTTGATAAATGGTTTCACCTGTAAAAGTAAGCAATTTAACGGTTGCATATCAAAAGAAACCGGTTCTGACTGATGTCTCTTTCAGCGTTCCTGAAGGAAAATTGATTGGAATCATCGGTCCTAACGGGGCAGGAAAATCAACTTTAATTAAAGCGATTCTTGAATTAATACCATCGATCAGCGGCAATGTTGAGATTTTTGGAGATTCATATAAACGGAACCGGAAAAAAGTAGGCTATGTACCGCAAAGAGAGTCGGTGGATTGGGATTTCCCTACCGATGCGCTTGATGTCGTGACTATGGGGCGCTACGGCCATTTGGGCTGGTTTAAAAGTCCGGGGAAAAATGACAGCGCCATTGCAATGCAATCCCTCGAAAAAGTAGGAATGGGCCAGTATGCTCACCGCCAAATCAGCCAGCTCTCCGGCGGCCAGCAGCAGCGTGTTTTCCTGGCTCGTGCACTTGCCCAGGATGCCGAGCTGTATTTTATGGATGAACCATTTGTAGGTGTGGATGCAGCAACAGAAAAGGCCATCATCACCTTGTTGAACAACTTAAAGAAACAGGGGAAGACAGTTTTAGTGGTTCATCATGACTTGAACACGGTCAAAGAGTATTTTGACTGGATCATGCTCCTTAATAAAGAGTTAATTGGAATCGGGCCGACAGAGGAACTATTCACAAAAGAGCTGCTGCAGAAAACGTATGGCGGGAAGTTGACGATGCTCGAGAAAAACTCTTCGCCAATCATTATTAGCTAAGGAGCGTGAGGAAAGATGAACTGGCTTGAAATTTTTCAGGATCCTAATACTCAATGGATTCTGCTGGGATCGATGCTTCTTGGCTTAAGCAGCGGAGTCATTGGCAGTTTTGCCTATTTGCGCAAGCAATCCCTGATGGGGGACGCACTTGCTCATGCCGCATTGCCAGGGGTATGCATTGCCTTCATGATCACGGGGACGAAATCCATCCTCTACTTTTTGATTGGTGCCGCAGCGGCGGGTGTGCTCGCTACATTCCTGATCGGCTATATCACAAGGAATTCACGCATTAAACAGGATTCCGCACTCGGAATCATCCTGACTGTATTTTTTGGATTTGGAATCGTTTTGCTGACACAAATTCAGCATGGCGACAGCGGCAATCAAAGCGGACTCGATAAATTCTTGTTTGGCCAGGCGGCATCGATGGTTCAATCAGATGTATATACTATGGCCATCATCAGCGTCATCCTGGTCGCTTTATCGTTTCTGTTTTTTAAAGAATTCAAGCTTTTATCCTTTGATCCAGGTTTTGCAAAAGGGATTGGGTTGCCAATCATGCTCTTGGACCAATTCATCATGCTGCTGATTGTGACAGCGGTTGTGGTAGGAATACAGGCTGTTGGTGTGGTATTGATGGCTGCGCTCTTGATTACACCGGCTGTAGCTGCTAGGTATTGGACAGAGAAACTGCATATCATGGTGATGTTGGCAGGACTTTTTGGAGCGTTGAGCGGCTTTGCCGGAACCGTCATCAGTACGATGGCCAATAACCTTCCGACCGGACCGCTTGCCGTGCTGTCTGCAACTGCCATATTTGTGTTTTCTGTCATTTTTGCTCCGAAGCGCGGGGTCATTGCAAAGAGCATGATGCAGCTGACAGCGAAACGCGACTACGAGAAACAGTATGCTAGTCAAAAAATGAAGGAGGGATCCCTTTATGAATGATATGTGGATCATCCTGATCGGAATTCTTGTTGCCTGGTCATGCAGCATTTTAGGCTGCTTTCTTGTCCTTAGAAAAATGTCCATGATTGGGGATGCCATCAGTCACTCTGTTCTGCCGGGCATTGTCATCGCCTTCTTATTCAGTGGAACGAGAGATTCCTTCATTATGATGCTTGGCGCGGCAGCCATTGGGCTGGTTACCGTCTTTCTTATCCAGATGTTCCAGAACTCTGGAGTTCAATCTGACGCCTCCATCGGTGTGGTCTTCACGGCTTTGTTCGCCATTGGAGTCGTCCTGGTCAGTATTTTCACAAGGCAAGTGGACCTTGACCTTGATTGTGTATTATATGGAGAAATCGCTTATGCTCCTTGGGATACCATCGATTTCCGGGGAACAAATATCGGACCTAAAGCGATATGGGGGATTGGTGCAAGCTTTTTCCTGAATGTTGTGGTGATTGGATTGTTCTACAAACAATTCAAGCTTTGTTCCTTTGACCCCGCCCTGGCGGCTGCACTGGGAATACCGGTTGCTTTCTTTCACTACTTACTTATGGGACTCGTTTCCATTTCAACGGTTGCTTCATTTGAAAGCGTTGGAGCCATCCTTGTTGTCGGTATGATCATTGTGCCGGCTGCAACTGCCTATTTGCTGACAGAGAGCCTCGGGAAAATGATCGTCATCAGCATGATTGTCGGTGCCATTAGTTCAATAGCTGGCTATTACGTTGCCTATCTCCTTGATGCATCTATTGCCGGATCAATGATTACTGTAGCAGGAGGGATTTTCTTTATCGTGTTCCTGCTGTCTCCGACTCACGGAATCATTTTCAAAAAATGGAGAAGGAAAAAATTAATTTCTGAGATTTCATAGCCCTTCCTATTGGCAGCTTTTTTAAAAAAGAAGAGCAGTTTGATATTAGAGATAGGGGGATGTTTTTTATGGCATCACCAAGTGAAGAAAAGTATCTTGAAGAAATTTATAATAAAGTTTTAGAAAAAGAGTTTACAAGCGTGACAGAAATTGCAAGTTCCCTGAACGTAAACCGATCTTCTGTAACCAAAATGGTTCGAAAATTGAGTGATGAGGAGTATCTGCATTCTCAGCGATATGGGAAGATTCGAATGACGGAAAAAGGGCTGGAGAAAGGGATGGAATTAGCATTAAACCACAAAGTATTGGAAGAGTTCTTTCAACTCATCGATCTTGAGGAAGAGCAAATCCATCGAGAAATATCGAATATTGAATATTACATCAGTGGCAATGCAGTCGCGAAAATCAAGGATTTCATAAAGAAAGAAAAAGGCGAGTAAACAATTTAATAGAAATGTGAGTGATTAACACCGAATAACTTAATCACCCATTTTTAAGAAATTTGGAGCGGTTGGATATCGCTTGTACGAGCAAGATAACGCCAGCTTTAGCGTTTAGTGCAAAATAATGTGCCAACCTTAAGCTTCCAATTACCTCGAGCAGAACTCACGATAGAAGAACTGGTCAGCCAGATAGAAAGACTGGAAGATTTAATCGCTGAGAAAAATGCAACCTTAACAAGATAACAATAAAAAGGCGCAACGAGTGATCATCTAATACTCGTTGCGCTTTTTTCGTTGGCCCTGCGGTTCATCACACTATAAACGAAAAGCCTTACCATTACGGATAAGGCTTTTCGCATTGGATGCTAGGCTATGGTTGCAGTCTTTTGTTGTGCACTGGTCGCTTCTGAGGTCTTTCTCTGGTAGTAATACCAGTTTAAGATAATTGACAGTACATAGAAGCCAATGAAGATAAAGAATGCAGGCGCATAGCCTCCGGAAATATTGATGGACCAGCCGAACAGCTTTGGAATCAAGAATGATCCATATGCTGCGAAGGCGGCTGTGAAACCAAGTACTGGTGCTGCTTCTTTCGGAACGAAGATTCCAGGGATCATTTGGAATGTTGAACCAGAACCGATTCCAGCAGCAATGAACAGGATCAGGAATGAAACCAGGAAGCCGCTGAATTGTTTATTGCCAAGGAAGAAGATGACACTTCCTGCTCCAGCCATCATTACGATCAAGACAATTGATGTGAGTTTGGCTCCACCCATCTTGTCAGCAAGCCAACCGCCTACAGGGCGTGATGCTGCAGCAAGGAATGCGCCAAGGAATGCTAACGAAATATGTTCAGGGAATTGTGACTTCAATAGAAGCGGGAATGCCGCTGAGTATCCAATGAATGATCCGAATGTTGCTACATAAAGCCATGTCATGATCCAAGTGTGCTTTCTTTTTACAATAACGAATTGGTTAGAGAACGATTGCTTTGTTCCCGGCAGGTTATCCATGCCAAACCATGCTGCGATTGTTACGATTGCGATCGGGATCAGCCAGATGAAGGCCGCGTTTTGCAGCCATACTTCCTGGCCGTTTGATAATTGCTGTCCATCACCTGCGACAAAAGCGAAAGTTCCAGTCGTAATAATTAAAGGTGTAATGAACTGAACGACCGAAACCCCCATATTACCTAACCCACCGTTAATACCAAGCGCTGTACCCCGAGCTTTTTTCGGGAAAAAGAAGCTGATGTTGGATGAAGAACTTGAAAAGTTTCCGCCACCCAGTCCGCAAAGTGCTGCTAGCAATAGCATGACTGAGTATGGTGTTTCAGGGTTCTGGACTGCAAAGCCAATGCCGACTGCCGGAATTGCAAGAACCGCGGTTGTCAGGACTGTCCAGTTACGGCCGCCCATCATTCCTACACCAAAAGTGTACACAAATCGTAAAGTTGCACCAACAAGACCTGGCATTGCCGCCAATGTGAAAAGCTGCTGATCGGTAAAACTGAAGCCAATGTCATTCAAGCGAATTGCGACTACAGACCAAATCTGCCAGACAATGAATGCGAGCATCAAGGATGGGACCGAAATCCACAAATTCCGCTGGGCATGCTTTTTTCCTTCAGATTGCCAAAAACGATCGTCTTCAGGATTCCATGTATTTATACGAGACATTTTAATTCCTCCATATGTGATCTGAGTGTTTACAACATTAATAAAACATTTCTATCACAGCTAAGTTGTGACGAACCTCACATCTGAGAACGCCATCACAATTCTGTCAAAAAGTCTTGAACAATTTTTGACAGAGGGTGATAAAAGTCGTTACCTATAGGGGTTTTCCCTTAGGGGGAGCATTCTTGATGGAGAAATTGTAGAAGGGTCAAAGAGTTTTCCGTCAATGGCAGTGTAGAACCAGAGCTCGAATTATTGGGAATGGAAAAGATTAAAGAGAAGCACCGTGTGGTGATTGTCGGTGGCGGTCCAGGCGGGAAAGAAGCTGCAAGCTTTTTAACGTTAAGGGCACAAAGTGACGCTTTTGAAAAAACAGCAAGCTTGGAGGCAAACTTAACTTTGAATAGATCAGCTCTGAAATATACAGCGCTGTTGAAAAACAAGGCTCTTTTCTCAAACTTTGTTGCTATTGATTACAAAATAGGAGTGAATGAACTATTTTTCTTCCCAAAGTAGCCTCTTGTTATGAGAAAAGAGCATGCAAACTTAATACCGAACTACAAAATGGCGTTCTATTACGTTAAAATCGGCTTTAGGATTTTAACAACAATCTTTACGGAAACAGCCAAAAACAAAGAGCCTGCAAATTATCAAAAGCCTTGATTCACAAGGGAATCAAGGCTTTTTTGAGGGGGCGGTAATGAATCTTTATTCTCTTTTAATGGTGACCGGGTATAAATATGGAACTTCCGGTTCTTCGGTTATCTCCCATTTAGAAACTTTAACAAGGGGGATAGGGGTGTCCATGTAGGAACCAGTCTCAATGACACCTTCTATTTTGATCCATGTGTCTTTGTCGATAGCCGCTGCGTCTGGGAACTCAGATAAAAATCCGATGATACTGGCATCTGCGACACAATGGGTGACCAGGAATCTTGATACGACCAGCTGGTCTTCTGCAAAGCCTTCCTCTTTATAAACGAATCCGTAGAGGCTTACCTTCCGGCCTTGGAATTTATCGATGTTGGAGCTGATGGACTCATAATAAGATGAATATATACTGTCATTGAAAATGATGGTGGACCCTGTCTCCAACCCTTTCATCTTTTTATTGTATTCTTCATCCGTCATTTGATTTTCGTAACCGGTGGCAGTCTCGGTGCCTTCGGTTATGTCAGTGCCTTGTCCAGCCTGATAATCGTTCTCCTCTGGCGGCTGGGAGGCATCGCCAGTTCCCTGGCTCTCTGCCCCTTCTTTCGTTTCACTAGTTGCCTGGCTGCTCTGCCCGCTTTTGCTTGAACCAGCGATAGACAGCATCGCGCCCTTTTTATCAGCAATCGAGGAATCGAGAACCTTTGCAGGCAGCATAAAGCCTGTCAGCAAAGGCAGGACGATGATCGAGTAGGACACCAGTTTTTTTACCGAAAAAGGTGTTGTCCCATGGTCATGAAAATGCTCATGGTGATCATCATGCGAGCAGCATTCACCTTCATGACTGCAGGAGTCGTGATCATGTGCCCCTTTTATTGTCCACACCCGTGTAATCTGGATAAAAAACAGCAACAAAAAGAGGAACGCGGCTGCCTGGCTTAAAAGCAAATACTTTGGATTAATGAATAAATAAATCTTACCTGTAAAATGCAGCATATAAATCAAGACGGAAAATCCGAGCAGGATCAGGGACCTTGCCGCCTGCTGTGCATGAAATTGCATGGACAAGACCTCCTATAGCATGCTGCTGAACAGCATCAGAATAGTAAATACAGTTCCTGCCACTAGCACCAAAACGGTCATGACAAATTTAAAACGGAACACACTCATCATCATTAGCGTATTCTTCAGATCAATCATCGGCCCGAAAATCAGGAAGCCGAGAATCGAAGTAGAAGGGAAGATGCTGCTGAACGATGCACCGATAAAAGCATCAGCTTCTGAACAAAGAGAAAGGAAGTATGCAAGCCCCATCATTACGGCAAGGGAAGATGCTGCTCCGCTGCCGATTTCCAGCAGAGTTTTCGCTGGCATATATGTTTGGACAAGAGCAGCAAGAAAAGCCCCAATGATTAAGTACTTGGCCATATCGAAAAACTCATCGATTGAATGCTGGAGCATGGCCCAAAATTTCTCAAGAAAAGATTGTTTCTTGGAATGGCTGTGACTCACAAAGGAAACAGACGACTTGAACTGAGTCCCTTTGAAAAACATGCCTACAAGCAAGGCGACAATGATTGCGATGCCAAAACCAAGTCCCATACGAAGGGCAGCAATTTTAGCATCGTTGCCAAAAGCCATATAGGTTGAAGCTATAACAATGGGATTGATAAGTGGGCCTGTCAGCATGAAGCCAATGGCAGCAGCTATAGGTACCCCCTTGCCCACGAGCCTGCGGATAATAGGCACAATCCCGCATTCGCATGCCGGGAAAAGAGCGCCCACACTGCAGCTCATGAAAATTGCCATATACTTGTTCTTGGGAATCCACCTGCTTATATGCTCTTCAGTTACAAAAATCTGGATCATTCCCGCAATCAGCACACCGATCAGTACGAAAGGGAAGGCTTCTATTAAAATACTGAGAAATATCGTATTCAGGTTCAGAATGGAAGATGGGATTTCCAAATTACTCTTAAACCCCATCCCCAGGCTTAACAGCATTAGAAATGCCAGAATGACAGCAAACCCTGTAATATCCAATAGATTAGACCGGATTAAACGAATCATTTTCTCCTCCTAGTTACTTTTACTAGATTGTACTAATTTAATAAAGAAAATATGTACAATCTAGTAAAAAGAATATCAATTTAACACTTTTTCCAGCGTCTGAAGATTTTTCCGCATCAGGCTGAAATAATCTTCTTGATTCTCCATATCTTGAGCTGAAATGGACTCGAGGTTATACAGGGTCACTGTTTCAGCCCCGATTTCTCTTTGAATCATTTCTGCCACGCGTGAAGAAACATTCTGTTCAAACGCAATGTATTTCAAATCATGTTCTTTTGCTTCTTCAATCAACTTTGTCAATTCTCGTTGTGAAGGCTCCTGTGTAGGAGAAAGTCCATTGACAGCGATCTGGATAATTCCATATCTATTTGACCAGTATCCATACGCTTCATGGGCGACAAGCAAATGTTTGTTTTCTGCCAGGTCAATCACGTTCTTGAATTCATTATCCAATTCCTTTAGGTCTTGCTCAAGTTGCGCGAAATTATGTTCAAACTCCTGTTCATGATCAGGCATAAGCTCAATCAAGGAATCTTTGATATATGATGCCAGTTTGATAGACAGGATTGGATCAAGCCAAACATGTGGATCTAAGTTTTTATCATGATGCTCCTCGTCCGAGTTGGTGTTTTCTTCGTCATGGTGTTCTTCTTCGGAGTGAGCGGCTTCTTCCTCATGGTGTTCTTCTTCGGAGTGAGCGGCTTCTTCGTCATGATGTTCTTCTTCGGAGTGAGCAGCTTCTTCGTCATGGTGTTCTTCTTCGGAGTGAGCGGCTTCTTCGTCATGATGTTCTTCATCAGAGTGAGCGGCTTCTTCGTCATGGTGCTCTTCTTCGGAGTGAGCGGCTTCCTCGTCATGGTGCTCTTCTTCAGAATGAGCATCATCCCCTTCATGAGAATGATCATGGGAAGACTCAATCATATCCACATTTTCTGTGGCTTTTACAATCATGACCTTTTCATTTTTCAAGGCTTGCTCCGCTTTTTCCGCAAATCCTTCAATTCCCGCACCGGAATAAATGAATAAATCAGCTTCAGCAAGCTTCATCATATCCTTCGTGCTTGGTTCGAAACTGTGGGCATCTACATTCGGTGGATAGATGCTTTCCACATCCACTAAGTCCCCGCCGATTTTTTTCGCAAAATCCTGGAGAGGGTAGATGGTTGTAAAGACTGTCAGCTTAGTGGCTTCTGGATTATTTTTGTTGGCTGATTCCTTGCTGGAAGAACAGCCGGCTAGTGTCAAACCGACTAATAGCAGTAAACCAAGTGATAGTTTAGTAATTTTCATAGTGATCTCCTTATACGATAATTCCATTAATCGAAATGATTACGATTTAAATTGTAAAACAGAAAGGTATATTTGTAAATGATTTTAGGAATCATTACGATTTATTAAATGGTTCTAAGTGAACATTATTGATTTAAGAACTAAATTTATATGTAGGTTGATAGATCAATTTTAAAAAATGAACCGAAGATGAAAAGAATAGGCTTTTTTAACATTTAATGTTAGACTGCAATAGTTAATCGGGAATACTAACGGTACAGCTTTCTATAGGAGGATTTTTAATGCTTAACAATGATATAATGATCCGTTTGCGGTATGCGCTGGATATCAAGGATACTGATATGGTGGAGATGTTCAAGCTTGGCGGCGTGAACGTGACGAAGGACGATGTCCGAATGATGCTGCAGAAAATTGATGAAGATGAGTATGGGGATGAAGATGTACCTGAGGACTACATAAGAATCAATAACGCGATGATGGAGCAGTTTTTGAATGGCATGGTTACTTTTAAAAGAGGGAAGCGTCCGGGGGAGAATGGTGCTCCGCCACTAACCGGGGAGACTGTGAATAACCAGCTTTTGAAAAAAGTGAAGATCGCCCTGTCGCTCACGAGCGAGGATATGCTCGAGATTTTTGACCTTGCGGGAGTCCGCGTGTCAAAGGGTGAGCTCGGCGCGATTTTAAGAAAAGAAGGGCATAAGAACTATCGGGAATGTGGCGACAAATTTGCGCGGAATTTCCTGAAGGGCTTGGCCTTGAAATTCCGTGGATAGAAATCTTAAGAGACGGTTCTCATGAAGCATGAGAACCGTCTTCTTGTTTTGTAAGCTGGATTTCTTTAATTTTCTGACGCTGTTCCTCTGGCCACCATGCCCCACAGTCATCGGAGACGACACAGGCGGCGCATTTTTCGAGATCATAGACCTTCATCCCGCTGATGGGCGGGGAATAGAGGTGGAGAGTGACGAGTCCTCTTGCGCCGTCTGCCTGCATTTTATGGACACCTTTCTGCGGAGCATAGAAAAGATGTCCTTGATGATGGTACTCCTTGAATAGTTCTTTCGGAAGTCTGTCGCTCTTGATCTCGTAGACGGAATTGAGGGAAGTCCCGTTAAGGACGTGAATCCAGCCGTGGGAATCGCCATGGTCATGAGGTGCACATTCTAAATCTGACCAGTTCATCACCAGCAGCTCGACATCCTCGCTTTTGTATAGGAGTTTTCGATAATAAGGCTTTCCGGAAGATGATTGGAGGAATGGCTCCATTTCATCGATAGGCATATTGATCTTCGACAGTGCTTCCTTCATCTCGTGTTTGGATGGATTTTTCAATGAATCTAACACATTTTTTACCTGAGGATTCAAAGTCATGAGAGCTCCCACCTTCTTCATTTTCTTAAAAGGGTACGCGCCAATAAACTCGCAAGACCACCATTGACAATGGCCACTCCTATAATAATTATGATTCCGCCAATCGCACTTATGAGGATAAATTTTTCATGTAAAAGAAAAATGGCAGCAATCAGGGTAGCCAGCGGCTCGAGGTACAAAAACATTGACACTTTCGAGGCATCCAAAACCTCCAAGGCCTTTCCCCAATACCAATATCCAATTCCAGACACGAATATCGCAAGGAACAAAAGATGTGCCCACTCCGTCTGTGTCAGCAAGGGCAGGGATTCCCAGCCTCTGTTGCGGATGATAAAAGGGAGAGTGAGCACAAAGCCGATTAAGCTCATGTAAAATGTCACCAAAAGGGCAGGATAGGGGATATGAAGCCTTTTTAAAAGGATGGAATAGACCGCCCAGTTCAGTGTGCTCAGGATCATCAGGATGAAGCCGATGTTCATGGCGAACTCGAAGGAATGGCCGCTTCGGGTGGTAGTGACGATAAATACCCCCGTAATGGCGACCACCATTCCGATTGCTTTTTTTACATCCATCTTTTCATGTAAAAACAGAACTGAGAGGATGACGGTGAAAATAGGCGAAAAAGAAATCAGCCAGCCGGCTGACGAGGCATTGATCGTTAACAGAGCAGTTGCCTGCAGGAGTTGGTGAACAAACACACCCAGTATTCCGAGGACAACCAAGTGAGGAATGTATGCAATCGAAATTCGCAAACGATAGCGATTCAGCAGTAAAATCATCAATAAAAACAGAGCTCCGAGGCCAAAGCGGAGCACCAATAATGAGTACGGATCGAGCTTTCCGAGTACAGCTTTCGCAGAAACAAAGGAAACTCCCCAAAAACTGATTGATAATAGAGCATAAAAAGAAGCGGTAAGCTTGGCGCGAAACGGAATCATTGCACGGAATCCTTTCTGGTGGACAAGATTTCTACCATTCTATGCTTGTCCTGGAGGAAGAAGAATCATGAAAAAATATCCAAAAATATTTACAAAATAATGTAAATCTGAGATGATAAAACAAATGATTGAGGAGGGAAAGTAAGTTTATGGAACCAACATCTAATTGCTAATTATTAATTTTTGTAAATTAATATGGATTTTGTAACGAGTGTAAAAATGCCTATTGCATAGGTTTATTTCGTTATGCTCTTTATGGAATTGCGGCAATTAGAAGATAACTTACTTTACTGAATCGTGATAGTGATGTTTTGGCATGGGCTTTTTTGGCTTGCTGAAATTGTTGATTCAAGACTGTAGGGATTTCTACGGTCTTTTTTTGTTTATATATTAAGAAAAGTAATTTTCCACTTCGAGAATTGTCCAGCTCCAGCGCCTAGCCAGTTTTCATCGCTGAGGTGGCTTCTTGGAGTATCTTGCGAGAAGCGTTAGCTTTGAGCAGCTCGAGTCGCTTGTCTAGTGTCGCCTCCTAGAAACTCCGAAACTTCAACTCTGCCGGCAGAAGCAAAAAGCGCTTCTTTGTCGGAGTCTCCAGTTTCTGCGTTTCTGGACAGTCGGCTATACTTTTCGATTTCGGTCCGCCCAATGAAGTCAAAGAACGACTTCACTGGTCGGCCCTCCACGCTTGTCGGGGCTGACCAAGGCGCTTCCGCTTTTCTTATAAAATTGAATAGTAAATAGGTTCTTCTTTGTGCTGTCCATAAAAAGCGTAGCTTCATTATGGATGAAAGAAGGAGTTTATATGTTAGAACTGAAAGTGCATGGCATTAAAAAATATATGGAAGCGACGCTGGTCGTGAATAGTTTTACATTGGAGGCATTTGAAGGGGATAAGGTTGGGATTGTCGGAGCGAACGGAAGCGGCAAAAGCACGATTCTTAAGGTGATTGCCGGAATCGAGCCTATGCATTATTATCCGGGCTACCCGCAGACCTCAAGCCCGGGCTATGATGAAGGGCTGGTCCACCGTCCTCGGGGAGCATCGTTTGCCTATCTGGAACAGATGCCTTCGTATCCGGCTGGGCTGAAAGTGATGGATGTGCTGAATCTTGCATTTGAAGAGGTTCATGCCATTGAAAAGCAGATGCGTGAAATCGAGGAGCAGATGCAGGTTTTAGAGGATGCGGCCCTGGAAAAAGCACTGAATAAGTATAGTGATTTAGTGAATCTGTATGAAGCAAAGGGTGGTTATGATCAGGAGGAGAAGTTAAGCAAGGTTTGCACCGGGCTTAAGTTTACCGACAGCTTTTTACAGAAGGACTTTGATTTGTTGAGCGGAGGAGAGAAAACGACGGTTGGATTAGGTAAGATCCTGATTCATCACCCGGACATCCTGCTGCTGGATGAGCCGACGAATCATCTAGATATGGATTCAATTGAATGGCTGGAAGGCTTTTTGAAAAATTATAAGGGAATTGTGCTGATTGTCTCGCATGACCGTTATTTCCTCGATAATGTCGTCAATAAAGTCGTTGAGATTGAGGACATGGAAACGATCAGCTACAAGGGCAATTATTCAGCTTTTATCAGCCAGAAAGAAGAAAATATGCGGGTGCAATATGAGCAGTTCCGCGAGCAACAGAAAAAGATCAACAATATGGAGAAACAGGTGACGAGCCTTCGCGACTGGGCATTGAGGGCGGACAATAATAAGTTCTTCAGGCGTGCGGCGAGCATCCAAAAGAAGCTTGATAAAGTGGACCGTATAGATAAGCCGGTTTTTGAACGAAGGAATATGAGGCTCAATTTTAACGACGCGATGCGCTCAGGGAATGAAACGATCAAGGCGGTTGGTGTTTCTAAGCGCTATGAGGATAAGCTGATTTTTGATGGTGCTGATTTGATGGTTCATTATGGTGAGCGGGTCGGCCTTGTTGGTCCGAATGGCAGTGGCAAGACGACGTTCCTGAAGATGCTTTTAGGCGAGGAGCAGCCAGATTCGGGCGTCGTGGAGTTTGGTGCGAATGTGATGGCCGCCTACCTTCCTCAGAAGATTGAGTTTGAGAATGAGCAACTTACGGTTCTCGAATGCTTCCGGGAGGATATCTCGATTGTCGAAGGGAAAGCACGCGAGTACCTGGCGAAGTTCATGTTTTACAAAAAGAGTGTCTTTAAAAAGGTGAAGTTCCTATCAGGCGGGGAGCGAATCAGACTTAAGCTGGCGATGCTGATGTTCCAGGATATCAATTTGCTGATCCTTGATGAGCCGACAAATCACCTGGATATTGATTCAATCGAAACGCTTGAGGCTGCACTGGAAGACTTCAAAGGCACGATTTTCTTTATCTCACATGACCGCTATTTCATCAATAAAATTGGTGAGCGCGTGATTTCGGTTGAGGATTTTGGGTTGAAGAGCTATCAGGGAAACTATGATGATTATAAGAAGGAGAAGTCCGCGGAAAAGGAGAAAGCTGTGACTGAACCGGTGTCTGTTTTCAAGGAGAAGAGGGTGTCGCAACAGTCACACCCTGAACCTTCCGCGAAGCTTTTAAGGAAAATCGAAGGCCTTGAAAAAGAAATCACGGAGCTTGATTTAGTGATGGGTGTTAATCAGGATTATGAGGAACTTGATAAGCTGTATAGCAGGAAACAGCAATTGAATGACGAACTCGAGCTGGCAATGGAGATGTGGTTGAGTGCCGGGGAGTGAGTGAGAGGAAGCATGAAATTTATTCATGCTTCTTTTTTTGTAGTTATAGTAGAAAATCACTATAAATAAGTTAGAAATATCAGAATTTTTTACCTAGAAAGGAATATTTATGGTATAAAAGTAATAAGGGGAATGAGAATGACTTTATATGGGTTATTGGTTTTGGTTCATGTAATCGCCGCCGTTGTTGGTTTAGGAGCGAGCTTTGGAATGCCGGTTGTAGCCAAGTTTGGTGCTAAGTCAGTAACGAATGCGAAAGTTTGTTTTGAGATTAATAGGAAAATAGAAATGTTTGCGAAGATTGGATCGCTTACTTTGTTAGCCAGCGGGATCTTGATGGCCATCGTCAATCCAGTGCTTTGGTCACAGGGATGGTTTATCGGTTCTTTGATCATCTACATCCTGATCCAGCCAGTCGTCGCAGCCATGTTACCAAAAACAATCGAAAAGCAAGGCGATATAGTGATGAACAGCGGTGATGGCGAACTGCCAGCCGAGTATCATCAGTTGGATAAAAAAGCTGCCAAGCTAAACGGCATTGCACACGTCGCTGCTGTCTTGCTCATCGTGCTAATGTCAACAAAACCATTCTAGGGGGATACGAAAATGCAAGCAAAGCCAATGTTCTATGACGGATGCGGAGAAAAGAAACAGACGACAGGTGCCGCACAGCAATCAAACGTGGTAATTACTGCAGAAATGAGAAAATCCATCGGCGGAAATCCTTATGTTCTTGTTAAATAGGATGATAGAAAGAGAGTGCTGGCCTTTTAGGCTGGCGCTTTTTTTGTTATTTAGACAGGTTCTGGGTTGATAGAGGAGATGGTGTCAGAAGTAGGTCTGAGTTCGGACAGGTTTGGAGGTGAAGGGAGAAAAGTTGTCAGAAGTAGGGTGAAGTTCGGACGGGTTTGGTGGTTACGGGTGAAAAGCTGTCAGAAGTAGGTGGAAGTTCGGACAGGTTTGGTGGCGTCAGGGGAAAAGCTGTCAAGAAACCGAAGGAATTAAGACAGGTTTGGTGGCGTCAGGGGAAAAGCTGTCAAGAAACCGAAGGAATTAAGACAGGTTTGAGTGCACCAAGACAAAAGCTGTCAAGAAACCGAAGGAATTAAGACAGGTTTGAGTGCACCAAGCCAAAAGCTGTCAAGAAACCGAAGGAATTAAGACAGGTTTGAGTGCACCAAGCCAAAAGCTGTCAAGAAACCGAAGGAATTAAGACAGGTTTGAGTGCACCAAGCCAAAAGCTGTCAAGAAACCGAAGGAATTAAGACAGGTTTGAGTGCACCAAGCCAAAAGCTGTCAAGAAACCGAAGGAATTAAGACAGGTTTGAGTGCACCAAGCCAAAAGCTGTCAAGAAACCGAAGGAATTAAGACAGGTTTGAGTGCACAAAGCCAAAAGCTGTCAAGAAACCGAAGCAATTAAGACAGGTTTGAGTGCACCAAGCCGAAAGCTGTCAAGAAAACGAGGTAATCATGACAGGTTTGAGTGCATCAAGCCAAAAGCTGTCAAGAAACCGAAGCAATTAAGACAGGTTTGAGTGCACCAAGCCGAAAGCTGTCAAGAAAACGAGGTAATCATGACAGGTTTGAGGTCATCAAGCCAAAAGCTGTCAAGAAACCGAAGGAATTAAGACAGGTTTGAGTGCACCAGGCCAAAAGCTGTCAAGAAACCGAGGTAATCATGACAGGTTTGAGTGCACCAAGCCGAAAGCTGTCAAGAAACCGAAGGAATCAAGACAGGTTTGAGGTCATCAAGCCAAAAGCTGTCAAGAACCCGGAGGGATTAAGACAGGTTTGAGTGCACCAGGTCGTTCTTATTTTTCAAATAGAATCTTCGTGGATCAGCATTTGCAGAGATCGGCCTGCTGCTGGGCATGATTACATTGACGACATATCAATACTATCAAAAAATCGCCGGCCGGCTGATGCTGCCGTATATTGCGTGGGTTGCTTACGCTCTTCAGCTTAACTACAGTATGTGGAATTTAAATAAACAGAAAATGTAAAACTTTTATTAATTATGTAACTTTTCCAATCTATCCCCGTCTAAATTAATAGACTACCAATCCTTCTAAAAATTGGGTGAATAAAAGTTTGCTAGAGCGGGAATACTATAACCAACAATATATTAACAACGGAGGTAGATTAGGATGAAACAAATTAAGGAATTCATGAATGAAGAGGGTTTTGAATTAACAGGTTATATTACACAGTTGTTTGAACAATCTTCTGATAAAAATGAAAAGAAAAAACGCTGATCGCGGGTTAAGCTGATCAGCGTTTTTTCATTTGTTCCAAAACTTCCTCGATTTTTGCGTGATCCTCAGGTGATTCATCGATATGCTTCCACAAGAGTTTACCGTCGGCTGAATAGAGCCAGGTTCCTCCCTGGATGTAGACGTCCTGTGTCTTCATCGATTTCATGACGAATTCCTTTTGTTTCTCATTTTTAGGAATAAAATCTTTAACCTGGCCAGTGATGAATCCGAATCCGGCTTTAGCCAGCAGCTTCCATTTTGGCATCGTTTTATGGCCCATGCCCCGGTATGCTTGGCGGGAAGGATCCCCGAGTATAGGAAAAGGGAAAGGCCCGAACTGGTCAACAAACTGCTTGATAAAAGTTCCTTTTGAAGGGGCAACCGCAACAACCTGGTAGCCTGTTGCTTCAACTTCTGTTATTCGCTCGCGCAACTGCGCAAGATATGCCCGGCAGACTGGTCAGCCAAGATGACGGACAAATACGACCATCGTCGGTTGTCCCTTGATGGCAGCTTCCAAGGTCAGGGATTTTTCAGGATCTGTTGTTTCCAATACATACTTCATTTCGAAACCTCCTTTCCCCCACTATATACAACATCTTCCTTTTGGGAAAGAATTAACATTCCTTAACAATCCTTTTCAATTAATTTACAACTCCTTAAAACCCCATTAATAACTGTCTAGTAATCTTGTACTTGTAGCAACGGACATAATATTTAGGGGGAATTAAGAAATGAAGAGTTTTAAAAAGTTAGCGATGTTTACTATGCTTGCTTCAGTAATGGCATTTGGGACAGCTTGTTCAGATGGAGAAAGCAACGCGGAAGCAACGAATGGCTCTAATGAAACTGAAACTCAACTTGAAGGCAGCGTCGTGATCGATGGTTCTGGAACTGTATATCCGTTCATGGCAAAAATGGCTGAGAATTATATGGATAAGCAAGAGGATGTTTCTGTAGAAGTAAGCCGCTCTGGGACTTCTGCTGGCTTCAAGAAATTCCTCGTTGAAGACGGAACGGACTACAATGATGCATCACGCCAGATCAAAGACGAAGAAAAAGCAAAAGCTGAAGAGCTTGGCATCGATGTGAAAGAAATGAAAGTAGCTTTAGATGGTATTACCATCGTTATTAATAAAGAGAACGATTGGGCTAAGGAACTGACAAAAGAAGAAATCATTGATATCTTCCTAGCTGAAGGCGGTAAGAAGAAATGGTCTGATGTTCGCCCTGACTTCCCGGCTGAAGAGATCAAAACATACGGCCCTAACGAAAACCACGGAACATATGAGTTCATGTTCGAAAAGATTCTTGAAGAAAAAGACCTTGTAGAAGGCATCAACCTTCAGCAAGACTATGCAACACTTGTTGACCTAGTATCAAAAGACAAGAACGGAATCGGCTTCTTCGGCTATGGATATTATGCAAACAACAAAGACAAATTGTCTGCAGTAAACGTTGATTTCGGTAACGGTCCTGTTGAACCTTCTCTTGAAACAATCAAGGAAGACGGCGACTATGCTCCATTCACGCGCCCAGTATTCACATACTTGAACGTGAACATGGCAAAAGAAAAGCCACAAGTGCTTGACTATGCAATCTTCACTATGGAAAACGCTCAGGATGTAGCAGCAGAAACAGGCTTTGCACCACTTTCTGATCAAGACATCCAGTCAACATTGGCTGAACTGCAAGAATTGAAATAAGAAAAATAAAAGGATGGGGGAATCCCCATTCTTTTTTTATGGGCAAAAAAATAACAGTGATTTCCACTGTTATTGCTAATCTAATGACGCCATGAATTTTTGGCGTTATTAATGGCCTGCAGCAAGGAACCTCTTTCCTCATCTGTTGTTGCGTTCAGCAACCGAAGCTTAAGATCTGCGAGTTTTTGCTTTTCCTCTACGGTCAGCCCCTCCCTCATCTTTTCATCCTCCTTAAGCTTTTTTTTATGTCTAGATGAAGAGTGTTAAGGGAGATGTATCTTTCCTTCATCCAAGTTAATTATTCCTTGAACACTTAATTGAGAAATAACAAGAAGGATTGTTGGTTATACTACATTTGATTTCCTTTATTTGTAAAAGAAGAGGCGGATTTATGGTCAATACAATCTATGGGCTGATATGGGCAGGTATATTAATAAAATGGGGAGACTGGAAGAACTGGAGAAAGTACTATCCAACCGTTCTCTTTTTTATCCTCGGGGACTTTCTCTATATGTACCTTTTGTCGGATCATTATCCAATGTGGAGGTATGTTCCTTCACCCGGTGACGAAGAAGCTGGGATCACGAATACGCATATTTCTTTTTCAATCATGGCGATAAAGTATCCGGCGACATGCCTGGCGTACTTAGCCCATTTCCCAAAACACGGCTTCATGAAAAAAACACTTTATTATCTGGCGTGGGTGATTGTCTATTTTGCAAATGAGCTCGTGGATTTACATTTTCAGCTGATCAAATATTTTAATGGCTGGAATCTCTGGTGGTCTGCGCTGTTCAATTCGGTT
This sequence comes from Mesobacillus boroniphilus, assembly GCF_018424685.1. Lineage (NCBI taxonomy): Bacteria > Bacillati > Bacillota > Bacilli > Caryophanales > Bacillaceae > Mesobacillus > Mesobacillus boroniphilus. The sequence continues at coordinate 134,674 of NZ_QTKX01000003.1, forward strand.
ATGTTCCTCATTTTAAAACTGCATTTTCATAACCCGCTGTTTGCCTGGATTGCCTCTGTGGTTTTTATCTTGTTTTTATGGAACCAGTTCGATGTGCCGGCAACAGTCTTCCGTTGATGGCATAAAAAAATAAGCCTGATTCCCTGTGTGGAATCAGGCTTATTTATTTTCCGATTTTGAACTGCTGGTGAATCTGTGAAAGGAGCAGCTCGATTGCGCCATTTCCTTTCAATTCATACGATTTACTTATTGGATGAAGCATACAGAGATAAGGATAATTGGATAGTGTAATCCGGTCAATTTAAGATATTTATTGGCTTGTGCTGTCTCTTTTTTTAATCCAGACAAATAAGTCAGTTATTAATTTGGCAAAGATTATTATCGATAAGTAGCTGAGAAATAAGTGAATGTAGTTAATCGATCCATACATTCGGAATAACCCTAATCCTACAAGCATGGGTTTAAAAACAAAAGATAGAAATACCGAAGTAAGAATAGAATACAAATAATATTTTTTATTACTGTTTAGCGTGGATTGATAAATGAATATAAAAATTACTGGAATCAGGCTTGAGTCGAGTGTAAGCCCTGGCAAAGCAGGGATGACAGGAAAGGGATAATTCCAGTACCCCAAATTTTTCCCATACAAGTCTTCATATCCAAAAGAAATATGAACACTGTAGCCGTAAAAGAGAATTTGGAAAAGTTTATCTTTATTGATTTTAATAAATAGTAAAACTAAGGGGCCAACAGTAAAAGGACCATCAGCCAGTACTCAAAAGACGTGTATAGAGCGTAGTCCAACCAGTACTCATTTAAAGCCTTTTGCCCTTCCTTTCCCATCTCGACAATCTTATCAAAGCGTGAAAGACGATCATTTTTCAAATTAATCATTCCTTTTAGATCTGCTTTGGATACATATCTATAGATTGCCATGTTCAATAATTTCGTATGCGCAGTGTAGAGGTTATGGAAAAATATTGAACAAAAATGAGTAAGTTCATCATAATGGGGGAAAAAGAGGAAGACAATGATCCAGAAGAACCTATGGAGATTTTCACTTTCAGGAGGTGCTGTTATGTCGTTTAACTATACCGAAGAAGATGGACGTTTTGTCGCGAAGGATTCAGATGGACTTGAGGTCGGGGAAGTGACCTTTACTCGTGACGGGGATGATTACCTTGTCATCAACCATACAGGTGTCGACCCGGCGAATCGTGGACAGGGCGTGGCGGAGGAATTGGTTCGCCATGTTGCGGAAAAGGCGAAGAATGAGGGCTTGAAGGTGGAGCCGGTTTGTTCTTTTGCACAAAAGGAATTCGAGAGGAAACCTGAATATAAAGAAGTTCTTAAGCAATAGTTGGAAGCCTTTGAGTGATCTCAAAGGCTTTTATCCGGGTTGACATGGAAATAGCCTCATGATAAAATTATCTCGAATTCAAGATATTATGTTTTTTTCAAAGTGGATAAGGATAAAGTAATGATAGATATTTTTTTGTATCAATATCTCGGTTTCGAGATAAAGGGGGAGACAACTTGAACGAATTAAAAGGAATTCACCATGTTACAGCTATTACAAGCAGCGCGGAAAAGAACTATGAGTTTTTCACATATGTTTTGGGGATGCGTCTTGTAAAAAAAACAGTCAACCAGGATGATATCCGCACATATCACTTATTTTTTGCGGACGATAAAGGGTCAGCGGGCACGGATATGACATTCTTTGATTTCCCAGGGATTCCAAAGGGTTCTCATGGAACGGACGAGATTTATAAAACTGGCTTCCGTGTGCCGACCGATGCGGCGCTGGAATACTGGGTGAAGCGTTTTGATAAATACGACGTCAAGCATACGGGCATCAAGGAATTGTTCGGCAAGAAGACAATTTCATTTGTCGATTTTGATGATCAGCAATACATGCTGGTTTCAGATGAGTTCAACAAAGGCGTAGCTTCAGGGACTCCATGGCAAAACGGTCCGGTACCGTTGGAGTACGCAATTACAGGCCTTGGACCGATCCACATCCGCATCTCACGCTTCGATTATTTTAAAGAAGTATTGGAAAAAGTCATGCACATGCGTGAAGTAGGGCAAGAGGATTCCTTGCACCTATTTGAAATGGGTGAAGGCGGGAATGGCGCACAGGTCATTGTTGAGGACAATAAAGTGCTTCCGGCGGGACGCCAGGGATTCGGCACCGTGCATCATGCCGCATTCCGTGTTGCCGATACTTCAGTACTTTATGAGTGGATCGAGCATATGAAGGCGGCGGGATTCGGAACATCTGGCTATGTCGACCGATTCTTCTTTGAATCATTGTATGCACGTGTGGCACCAGGAATCTTGTTTGAATGGGCAACAGACGGACCAGGTTTCTTGGGTGACGAACCATACGAAACTCTTGGTGAAAAATTGTCATTGCCGCCGTTCCTCGAATCGAAGCGGGAGCAGATCGAGGACTTTGTGCGTCCGATTGATACAGTCCGCAGCACGCGTGAAATTGAAAAAGAGTATCTATAAGCAAGTTTGTCATAGAAGATTAGTGGAAATACCTTAATGTAGGATCAAATAAGGGAGGCAATCAATATGGTCAAATTAGCAGTGATTTTTTACAGCATGAGCGGAACGAATGTACAGCTTTCGAAATGGGCTGCAGAAGGCGCAAAAGAAGCTGGAGCAGAAGTGAAGGTTTTCAAAGTGAAGGAATTAGCGCCTGAATCAGCGATTGAAGGCAATGAAGCATGGAAAGCAACTGTTGAAAACACAAAGGATATCCCTGAAGTAACTCCAGACGATCTTGAATGGGCAGACGCGATTATCTTCAGCGTACCTACACGATTTGGAAACATGCCATCCCAGATGAAGCAATTCCTTGACACGACAGGCGGCCTATGGGCTCAGGGCAAGCTGGTGAATAAAGTCGTGAGCGCCATGTCATCCGCGCAAAATCCGCATGGCGGACAAGAAGCTACTATCCTGTCTCTGTACACTACGATGTACCACTGGGGTGCGATTGTCGCAGCGCCAGGTTATACCGATCCAGTAACATTCGGAGCTGGCGGCAACCCATACGGCACAAGCGTAACCGTCGACCAGGACGGCAATATGGTTGAAGACGTCGAAGCAGCGGTAAAACACCAGGCGAAGCGCACTGTGACTGTCGCTGGATGGGTTAAGAATGGAAATCAATAAACACTGGAAAAGGCGAACATTGAGAATGTTCGCCTTTTCATGTTCTTTTATATGTTTTAAGCCGATAGTAGGGCTCTATCGGATAAACAGAAGGAGGAATCTCGAGAAAGTGTCCGATAGGTTTGTTTCTGAATGTATTTTAAAAAAATTTAATCACAGTCTGAAAACCTGCGAGATAAAATTAGTCTAACCACTATGTGATCAGGCTGTTGTCGCATTCTAAGCCCCTGAATCCTAAACAATAGTCAGCTTCATCAATCAGTGGGGAGGGTATATTAAGTAACAGGAAGAATACATTAATGGATATGAAAAATGCACGAAGGTATAGTGAATGTAAAGGAGGTAATACAATGACTAATAAGTATGCTGGCTGGAATATTGATAATAGCTATTCGCGTCTGCCTAAAATATTTTATAACCTGCAGAAGCCAACTCCTGTGGAAGCACCGGAAGTGGTTATCTTCAATGAGTCGCTTGCGGAAGAGCTTGGGCTAAATCCCGAAGCAGTGCAAGCTGCTGAAGGGGCTGCTCTGTTTGGCGGCAACGAGATACCTGAAGGAGGTACTCCGCTTGCCCAGGCATATGCAGGACATCAATTCGGCCATTTCACCATGCTCGGTGACGGCAGGGCGGTACTGCTGGGAGAGCAGATTACTCCTGATGGTGAGAGGTTTGACATTCAGCTGAAAGGCTCAGGTCGGACACCATATTCCCGTGGCGGTGATGGCCGTGCAGGCCTGGGGCCGATGCTCAGGGAATTTATCATCAGTGAAGCGATGGTAGGATTGGGAATCCCGACTACAAGAAGTCTGGCAGTGGCGACAACGGGGGATCAAATCATCCGCGAAACAATGCAGACCGGAGCGATCCTTACGCGTGTGGCAGCAAGCCACCTAAGGGTTGGAACTTTTCAATTTGCCGCGAACTGGGGAAAGACAGAGGATCTTCGGGCATTAGCTGATTATGCGATCGACCGCCATTATCCTGAAGTTGAAGGTGAGGATAACGGCTATCTTTCCTTTTTGAAAAAAGTGATCAAGCGTCAGGCAGCATTGATTGCGAAGTGGCAACATGTTGGTTTTATCCACGGTGTCATGAATACGGACAACATGACGATCAGCGGTGAGACGATTGATTATGGACCTTGTGCTTTCATGGACACATATGATCCGGCGACCGTTTTCAGTTCAATTGACCGGGAAGGCCGCTACGCTTATGGTAATCAACCGTATATCGGTGGCTGGAATCTGTCGCGGTTTGCTGAAGCCCTATTGCCTTTGCTGCATGAAGATGAAGACGCAGCGGTAAAGCTGGCGGAAGAAGCCCTCTCAGAATTCCCGGAAATATTTGAGTCAGAATTCATATCCGGAATGAGATTGAAACTGGGTATTTTTAATGAGGAAAAAGAAGACAAGGCGCTTATTTCCGATCTCCTCAATTTAATGCATACACATAAGGCTGACTTTACGAATACGTTTAAAGCCCTGACCTTTGATCAGTTTGAAGGGTCAGAGTTGTTCAAGTCTGAAGAGTTCAAGAAGTGGCATGAAAAATGGCAGGAAAGACTCGGACGCCAGGAGCAATCAAAGGAAGACTCACAGGAACTGATGCGTGACAGCAATCCGGGCGTCATTCCGCGCAACCATAGGGTTGAGGAAGCACTGGAGGCCGCTGTAAATGGTGACTTAAGTGTCATGGTGAAGTTGCTCGAAGTGCTTGCCAACCCATATGAGCACTCAGTTGAACAGGCCGAATACTGCAAGCCGGCACCGCCATCGGCCCAGCCGTACAAGACTTTTTGCGGGACATAAGAGAAAAGCAACGCTGCAGCGTTGCTTTTCTTGTGCGAATTTTTATTAACCCCGCATAAACGATTCGTACCATTTATCCCAGTCAAAGCCGAGTGAGTAAGTGACAGATTTGGACTCCAGTTTTGGACAGTCATGGACACAGCTGCCGCCAATGATGAATTTGAGTGAAGTGTTCGTTTCAAGGCATGACTGTATCCAGTTTTCTACCGTTTTGACCGGAGCGGGATTTGTCATCGAAATTGCGACAACGGAAATGTTCCTCATTTTCATCAGATCTTCTAATCCTTCGAGAGGAGTATTCGGACCAAGATAGATCACGTCATTTCCCTTTTTCTTTAAAAACAAGCTAAAGACCATCAACCCGATTTGATGATGCTCTCCTTCTGGGCAGAATGCCAACACTTTCGGAAGGGCATGGTTCACAGGCAGAACCCTCAGGAATTGGGTGCAGCGGTTAATGATGAACTGCGAAGAAAAATGTTCCTGGGCAACACTGATGGTGCCAGTCTCCCATTCGTCCCCAACCTTATACAAAACCTGAACTAATATGTGGTGGAACACCTCTTCATAGTCATACAAGGAAAAAGCAAGGTCAGCAATCCGGTTTGCCTCTTGGGTATCAAGGCTGACAAGAGCCTGATAAAGCTGTTCCGTTAATTCTTCGAATTTGTCACTGACATGTGGAGGTGACGCTGGAGCAGGGGGAGATTCCCGCAGAAGCCTGACGGCGTCACTGATTTTCATATTCTTTTCGTGTACCTGTGTCTTGATCCACTTGAGTGTTTCTAAATCCTTTTCGTTATATAAGCGATGCCCGCCCTCTGTCCGGGTAGGCGTGACAACGGTGTATCGATTTTCCCATGCGCGAATTGTCACAGCCGGGATATCAAGCAGCTCCGAAACTTGCTTAATGCTATACAAATATTTTCACCTCCACTAATAAGTTATACAAAAATTGCACAAAACAAAAGCCTTAATATCGGGTATTTGAAAAAAAATAAAAAATGTTTGATAATTTTGTATATGTTTTGTATAATTAATCTCGAAAAGGTTACACAAAAATTATACAATTGGTGGTGTCAGAATGAAAACTTTAAATTTGGTATCATTAGTATTGCTTATTGTCGGCGGATTAAATTGGCTATTGGTTGGATTATTTGAATGGGATTTGGTCGGCGGCCTTTTCGGAGGCATGGACAGCCCAATCGCTAAGTTGGTCTACATCCTTGTAGGTCTTGCAGCCATTTACAGCATCACACTTTTATCAAAAGTGAATAAATAGTCATGGAAGGCGTACAGAATTGTCTGTACGCCTTTTGTGTGTCTATGCTTCTTGAATAAAAACGCCAATATGGCTATTCTAGATAAAGGAATCGTCAAAACAGGGGGATAAACCAATGGATAAAAGAGAAATTGAATATAAAATCGTCGAACTGAAGGATGAGTATCTGCAGTTACAGCATAATCTCGAAAAATTGGAATCTGTAAAAGGCAATCTGCATCCGCTGGAGAAGCGTCTTGCCGCAATTGAAGAGGAATTAAGCTCATTGAACACAATGCTTCGTGATATGTAGAATGACAGGCCTATTCTTTAATTTAAAGGATAGGGCTTCTTTATGAGATAAAGTAGGGAATCGGAAAAGTGTCCGTCATTAAGGACATGACGGACGCAAATAGGTGAAGAACTTGAAAAAATGTCCGTCAACAAGGTTATGACGGACACAAATCGGTGAAGTAATTGAAAAAGTGTCCGTCATTAAGGCCATGACGGACACAAATCGGTGAAGAACTTGAAAAAATGTCCGTCATCAAGGCTATGATGGACACAAATAGGTGAAGAACTTGAAAAAGTGTCCGCCATTAAGGCCATGACGGACACAAATAGGTGAAGAACTTGAAAAAGTGTCCGTCATTAAGGACATTACGGACACAAATCGGTGAAGAACTTGAAAAAATGTCCGTCATCAAGGCTATGACGGACAAATATCGATGGGAAAACGGAAAAAGTGTCCGTCGCCAATAAAGCTTAGCTTGTAAAACGGTACTCATCCCGGGTAATCCGTCGGTATCATTAATAATGACTTGCTTCTTTATTTAACTTCGACTTTTATGCCTTCGCTTGCAGAGGTCCTAACTGCGTCTAAAACTTTTTGAGTTGCATGTCCTTGTTCGAAATCGGCGAGGTACGGATGTTTCTTTCCGGAAACCAGAGTTTCATGTAGGGCATCTAATGCCCTTTGAAAGCCGTTATAGTACCTTGCGGCGATCTGCGGCATAGTTGAAGGTGCTTCTATATTTGGTACTAGCTCGACTGCTTCAAAAGGAGAACTTTCAGCAGAAAGCAGAACCTTTTTGTCATCCAGCATCACAAGTGTGCCTTCCGTTCCGTAAATTTCAAGACGCCATGTGTGATCGGTTTGGCGCGCCGCAGAAATGAGTTCAAGCGTTACAGTAGTTCCGGTTTTCAAAGTCCCGATAATCTGGAAAGCATCGTCCGCTGTCCGATGTTCAACATTCCCATTATCATCAGTCTGAGTAGGGATGTGAACGGGAAGCTGGGCAAACACTTCTTTAAATGTGCTGTTCAACCACCATTGAAGAGCATCGGTCATATGGGAGCCGATTGCGCCTAGCATTCCGCCACCCTTTTCCTCCTGGCCCAGCCAGCCGCGAGGTTTTGAAATAAGGCCAGTATAATTCGCAAATGAGCATTGGTAACGGACGTGCAAAATCTCCCCGAGTTTACCGCCTTCCATGATTTCCTTTACCTTTGTACGAGCCGGAAGAAAGCGGAATTCATGGTTGATCAGGCCAAGTTTTCCTGCCTTGTCTCTGGCTGATATCATTTCTTTTGCTTCTGAATCATCCAGAGCCATCGGCTTTTCACAGACTACATGAACCCCCTTTTCGAAAGCGGTGACAACCATCTCCTTATGTAAATGCACTGCAGAAGCAACGACCACTAAATCGAGAGTCTCCTGTTCGAGCATCTGGCGCCAGTCAGTATAGATATTCTCAATCCCGCTGGCATTACGTGCTTCCTCAATATTACCCCTTGATACACTTGAAATTGCCACAACCTCGAATCCTTCATGATGGTCCATCATTGGCGCATGAACCCTGGCACCAAAACCCGTCCCGATTATACCCACTCTAAACTTTTCCAAAAATACCACCCCTGTCCAGAATATAGTTTAATAGTAAGTCCAGCAGGGGCGGTATGTAAATTAATATAAATTAAGAAACAAACTCAATATCTATTCAGGTTTATTCCCTTTTTATTATAAAGCAGGAGGAAAACCAGACAATCAAGGAGAATATGAACTGACAATATACTCTAGTATAGTAGGGGGTTATTATGTTAAAAGCTTGCTGGAGAAACTTTCTATATATACTTGAACATAAAATCAATGTTTTAGTTGAATGTTGGAATGAAGGTTTATACATACAGGGAATTACTCATGACTTATCAAAATTTAATCCAAAGGAATTTTTACCTTATACGAAAAAATTCTTTTTGGATAGGAAAATAGATTCTATTGATGAAAAGAAATGGAAGTTTGCCTGGCTCCATCATCAACATAAAAATAAACATCATTGGGAGTATTGGGTAGTTGATCCGAATCAAAAACAAGCACTGCCCATGCCGAGAAAATATCTATTAGAGATGGTATGTGATTGGCGTTCATTTTCGAGAAGGTGGGGGAAGAAGGTAAAGCTGTCGAATCTCAGTCTTTCAGATAAAATGATACTGCATCCTGAAACGAGAGATGCACTTGAAATGATTATTAAGAATGAAAGAAAAGCGAAGTCTAAAGAAACTATAGGATAATTTTTTTAAAAAAATTGAGGCGGGGTTAATATGAATATTGGGGATCTATTATTTCAGTTAATTTTTTTCATTCTATTGATTGGTATTGTCGCTGCTGTTTTTTATGCTGTCCGGACACTTGTAATAAAGAAACCTGACAATCAGAAGAGCATTGAGCAAAAACTGGATCAAATAATTGAGCTGCTTGAAAAAAACAATAAAGAGTAAAAACAGTTTACCACCTCACGTTTATATGATTGTATGCTGGCACATGTTATAATGAGGGACTAGGTTAATGATAAATTATATATAATTGCACGGATGCCTGAAAAGCCTCCGCCTGGCGATAATATATGGAGGTATAAGAGATGAACAAACGATGGACGATCGGAAAGATTAAAGAGTTTGTGGAGAACAATTCGGAGAGTAAGCTGCTGACGACAGAGTACCAAGGTTTTTCGCAAAAATTACTATTTAAATGCGGATGCGGCAATAACTTTGAAAAAACCTTCAAGAAATTTAAGGATAATCACCAGCGTAAATGTGAAGTGTGTCAACCGCCAAAAGCGTCACGTTAATTGGATACGAAGTGTAAAAGCTAATTGCTGCCTGGGGCTCTATTATATGCTGCCAACCAAGGTGGCTTTTTTTTCGTGTGAACCAATGGAAGTGTGGATCATGGAAGGATTAACGCTTCTGTTTGTTGAACTTATTTGAAGAAGAGAATCTTACAGGAGCAACAAGATTACTATGAAGAGATATATGCTGAAAAACGACTTTAAGGGTTTGGAAAAAGCTACACAATTCTATTTGATTGCGGAATCTGAATTTATCGGAGTCAAAGAGTATGTGCTGCGAACTAGAGACTTGAAAGTCAGGATCTCTATCAATGAAAAAGAACTTCGGGGGAATTTCATTTTATTGAATTAGGTAAGGGAGAGCGGATATGTACTTGTTTTTATCCATACTATTGAGTGTTGTCCTGGGCTATTTTTTACTGGCCATGGGACCAATTTTCGGCGGAATTGTTGCTTTTGGAATTATAGCAGGATGTTTATTTAGAGGGGTCTATTTGCTAAATGATATTCGAAAAAGGATTGCGGTAATTTCTCCTGATGTAAAAGAGGTCCAAGAGCAGGTTCAGGTTCCGGAACTCGTTCCCGAGCATTTGAAAAGCCCGAGTGCATATAAAAAATATCTGGAAGGAAAGCAAGGAAGTCGATAAAAAAGTGGAGGGATCTGATTGCAATTCACAGAAATAGTGGTTTTTGCGATTGTCTGGGGAGGATTGATGACTTATTTCCTGATTCCTTTCGACAATAAAATTAGTATAGAAGGGACGTTCCCCAAAGCTTTTATGGTGAGTTTAAAGAAACAGGTTTTTCACAAAAAGGCTATTCTTGCTTTCGCATTGTTATTGGTCACTTTAATCACTATATGGTCAGATTTTAAATCGGCTGTAGTATATGACATACTCCACGGAATCACTAGAGAATCTGCAGCGGATCCACAGGAGCAGGCAATCTTTTATATGATAAGCGTAATGATATATGCCGCACTTCTCTATCTCTTTTTGGCAGTCAGGTGGACCGTTAAAGCAGTAAAGGCAGCAAAAATAGATTAAGTGACTGGAGAGATAATCGTTTTAAAAGAAACCATAATAATAGTAAACAATTTTGTCCTTATATAATGAGGACTCAAAATAAGGAGAGTATTAATATGGCTAATGGAAATAAAGAGTTATCACGGGAACAGCAGGAAGAACTGCTTGGAGTTTTGAAAGCCCGATTTGAGAAAAATATGGACCGACATGAGGGTCTTGATTGCACAAAAGTGCTGGCTAAACTTGAAGATAACACTGAAAAATTATGGTCGCTCAATGAGATGGAATCAACTGGCGGGGAACCGGATGTTGTTGGTTTTGATCCAGAGACGGGTGAATACATTTTTTATGATTGTTCAGCGGAAAGTCCTAAAGGCCGCAGAAGTCTTTGCTACGATCGTGAAGCACTCGAGGCAAGGAAAAAACACAAACCTGAAAATAGCGTTATGGATATGGCAACTGCGATGGGCATTGAACTTTTAACGGAAGAACAATACCGGGAGCTGCAGAAACTAGGGAATTTCGATCTGAAAACGTCGAGCTGGGTGCAAACGCCTGAGAATATTAGAAAACTTGGCGGGGCTCTCTTTTGTGACCGTCGTTATGACACTGTTTTTGTGTACCACAATGGTGCAGATTCCTACTATGCTGCAAGGGGATTCCGTGGCTCGCTAAGGGTCTAAATCTTTTTATAAAGTTTATTGAGGGTGAGGTAAAAAAATGAATTCCATTATAATTAAGAGACTCACTAATTTAGGTTCTTTTGTTGTTATCGCCGGTCTAATATTAATATTTCTAAGTGATTATTTTGGAACACTAATAGCCGATAGTTGGATAATGGCACAAGGTGGTTCAGCAGACGCTTCTACTTATCAATTTAAAGTGAAAGTAAATACAGATAAGTTTATTATACCTGGAAGCATCCTTTTTGGAATTGGGGTTTCTACCCTGGTTTATACTTATTACAAGCTGTTTAATCTTAATGAGAATAGTTAAAACTAACGAGTCTAAAGTTGAATAAGCTATACATTGAGACTGTGCTCAGAGTTATTAAATACTCTGGGCATTTTTTGTTTTTAGTTACTCTGCTTAGCATTCCATGTTTCACATTACCTCCTCCTGGGAAGATGAAAATATTAGGTCGTATGATAGGAGGTTTCGGAAATGGCTAAAACGATATTTATCACGGGTGCTGGAAGCGGGCTCGGAAGGGGGGCTTCTCTGGGGCTTGCGAAGAAGGGCAACCGTGTGATTGCGACCACTGAACTGACTTCCCAGAAGACGGATCTTATGAGGGAAGCTGAGGAGCAGGGACTTGATATGGAAGTGTTTAAGCTTGATATAAAAAATGAGCGGGATCGTGAACAAATCAAAGAGTATGATTTTGATGTGTTTGTCGCGAATGCGGCGATCAATGAAGGAGGTCCGCTGGCTGAGGTGCCGATGGACCGGATTCGGGCACTTTTTGAAGTGAATGTTTTCTCGACGCTGGAAACTGTGCAAATTGCAGCTAAAAAGCTAGTGGAAAAAAGAAGTGGAAAAATCGTCTTCATGAGCTCGATGGCTGGTATTTCTGCAACACCGTATGTTGGGCCATATACGGCAACAAAGCATGCTATCGAGGGAATCGCACAAACATTGAAGTCGGAGCTTGCGGATTTCAATGTGAAAGTAGCAACGATTAACCCGGGAGCATTCGAAACGGGCTTCAACAAGCGAGCTGCCGAGGAAAAGTGGAAGTGGTACGATGAGGAGAATAATTTTACCCGGAAAGAGGACATGGAAAAGCAGGAGGATGGATTAAAAAACCAATTCGATCCTGAGGATATGATTGCGAAAATGGTAGAAATCATCCCTGCAGATCACCATAAATTCCGTACGGTTTATCCAGAAGAGACGGAACAGCAACTCAAAAAGACGCAAGAAGAAAGATGGACGATGGAAATATAACAGTGGAGATAAGGAGCCTGGCATTTGCTGAGTGCCAGGCTATTTCATATGATGGAACTTCCATCATATTCAACGTGTATAGGTTGTATGTTGTGGTATAGCTTTATGTAGCCTGAAATATTCCAAGGAGGGGAGACGATGGCGAAAAAATCGAATGAGCGGATGAAAAGGCACGATGTGGATGAAAAGCAGACATGGGACTTAACGGCTCTTTTTGAAACGAAGAGTGACTGGGAGAAGGAGCTGAAGGCGGTCAAGGGTGATTTGCCGGAAGTCACTAAGTATAAGGGGAAGCTTGGCGATAGTGCAGGTGAGCTGCTGGAATGCCTAGAGGCTAAGGAGAAGCTGTTGGAGCGATTTAACCTTGTTTCGATGTATGCTAATCTGCGGCAATCCGTCGACCATACTGATCCGGAAAGGCAGAAGGATGCGGCAATTTCGGCGGATGTCCAGTCAAAAGTCAATTCGGAACTGTCGTTTGTCGAGACGGAAATCATCAAGCTCCCGGATGGGAAAATAAATCAGTTTTTAGAAGAGGAGCCAGGATTGGACCCCTTCAAAAAATACTTGAGCGATTTACAGGATCGCAAGCCTCACGCTCTCGGAGAGGAAACAGAGGAAACGCTCGCGGCGTTAGGGTCGCTCTTCAGTTCTCCGTACAATGTTTATAGTCGAGGCAAATTATCTGACATGCAGTTCGATTCTTTTATCGATGACGAGGGAAATGAAATTCCTCTTTCATTTGCTCTCTATTCAGGCAAATACGTGGCTTCGCCGTCAGCAGCCGTACGCCGAAATTCATATGAATCTTTTAACAAGACATTGAACCACTATAAGCATACGTTTGCGGCAACCTATGCGACTCAGGTGAATCAGGAGGTGGCGATGGCCAGGCTCAGGAACTATGATTCTGTGACCGATATGCTGTTAGATGATCAGCAGGTCACCCGGGAGATGTATGATAACCAGCTGGACATCATCCAGGAGGAGCTCGCCCCACATATGAGGCGTTATGCGAATTTGAAAAAACGAGTTTTAGGACTGGATAAGATGACGAATGCAGATCTTAAAGCGCCGCTCGATCCGGATTATAAAATAGAGACCAGCTATGATGAGGCGGCTGAAACGGTCCAGGAAGCACTTGAAATCATGGGGCCGGAGTACAGTAAGATGATCAAGACGGCTCTATCCGAGAGATGGGTTGATTATGCTGATAATGTTGGGAAAAGCACGGGTGCTTTTTGCTCGAGTCCATATGGCACACATCCTTACGTTTTGATGACCTGGCCGGATACGATGCGCGGTGCGTTCACGCTTGCACATGAATTGGGGCATGCCGGACATTTCTACCTGGCAGGAAAGAATCAACGAATGACCAATACCCGGCCATCGAGATATTTTATCGAAGCGCCATCAACGATGAATGAAATGCTGCTCGGAAACTACCTGTTGTCGAATACAAAGGACAAGCGGAAAAGGCGTTGGGTCATCCTCCAGCTATTAGGGACGTATTATCATAATTTTGTCACCCACCTGCTGGAGGGAGAGCTTCAGCGAAGGGTCTACAAGCTGGCCGAAGAAGGAGAGCCGTTGACAGCGAGCTTATTGTCTAAGCTAAAGCTGGAGGTCCTTGAAAACTTCTGGGGAGACTCCGTTGAAATGGACGAAGGAGCCGGACTGACCTGGATGCACCAGCCGCATTACTATATGGGCTTGTATCCGTATACGTATTCAGCCGGGTTGACGGTCTCAACCCTTGTGTCTCAGAGGATTTTGGACGAAGGAGAGCCGGCTGTTGAACAATGGCTTGACGTTTTGAGGGCTGGCGGAACGTTGAAGCCATTGGATTTAATCAAAAAGGCAGGAGTCGATATGTCCAAGCCTGAGCAAATCCGTGAGGCAGTCGCTTATGTCGGTAAACTGATCACCGAGCTGGAAGAAAGCTTCGTGGAATAATGCTTTATAAAAATGGCCGGATCCTCTGTCAGGATTCGGCCGTGGATTACATATTAATCAGTCACAATAAAAGCATCGATTCCCTGACTCTCGATCTCCCGGACGCGAGTTTCGGCGTTTTCGCGGCTTGAAAAAGCACCAGCTTGTACACGGTACCAAGTTTCGCCGGAAATCGTTGCCGTTGCGACAAAGCTCTCAATGCCTCTTGATTGAAGGAATGCTACACGATTGTCTGCATTTTCTCTGTCCTTAAAAGAACCGGCAATCACTTTATAAAGTGTTCCCCGATCATCATTTTGTTTTGGAGTAAGATTGAATGCTTTTGCAATCCCAATCGCGTGTCCCTGGGCAACATCTCGACGCCAGGCTTCCTGCTTGATCAGCTCGGCGTCATGCGCATTATCGATGAAGCCATTCTCGGAGAGCATTGCATCCATCGTTGTTTCGCGAAGCACGTGAAAATCTGCTTTCTTCTTGCCGCGGTCATCGAGTTGATTCAGCTTCATTACCTCTGTATGGATGATGTCACGGTATTTAGCTGTAGCAGAGCTGTCAGATAGGCTGCTGTGGATGTAATCCTCATATCCCTGGGCAGAGCCATTAAAAGCGTTGATGTGAATCGACATATAAAAATCAGCGCCCCAGGCATTTGCCTCATCCGTCCTCTGGCTCAAACTTTTTGTTATATCGCTTGTCCGACTCATCCTGACATCAATATTTTCATAGTTATTTTCGAGGATGGAGCGGATTTTCAGGGCGATATCCAGGGCCAAATTCTTTTCCTGAAGACCATTTCCCTGTGCGCCAGGATCCGAGCCGCCATGGCCTGGATCTAAATATAGTTTCATTGAATCTCCTCCTTATTAATGGTTGTTCCATATAGGATATGTAGGAGAAAAGTATTGGTACGGGTGCATGTCCCGGGATGGAAGAGCTATTTTAATTATTACGGAACATTTGATTGTTTAAATCGTAAAGTTAATAAGTCTACATATGTGAGGTGATATGTTGGAAACGAATGTGAATGCGACGAAAAATGTTAGAACAGTGAGGGAAGATGACTCGAGTCTAAAAAAGGTATTGAATATCATCGGTTTATTCATCTTTGGTGGAATGGCGCTGACAAGTGTTACGAACGCAATGCCTCCGGATTATATGATAGAATACTTCCTATTTATCGCAGGAAGTGCTTTGATCTATTATTTTTTAGTGAACATATACTTCCTTGGACAGACGTGGAGAAAGGTGTTTTATGGTGTTATCAGCTTGCTTGGCGTTGGCAGTTTGATAATGGCCTTTTATCTTGTGAATCATTCATCTCATTAGATTACTAGTTTTTCGACTTGATAGATTTTACTTAATTCTTTGGTGACGGTGCAATTTTACTCTTTAGCGTGCGTTTTCGGTCATTTTTCGTACAAATTTAGAAGATGCAAGTTAGTACGCTTAACGGTGCAATTTTCGTGTATAAGTTTAAGAAACTCCCTTTTCTCGGGGAGTTTCTTATTTTTAAAAAACTGCTTGATTAGTCGCTAAATGTTTGTTTCTGAATATTCATAATATATTTACTTTAATAAATTTTGTAAGCGTTACCATTACTAACATGATGGTCAGGGCGCGGTTTTAGCCTGTTCGTAATATCGTGTAACATCCTTGAAACAAACAAGAATGTTTGTTAGGTTAGATAACCGTAAGCCCCGTGAGGGCAGGAAAAACTTGGACGGCATAATTAACATAAGAATTTTTTTCTGTGTGGTACGGCTGGATAGCTCTTATAACATTCATGCTTAAGAATTCATTTTTCATTCTTGTACGTTAGCCGATTTTTTATTGTCCAGCTACAGCGCCTAGCCCCTCGAGACGTTTGTCTAGCTGAGGCTCCTAACTCCTCGAGACGCTTCGGTCCTGCCAATGAAGTCAAAGACCGACTTCACTGTCAGGCCCTCCAGTGCTTGTCGGAGTTGAGCAGTCGCCTCCGCATTTCGAATTCGGTCCGCCCAATGAAGTCAAAGATCGACTTCACCGGTCGGCCCTCCAACGCTTGTCGGGGCTGAACGAGGCGCTTTCGCTTTTCTAACCACTATGTTAATTATTTCGTTTAGGGAAAACGAAAAGGAGAGATTTGGTGTCTTTTGAAGTATTAATATCTTTAGGAGTTTATTTTATTGCAATGATCCTGATCGGATTGTATGCATACCGCAAAACGTCTGATCTATCAGACTATATGCTTGGCGGACGTGGTCTTGGACCATCGGTAACGGCTCTATCAGCTGGTGCGTCCGACATGAGTGGCTGGATGCTGATGGGCTTGCCTGGCGCGATGTACACATCAGGTATTTCCAGTGCCTGGATCGCAATTGGATTATCGATTGGTGCCTATTTGAACTACCTCATCTTAGCTCCAAGACTTCGAACATATACGGAGTTGGCAAATGATTCAATCACAATCCCCGATTTCCTTGAAAACCGCTTTTCAGATAAGACTAAAATCCTGCGTTCTGTATCTGCAGTCGTTATTATCATTTTCTTCACGCTGTACACTTCAGCGGGTCTAGTGTCAGGCGGTACTTTGTTTGAGTCAGCATTTGGACTTGATTATCGCTGGGGCTTGTTCCTGACAGCTGGTGTTGTAATTGTTTATACACTATTCGGTGGTTTCCTTGCTGTTAGTTTGACTGACTTTGTTCAAGGTGTCATCATGTTCCTTGCACTTGTCTTGGTGCCGGTCGTTGCCTTTACGGAGCTTGGCGGACCAGGTAATGTTATGGATACTGTAAGTGGAATCGACCCAACGTTGATGGATCTTTTCAAAGGTACAACATTCCTTGGAATCATCTCGCTATTGGCATGGGGGCTTGGTTATTTTGGCCAGCCGCATATCATCGTCCGCTTTATGGCAATCAAATCAATGGAAGAGCTTAAGCCTGCGCGCAGAATCGCGATGACATGGATGATCGTTTCGATCGTTGGCGCTTTGGCCGTTGGTCTTGTGGGTATTGCTTACGTACAGGTGAACAACGTAACGCTTGAAAATCCAGAAACTGTCTTTATCATGTTTGCGAACATCCTGTTCAACCCTTATATCACTGGATTCCTGCTCGCTGCGATTTTGGCTGCGATCATGAGTACAATTTCTTCACAGCTGCTCGTCACATCCAGTGCGTTGACAGAGGACTTTTACAAGGCGTTTTTCCGCCGCGAAGCATCTGATAAAGAATTGGTGTTGGTCGGCCGTGGCGCAGTATTGCTTGTTGCATTAGTCGGCATTGCGCTATCATACACGCCGAATGATACGATTCTTTCATTGGTTGGTAATGCTTGGGCTGGATTCGGTGCCGCATTTGGACCGGTCATGCTTCTGAGCTTGTACTGGAAGCAGATGAACCGCTGGGGTGCGCTTGCCGGTATCGTTGTCGGTGCGCTTACCGTCATCATCTGGATCAGCATTGATGGATTATCAGCATTCATGTATGAAATGATTCCAGGATTCTTCTTGAGCTTGATTGCAGTCCTTGTTGTAAGTAAAATCACAACCGGACCAGGTAAAGCTGTAAAAGAAGAGTTTAAAGAAATGGAAAACATAATGTCTGAGTAATAGAGTAATAGGCTGCTAGATTGCTAGCAGCCTGTTTTTTATTCAAGATTTGAATTTCTCCGGCTTCTTCACATAACTTTCTATGATGTATCCACAATCCGTGCAGATAATGTATAAAATCTCAGAGCCTAAACTCATCACCTTATTCTCGGGATACATAACAGCATATCCAGCATGTTTGCCTTTCCCGATTTCCGTTCCGCCGCACTTAGGACATTCTTTCGCATAGTTCATGGGATACATCCTTTCAAGTCCATTTTTTCATATTAGCTGAATTTACGAATTAGCTATGCAATATGTTTCAAGAAATAACCAATTCATTTGATTAAAGCCATGAAGGCTTATCACCGTGGACATTTATTTTTTAAAAAGGTATAATTAATTCGGTTTACGAAATATATTTATTAATAGTTTACCAAACCTTTTTGTTAGGTAAGAAGTTTTTATGCCTGGACCCATGCTCGAAAGTGGAAAAGGGTAATATATGAATATGAAGGTGAACGTATGCAAAAAGAAAAACTATGGACGAGAGATTTCGTCTCGATTTCGCTTGTGAACTTCGTGATGATGCTGTCGATGTATTTGCTGATCGTTACGATGGCATCGTATGCTATCGACACATATGATGCGTCCAGCAGCATGGCAGGATTGGCCTCCAGCATTTTCATCATCGGGGTTCTTTCTGCCAGATTGTATGCCGGCAAGGAAATTGCGAGGATTGGCAGCAAAAAGATGCTAATTGGCGGAATTTTGTTTTTCGTTCTGATTACTGCTCTATATTTAATACCGTCGAACATCTATGTCCTACTGATTGTCCGTTTTCTTCATGGAATCGGCATCGGGTTCGCGGCGACAGCAACGGGAACGATTGTAGCACAGGTTGTTCCCAAGAGCAGGAAAGGGGAAGGGATCAGTTATTTCAGCTTGAGCGTGATTTTATCGACCGCGATCGGTCCGTTGATTGGCCTTCCAATGATCAATGAATTTGGCTATGAGAGTATGTTCATTTTCTCCCTGGTCGTCGGGATCAGCTGTTTACCAATCGCTCTTACGGTTAAAGAACCTGTCGTGGATTACCAGGCGCAAGGTGGTAAAAGCCAAGGATTCAGCTTGGCGAATTACTTAGAGCCCAACGCATTACCTGCATCGATTGTCATGTTTGTTATCGCGCTCGCTTATTCAGGAACACTTTCATTCATCGCATCGTTTGCGAAGGAGGCTGGATTAATAGAGGCGGGGAGCATGTACTTTTTCGTTTACGCGATGGCCGTCTTATTTTCGCGTCCATTCACCGGAAAACTGATGGACGCAAAAGGAGCAAACAGCGTTGTCTATCCGGCATTGCTTGCTTTTGCGGCTGGAATGTATGTACTAAGCCAGGCAAATTCGACAGTGGTATTCCTCCTGGGAGCCGCGCTCATCGGATTAGGATACGGCAATTTCCAGTCAGTTGCCCAGACGATCGCCATTAAGATGACACCGCCGCATCGCATGGGCCTGGCCACCTCGACTTTTTTCATTATGATGGATATCGGTATCGGTGTGGGGCCATTCCTCCT
Source organism: Mesobacillus boroniphilus (assembly GCF_018424685.1). Classification (NCBI taxonomy): domain Bacteria; kingdom Bacillati; phylum Bacillota; class Bacilli; order Caryophanales; family Bacillaceae; genus Mesobacillus; species Mesobacillus boroniphilus. The sequence goes on from NZ_QTKX01000003.1 coordinate 154,151, forward strand.
CGGGTACATGATTCCGGACTACGGATATCGAGGGTTATATCTGGCGATGGTTCCGCTGATCATCATCGGCGTGATAATCTACTATGCCCTGCATGGAAAAAAAGAAAAAAGCCTCACCCCTAATGCATAAGAGCCCCTCGCCTGACATTGGCGAGGGTTTTCCTTATATATTCGGTGCATAGTTCGTGTTCTTTTCAACGTCGTTTTCCTCAGCCAAGTCTTCCATTTCCTGCGGGAAACCATTGGCCTGCCAAAATGAGGATTGAGCCAGGAAAAGGTCACATAGAAGGATTCTAAAAAAGCTGCCATGTAATCATGACAGCTCTCAATGCAATATCTACATATTTTCCATCATCTTCTCATCCAGATGTTCCAGGATCATTTCCCATGCGGAATCATGCCTGCTTTTGGATTCTTCGTCAGGGAACCCTTTGTGTGTGAGACTTAAGAGGGTCCCGTCCTGTTTGGGTTGAAGTTCGATTGTCACCACGGTTTCAGCGCCTTTTGTTCCAGCGGCACCAGTCAACCAGGTAAATTCGATCAGTTGGTCCGGTGTCAACCGAAGAAATCTCCCGTAATGAGGGTGGCGCTGCTCGACATTATCTAGTTCGGTTTTGAAGACTGTCTCAAAGAAAAAAACGGAATTGACCTCTGCCTTCATGATCAGCGTTCCGGGTGAAGCAAACCATTCGTCGAACTTCTCGGTCCATGCCTTGAAAAGAACTTCAGGCGATGATTTCATTTTGCGTTCAACCTTGAAGCCATGCGGTCTTGATGAAAGATCGGGTGTTGTTATAGGTTCCATCAGAAATCCCCCTTATTATTTAGCCGGGTACCTTTCTTGTAAAAAGGCCACAGATTGATTAATCAGTGCTTTTAAAACATCAACATCGATGTCGGCTACTTTATTTATGTAGACACACGCTTTTCCAGAGGTATGCTTGCCGAAATTCTTTAATAACGATTCTCTTCCTGTATCTCCTGTAGCAAAATACAAGCTGATTTTCGCTTTGCGAGGCGAGAAGCCTACTAGCGGCGCATCTCCTTCGTGTCCGGACTCGTACTTATAATGATAGGATCCAAAGCCGATGATGCTCGGCCCCCACATTTTCGCTGGGTAACCTGTGGTTTCTGTGAAAATATCCAGAAGTCTATACGCATCCTCCCGTTTTTTGGGGCTGTCGACATTTTCAATAAACTCGATGACACTATTGTCATTTTCTTTTGTTTTCAATTCGTACATCCTAACCAGAGCTCCTTCAAGCCATTTTCCCTTCAAATCAATCGTTTTCTAAGAAGGTTTTCCTCTATATTTACTTTCTAGACCTGCATTGAAATATCCTCTGTCATAATTCGTTCAAAGCTTTTCAACAGAATTGTGACTAATGTCACAACGCAGTCTCTTTTTGATCCGAATTTGATATCTTATAAGTGTAATAATAATAAATAACTTATTGGAGTGAGGAACATGTTTGCAAAATGGTTAAGAGAGAACAATGTTGCTGCTGGTCTACTGGCTGTTATTAGAATATGGCTTGGATACAACTGGATGACTGCTGGATGGGGTAAATTGACTGGGGAAGGATTCGATGCTTCTGGTTACTTGAAAAATGCTGTTGCCAATCCGGTTAAGGGTCCAGACGGAAACATGGTATACGGCTGGTACGTAAACTTCCTTGAAAGCTTCGCGATTCCGAATGTCGAATTGTTCAACTTCATCGTTCCACTTGGAGAGTTCCTAGTAGGACTTGGTTTGATCTTGGGAACACTGACAACTGCTGCAATGTTCTTCGGTCTAGTGATGAACTTCAGCTTCTTCCTTGCCGGAACAGTATCTCACAACCCAACTGACATCTTCTTCGGTTTTATCATTCTTGCTGCTGGTTACAACGCAGGTAAATACGGTTTAGACCGCTGGGTTGTGCCATTTATCCGCAAAACTATTTTCAAACGCGGAGAGGACGTCACACGCAACGCTGCTTAACTTGCTTAAATCCCCCTTTAATATAATAATTGGGCTGCCGGGAATTTCTCGGCAGCCATTTTTTTAATCTCAGTTTTACTCCATAAAACCACATAATTTGTCGAGAGGGCAGGGAGCAAATCCTTTAAGTTTTTTTCGCGCAACCAAAAAAGCATAGGAAATTAAATCCTATGCCTCTTCGCAATTGATGAAGTTATCTACCAAAGAAGTTATTCATCGTGTCTCTGAAATCTTCAAACATGCCATCCCTGTTCCTGTTATTGCGGATGTCATCAGCGAATGTACCCATTCTGTCAAACGCGTTATTATCCACAGAGACATATACATTGTCAATCCCTCTGTGAGCCTGGCGGACCTTTTGTTCAATTTCGCTTTCCAACCCATTTCTACTAACAGTATTTCTATCTGTGCCAACATTCTGGCGGTTTCCGTTTCCGGCATCACCTTTGCCGTCAATGATTCCATCATTTCCAGCACGGTTGTCATCCTGGTCTACTCGTCCATTCTCAGCAAAAGTCCTGCCGTTTCCATCCAAAGCATTATTAACATCAGCATTTCCATAATTGTCGTTATTACCGCCTGCCAGTCTTACAGCTACATACGCATTGTTTTCGGAGATAATGACACGAGCGTCGTCTACTTCTGCCATTTGCTCTACCTGGCGTTCAGCACGATCAGCAAGCTGAAGTCTGTTGTTTTCAGTAGCCGGGCCACGACGAACCTGGCTTGTCTGAACACGCTGTTGGCCGTTGTCGTTGTTATCATTTGCTGCGTTGTTATTCGCTGTGCATCCAGCCAATCCGAATGTAATAGCGGCACAGCTTGCCAAAATTAATGACTTTTTCACTTTATTCACTCCTTGTTTTGTTGTTATTCGTCCTTATGATGGCTTGAAATTGGCGCAGTATGCAGAGGAGAAAAGATTTTTTTAAAAAAATGCTATTCCAAGGATCATTGTTTCTTGTGTCATTCCGGTAATCATCAGGGTTTGGCATTTTTATGGTCCTCATGAAAAAACAAATCTAGTTTGTAACGCCCTGGAGAGTCTTCATTAAAGAACGATTTAATGCTTAGACATAATTCGTTCAAAACATTTCAACAGAATTGTGAATACATTCACAAAAACCCCTATTTTCAAGATAAATTTGATATCTTATAAGTGTACTAATACTAATTAACTTAATTGGAGTGAGGAACATGTTTGCAAAGTGGTTAAGAGAAAACAATGTTGCTGCTGGTATATTGACTGTCATTAGGGTTTGGCTAGGGTACAACTGGATGACTGCAGGTTGGGGTAAATTGACTGGGGAAGGTTTTGACGCTACTGGGTTCTTAACTCGAGCTGTAGAAAACCCTGTTAAAGGCCCAGACGGAAACGCAGTGTACAGCTGGTACGTAAGCTTCCTTGAGAGCTTCGCGATTCCGAACGTCGAATTGTTCAACTTCATCGTGCCAATGGGAGAGTTCCTTGTAGGACTTGGCTTAATCCTTGGTACACTGACAACTGCTGCCATTTTCTTCGGTCTAGTGATGAACTTCAGTTTCTTCCTTGCCGGCACAGTATCTCACAACCCAACAGACATCTTCTTCGGCTTCATCATCCTGTTCGCAGGCTACAACGCTGGTAAATACGGCTTAGACCGCTGGGTGGTGCCATTCATCCGCAAAACTGTTTTCAAACGCGGTGAAGAAGGCGTCCGCAACGCTGCTTAAACATAGTTAAATCCCCCTTTAAAATAAAATGGCTGCCGGGAATTCCTCGGCAGCTTTTTCTTATAGGTCACTTCTTTGTCTTTTAATCTTATATTTCCTGATCTTGTACAAAAGGCCTTGCCTTGTGATGCCGAGAGCTTCGGCAGCGCGTGCCTGGTTGCCATTTTCGCTTTCCAGAGCAGTTTCAATGACTTCTCTTTCAACCTGCTCGAGATGCTCTGACAAGGAGAAATCATCAGTCAGTTCAACTTGAACATCAGGAGTCTCAACCTCTTTCGCTGAAAAATAGTTCTGGATCTCCACAGGGAAATCTTCTAGCATCAATTGTCCGGACCTTGAGAGGACGGTTGCCCTGGACAAGGCATTTTGCAATTCACGGATATTGCCAGGCCAAGGATAGGAAGTGAGATTTGTTAAAAGCTCTTTGGAAATCGAGTAGCTTCGGTTGTGTTCTTCTTCAAAGCCAGCCAAAAATTGTTCCACGAGCAAAGGGATGTCCTCTATGCGCTCACGCAATGGCGGCAATTTAATCCCAATGATATTCAAGCGGTAATACAAGTCCTCGCGAAACTCGCCGTTCTGGACCATTTCCCATAGATTTCGGTTAGTGGCCGCGATGATGCGGACGTCTGAATGAAATTCTCTGGAGGTCCCAAGTGGTGTAAAGGTTTTGTCCTGTGTAAACTGCAGAAGCTTCGCCTGTACATCAAGCGAAATCTCGCCAATTTCATCGAGAAAAAGCGTGCCCTTGTCGGCAGCAGCGCATTTGCCCTCCTGAGACCTTACAGCGCCGGTAAAAGCACCTTTTTCATAGCCGAATAACTCACTTTCCAAAAGATTCGACGGGATGGCGGCACAATTCACCTTGATGAAAGGACCAGTCCTCCGTGTACTTTCCAGGTGAACAGCGTGAGCACCTCGCGATTTCCCGGTCCCGCTTTCACCCTCAAGCAAAATCGTGATATCCTGCCTGGCGACTCGTTCAATCAAGGAGTATACCTCCTGCATTTTAGGGCTCTTTCCAATCATGCCGTGAAGGTCATATTTTTGCTGGACAGCCTGTTTTAATTCTTTGTTTTCTTTTTTCAAGTGCTTCAATTCGAAAGCTCGTTCAATGACAACCTTCAGTTCATCAGCCTTGATTGGCTTGGTCAAGTAATCATATGCCCCTATTTTCATCGCTTTGACCGCATCTTCAATATCTCCGTAGGCAGTACAAGGGATAAAAACGGTATCGGGATAATTTGGCGCCCATTTTTCAAGGAGCTTTAAACCGGTTGTATCCGGCAAAAGAAAATCCAGCAACACAAGATCGATGTTCTCGCTCTCCATAAGCTTTTCAGCGATTTTCCCGGTCTCCGCTTCAATCACCGTATATCCTTGTTTTTGCAAGGTCAGCTTTGTCAGACGGCGGAATTTTTCATTATCTTCAACTAACAAGATTGTTTTTTGCATTGTGATCGCCTTCCTTGTGCTTTTTCAATGAAATCAGGAATGAGGTTCCTTCACCCATTTCACTTTCTACCTCGATATGGCCGTTATGGGAAGAGATGATATCATGGGTAATCCATAATCCCAGCCCGGTACCTTCTTGTTTGGTAGAAAAGAATGGATTGAAGATACGCTTGATCTTTTGCTGCGGGATGCCGATGCCATCATCCTTTATCTCTATTTCAATAGTATCACTATTCGTTCTTTCCATGGAAACGATGATTTGGCCTTGATGGGAAACAGCTTCAATACTATTGATAAAAAGATTGATTAGAGCCTGAATCATCTGGTTCCTGTCACCTTTCACCAAGTAATCCTCACCATCAGCGTCCAGAGTGGCATGGATCTGTTTTTTCCTGAATTGATGGGATAAAAGCTGGAGTGTTTCGGCGGCGACGGTTTTCATGTTGAAAACAGATTCATCCTTCTTGTTTTCCCGGCTGAATTGAAGGAACCTTCTGACGAGATGGTCGAGTCGCTGAATCTCATCCTGGATATCCTTTGCTGCTTCGGAAATGATTTCAACGGAAGCATCATCACTCTCTTTTGCAACAACTATTTCTTTTATTTCGCTGGCGATTAAATCACTGGCAAGCTGGACGGTCCCAAGCGGATTCTTTACCTCATGAGCCAGCCCGGCGGTCATCTGGCCAATCGCCACCAGCTGTTCTGAACGTTGAATATGTGTTTCCAGCTGGCGCACCTTCGTCACATCCCAAAAGGTAATAAGTACCCCAATGACTTGGTCTTTTTCATCTAATAATGGTGAACTGGACTGCTTGATGACTTTCTTTCCCGATTCATTTTCAAAAGTGAAGTCATCTTCAAGGCCGTCAAATTTCCTTGAGACATGCTTGCACTGTTCAAAATGATTCCTGAAAGAAAGCGGCAGGACAGAGACCGATTTTCCAATGGTATTTTCCTTTTGTATATTCAATAAATCCCCGGCGGTTGTATTCATTGAACTGATGAAGCCTTCCGGATTTATAGCGAAGACTCCGAAAGGGAAGGATTCCAGGATCAGCTGCAGCTGGCGTTCATGCGACTTTAAGCTTTCAGCCATATACTTCATCGTGCTGGACAGCGTCTTGATCTCATCCTCTTTTTCAAGAACAGGAACAAACCATTCTCCGCCCTTTGCATAGCTTGCTGCCTGCTGGGTAAGGGCCTTGATCGGCTTGATGATCCAGCGGATACCGAAAATGAGCAAGGTGAGCGCCGCTAAAAAGATCAGGATGAAGCCTTTCCATAAAATATCCTTCAATGAATCTATGACAGCATTTGCTTCAGTCAGCGGGATGGAGGTAGCTGTATAAAACGGCAGCCGATCCACAGGATTGTAGGCGACGAGGGACTCTTCCCCCCAGAGCTCACCCCTGTACACCCCGGTCCTGTCCAAAAAAGCCTCTCGCGTAAACGGATACTCATTAAGCAGGCTTCCGGATTTACTGAAATCGTCCGTATCAAACAATACCTTACCTTCATGGTTAAAAAGGAAGCTGTGCCCGAGGTCGCCGATGACATTTTGCTTGAAGTATTTTTGCAAATAGACAAGGCTGACATAAGCAATCAACCCGCCCTCAACCTCAGCAGCTTCGTCAGCCTGAAAAGGAACGATAATTAATAAGGTAGGCTCTCCGTTCATTTTTTTAATCGAGTCAGCGACAAAAGAGCTGCGCCGCCATTTCAGCTCAGCATACAATTCGGCTTCGGCAGAATTCAGCTTGGAATCTGTTTCAATAAAAGGAGCTTTATAGACGATTCTTTCCTTCTCGTCATTCACAATCTGGATCCTTTTAAAGAAAGGATCATTGACGACGAGATTGGTCAGGACTCCTTCTAATTTCCGCGTCTCTCCAGCCTGATTTTCAACGATATTCTCCAGCAGCTGGATCTTCAGGTTGAATAGGTCGCTGGTCTTGTCGGACATGACCCTTGTCACCTGGATCGCTTGATTCTCCGTCTGATTTTTTATGATATCTCTTGAAGAAGTTGCGGCGAGAATGAATATGATCAACAGAGGAATAAAAATGATGATAGTAGTAAGATATAAAAACCTTTTGGTTAATCGTGATGGGTAAAGTCTTTTCATGCGATTTCACCTTTCTGACAGCCTGCCCGATCAAAAGAAATAAGGAGGCGGGGCAGCTAATAATCTATTACCTTTATACCATACTATTTAATTGCTATGGGCGGTACCCGGGACAAAGGAAGAAGTTAGTATTTTACTAAATGCAGAATATGAGTTGGAATTTTGAAGGCGGTAAAACAAGCTTTAAAAAAGGAGGAAACCATTCCTGATTTCCTCCCAAAAACTATTACTCTTCAATTAACCCATTATCTGTAAGCCATTTTCTTGCGACTTCTGTTTCGCTTTTTTCTTCAATATCGACTTGGTAGTTAAGCTCAGTCATTGTTTCTGTGTTGATTTTTTCAGCCAAAGGCTTCAGAAGTTCTTCTAATTCAGGGTACTTCTCAAGTGATTTTTCATGAACGGTGATGCCGGCATTATAAGCAGGGAAGAAGCTTTTATCATCTTCAAGGTTTATGAGATTAAAAGCTTTGATACGGCTGTCTGTTGAAAAGCCTGTTGCCACATCAACCTGTCCGTCTCTCAGTGCCTGATAGAAAAGGCCAACGTCCATTTTTTTGATGTTGGAAGAACCAAATTTGAATCCATATTCTTTCTCTACACCTTTAATTCCATCAGGTCTTGTTGCGAACTCCGCATCTGCACCTAAAGACAATTTGTTGCCATCATTCAAGTAAGCTGCCAAATCGCTGATTGTTTCAATGCCTAGCTCTTTTGCTTTTTCTTCTCTCATCATCAATGTGTACGTATTGTTTAACTGTGATTGATCAAGCCATACAAGACCGTTATCTTTATCAACTTCTTTTACTTTTTCATAGGCTTCTAATGAATCGGAAAGAGGGTCAAGCTTGTTATAGTTCACAAGGCTGGTTCCTGTATATTCCCAATAAAGGTCGACCTGTTTATTTTCCAATGCCTGGCGGACAACCTGGCTTGCCATATTGTTTTTTTCCTCAACCTCGAAGCCATTCTCCTTTAAGTAGATAGCAAGAATTTTGGAAAGGACGAATTGTTCCGTGAAGTTTTTTGCCCCGACGACAAGCGTTTTGTCAGAAGCAGAAGCGGATGTGTCTTCTTCACTGCTGCAAGCGGATAGCAGTGACAGCATTAAGGTAATGATTACGGCAAATGATAAAATCTTTTTCATTTTGTTTTCCCCCTAAAATTTTGTTTTCTCTATTAATCAGAAATTGTTACAGTTTGTCTTAACCCTTTGGAGATTACCAGTTTTTCGATGAGCCTGACCAATTGATCTGCCAAAAGAGCAAGCAATGTTACCGGGATGGCTCCGGATAGAAGATAAGAATTATCTCTCATCATGATTCCGGTGAAAATCCAGTCACCCAATCCGCCGCCGCCTACTAAATAGGCTAAGGCAGCCGTTCCAATGTTGATGACCACAGCTGTACGGATTCCTGCCATAATCGGATAGGCTGCGTTAGGCAGCTCAATTTTTAAAAGAATTTGAGCTGGTGTATAGCCGATTCCTTTTGCTGCATCCAGCAGATCCGGATCAATCGATTTAATTCCAGCTACAGTATTTCGTAAAATCGGCAGCAAGGAGTATAGGAAAAGAGCAAAGACTGCCGGCTTAAAACCGATCCCCATCCAGGTCATGGCCAAGGCCAGGATTGCAAGGCTCGGAATGGTTTGTCCTAGATTGGCTGTATTCATGAACAGCCATTGAAGTCTTTGGAATTTTGGCCTCGTAACCAGGATACCCATCGGAATCGCCAGCAGGATTGCCAGCAGCGAGGACAGGAGCACCATGTTGATATGCTGCTTCAATAGAAAGAGAAATCCTTCAGAATCATCGATAATCAGCTGGTAATACCCTGACTTGAAGGACCAGGCGAAAAAGCTCCCAACCAGGGTGAAGAGAATCAACTTGATGACAAATGCTACAAAACGTTTGTTGTTCATGATTTCTCCCCCTTATTTAATATGCTGATGCAAATAGGCCTCTACATCATCAATTTGCATCGCACCAACAAGCCCATTGTTTGCCTGGACGACAAGCTGGTCGGCTTCCTGGTTGAGCAGGATGGATAAGGCATCCCTTAAATTCGTATCTACTGGAATCGTCTTTCTATTGGCTTTTTCAGGGCCATCCAATTTCCGCAGCATCCGTTCTGAAATCAAATCCTTCACGGTATGAAGGCTCAGGCTTTTCAGGGCGCGGTCCTTGCCGACGAATTCACGGACAAAATCATTCTTTGGATGTGCTAGCAGTTCGCTTGGCGAATCGTACTGCATCAATTTTCCTTCTTTGAAAATCACAATTCCATCGCCCATTTTGATGGCTTCATCAATATCATGGCTGACAAAAAGAATCGTCTTTTTGACTTCCTTCTGGATTTGTAAAAACTCATTTTGAATCCGCGTTCGGATAACTGGATCCAATGCGCCGAACGGTTCATCCATCAGCATGACAGGCGGGTCTGCAGCCATCGCACGGGCGATTCCGACTCTTTGCTGCTGTCCTCCTGAAAGCTCATGCGGGTAACGCTTCCGGTATTCATCTGGATTCAGGCCGACAAGGTCCATTAAGTATTTATATCTATCTGACTTTTTCTTTCGGTCCCATCCGAGTAAATTAGGGACAGCCATCACATTATCTTCAATCGTCATGTTAGGGAACAGGCCGTTATGCTGGATGACATAGCCGATATTCCGTCTCAACTCGATGTCATTCAAGGAATTGACATCTGTTCCATTGACGAAAATTTTGCCATCGGTAATTGACTCGAGTCTGTTTACCATTCTTAATGTTGTCGTTTTTCCACAGCCGGATGGCCCTAAGAAAACGACGATATTGCCCTCCGGTACATCAAAGCTTACATTATCTACAGCTTTCACTTTATCGCCGTACACTTTGGTGACTTGATCAAACTTAATCATACTTTCACCCCATCTTACTTTTATTTTATTGTTGAAAACCTTTTGGAGTCATGCGTTTTTGGAGTAGCCCCAAAAGTCCGTCTGTCACAATCGCCAGGATTGAAATGGCTATGGCTCCTGCCAGTACCATTGTTGTATTCGATCTTGAAATCCCCTGGTTGATCAACACGCCAAGACCCCCAGCTCCGATAAACGCTGCAATTGCGCCGATTCCGATATTCATGACCACGGCCTGCCTGACTCCTGCCATAATGATAGGAAGGGCATTGGGAATCTCAACACGCAGAAGACGCTGCATCGTACTCATTCCCAGCCCAATGGCGGCATCACGAATATTGGGATCGACATTATTGATGGCTACATATGTATTACGTATAATCGGAAGCTGCGAATATAAGATAAGTGCGATTACAGCTGGCACAAAGCCAATTCCCTGATTGACGATCGACAGAATCGGAATCATGATCCCGAAAAGCGCAATACTCGGAATCGTCATAATCACATTCGCGACCTGAAGTACCGTCTCCGCTAACTTCTCATTGGTCGTCAAGTAAATCCCGAGCGGAAGGCCAATCGCAATGGCAATCAAAATGGACAATCCGACAAGCTGCAGATGCTCCGCACTATATGTCCAAATCGAAGCCTGGTTTTCTAATATGTAGTTCAATAAATTATTCATTCTTTGCACCCCCTTCAAAATAACTAGTACAAATTTAATAATTGCAAGAAGCGTGCCAAGTTATTAAAAAAACGCAGAAAAGCGCCTGAGCCCATATTTTTCGATGGGCCAGGCGCATTTTTAGTTTGGTGATATTTAGAATAGATATTTAAACAGAGTAAAGAATTTTTACAGATTTGTTAAAAAATTTTTACATGATTAAAAGTTAGATTAATTACTTTACTTTTAGTTAACTACCCGGAAATATGGGGGGTAAACCATCTTTATATGAAAAAAGGAGTGAAAGGGAGTTTCATAGAATAAAATATACGATGAATAATAGAAATAGGGGATATGGAGAGTGCTGAGTGTGAAAAAAATACATAAACCATGGATCAAACTTAAGGAAGGCATCGATGCCGAGGATTATGAAATAATCAATGAACTTCAGGAACGCTGTGTTAAGAACGATAAAACAACTCTGAAGCTGGAGCTTGATTACAAGCTCGGGATCAGCGATGACAGCAGCAATGGTGTTAAGGATATAAATGAATTCATGTACTTCGATGGGGAGCAGCTGATTGGCTATCTAGGAATCTGCAGTTTTGGCGGCCCTTGGGAAGTGAATGGGATGGTGGATCCGGAATACCGGCGTCAGGGTGTATTCGCCAAATTGTTTGAACTGGTCCTGGCAGAATGGAAGCGCAGGGATTCAGGCAGCATGCTGCTGCTGAGCGACCACAGCTCGGAATCGGGACAGAAATTTATTGCCGGAACAGGAGCCGCATACAAGCACTCAGAATATGAGATGTTTTTGAGAAAAAATGCTCCTGTCGCCACTCCGGACGGTATAGTTTTCAGGAAAGCGACGAACGCGGATGCGAAGGAAATTGCCCGGCAGAATGCGATTTATTTTAACAGTGAGGAAGAAATTGAGGCCGATGACATGCCTTTGCCTGAAGTAGAGGAAAAGCGCGGGATGACTTCCTATCTTGTTGAAAAAGAAGGGCAAATCATTGGGAAGGTGAATCTGCAGCTGACCTCGAAACTTGGTGCCATCTTTGGTCTCGGCGTGTTGCCGGAGCACCGCCGTAAGGGTTACGGGAGGGCGCTTCTTTTGCTGGCCATTGAAAAGCTGAAGGAAGCCGAAGCACAGGAAATCATGCTTCAGGTAGCGGCGGACAACTCGAATGCCCTTAACCTTTATAAGTCCTGCGGTTTTGAAGAGACATCTACGATGGATTATTTTGAGCTGAAATAAAATAAAGGATATCCACCTAGTGCAGAACGAGGTGGATATTTTTGGATTATTTTGAAACTAACGGCTGGGAAACTCGTATTATATTATTATCAGCTCTTTGATTGGGGGGTATTCCATGAATTGGAAGAAAGACTTTAAAATTTCCGCTCTTGTCATTTTAATAGTCATCACGGCGATTGCTCTTTTGGACAATGCAAGAACAGCAGATTCTGCAGCGAAGCTTGAGGAGGATAAAAATCGACTTGAAAAGAAAGTTATTAGTCTAGAAAAAGAAATCGAAAGGCGATCACGGATAACAGATGAATTAAAGTATGAAAATGATACTTTGGCTGTCAATCTTTCAACCCTGGAAGAAGAAGTGGCGGCAGCGCAATCCTCTGTTCAATATCAGGACTTCATGGATGCGATCAGTGTCGTTAAGACCTATAAAGCTGCAGAAGAGTTTAAAGAAGTAATTGACTTAATTGCTCTTGGAAATTTTACAAGTTTTGGCACCCTTGATCAAGATGACAATTGCCCTTGCACTATTAACTTCAAATATAGCAATCTTGAATGGATCCCCGGTGTAGTTTTAGACTTAAGTGAATTTAAAATTGAAAAAGGAAGAATCGTTCTTACATATCTTACAGTGGAGGACCTGGAAGATAATTATCAATTTGTATTGACTAAGAGCGGTGGCTTTTACGATAGAACTGAAAAATGGAGGATAGAAGAAATTAGGCTTATAGAAAAGGAGGGGTCCACATTTTAAAATTCGATAAACGGTTTCTCCCATTAGTGATTTATTTTTTAGTGGTGATCTTGCTTTTGCTTTTTACGAAGCAAACGAATTTTAATCTTTCAGGTGTCCAATATCAATTCGATCAGGAAACGATGACGATGACCATTGAAAAAGGGGTTTGGAATAAGCAGGTGGATGAAAGGCAGGTTACCGCTCAGGAAGCGCTTGATGTGATGCTGCCGATTAATGAGACGAATCAGCTCTGGAAAATGAACATATATCTGATTGCGCTTTTTGCTGCCGTTTTTATCGCCCTGTTTTTTACGCCTTTACGACCGAAAAGATATTTTAAGTGGTTTATGCTGATTTATTTTATACTCCTTGCGACCTTTATAATATGGGATATTTCAATACATAAGGACCTTACAGGGAAGATTTCCGTTGTTCTGAAGAGTTTGGAATGAAATCCTGATTTCCCTAGCTAGGAAAGTGTTACGGTCATTTTGTGGAAAAATTTTGTTGACAGTTGTATTGTTTTCATGATAAATTTATCTCGAATTAAAAATAATTTATTTTGAGATTTATTTTTTTAACATAATATCTCGAATTCGAGATAATAACAAAACAGGGGGATTTTATAATGGCTAAATTTGCAGTAGACCAGGCGCACTCAGCAGTAGGGTTTGAAGTGAAACACATGATGGTATCAAAGGTAAAGGGACAATTTGGTTCTTATACAGCAAATGTGGAAGCAGCGGACCTGACAGATTTAACAACAGCTTCAATCGCATTCAAAATTGATGTAGCGAGCATCGATACACGAAACGAAGATCGCGAAAACCACTTGAAATCAGCAGATTTTTTCGATGTTGAAAAATATCCAACCATCGATTTCAAATCTACAAGTATCACAAAAGATGGCGATGACTATAAAGTGACTGGTGACCTAACAATCAAGGACGTAACAAAGCCAGTAACATTCGACGTTGAATACGGCGGAAAAGGCACAAATCCATGGGGGGTAGAAGTGTACGGTTTCGAAGCAGAAGCAAAAGTAAACCGCGAAGAATTCGGCCTTACATGGAATGCTCCACTTGAAACTGGCGGCGTTCTAGTTGGCAAAGACATCAAGATCAAAGTGGAACTAGAAGTAAATCCAGCATCATAAATTTATTGAAGTAAAGGGCGGCTATCCAAGAGGAAGCCGCCCTTTACTTTTAAGTAGCTTCGTTATTGTGGGTAACATTACAAATATCATATCCATTTGCTTATGTTTTTTCGTTGTTATATCAACGTTTTCAAAGAAAATAACCCCCTGATTCCATAGCAAATAGCACCCTAAGTAACACCTTGACCATATTTATTGTCATCGTGCGGAATTAGGGGGGATTCTCAGCTATATTGAGAAAAATCAAGAATGATATTTGTTATGGTAGGATATAGTAGAAAGTTTTGAAGAATATTAAGATCTTCAACGACGGGCAGGTGTAAAGGACAATTGGATTTTAAATTTATTCCCATAAATATGGAGTATGTAAAAGAAATTGACTCATGGAATTATAAGGGCTTTATTGAAGAAGTAATGATGACACCATATTTTGAGTCATTCAAGAAGACTAAGATGCTAAAAGGTCCCGGTGGTTGCGACGGATTTATAGCATTAATAGACAATGAGGCTGCTGGTTTATTTGAGTTCAACGTAAAAGGAAACATTATGGAAATAGGATTAGCTTTAAAACCTAATTTAATTGGTAAAGGCTTTGGAACAAAATACGTCAAGCAAGGGATTGAGTTTGGTATTCAATACTATGACATTCATTTTGACTCCGTAAAATTAGTTGTAGACCCGAAAAACAAGGCAGCAATTCGTGTCTATGAAAAGGCAGGGTTTAAAAAGGTTGAACAAAAAGAAAATGAAATTGAAATGAAAATGATTTTGTAAATATTACATAGTGCCCTATAGTGTGCTTAAAAATGTACTTGAAGTAACGGGGGCTTAAAAAAGCTTGAGGTTTAGAAAAATCCTCAAGCTTTTTTGGTGTGCTATTGTTATTTGAATTGATCATTCATATGTTAGTTAAATTGAACTTTAGGTTTACACGGTTAACGGAACTACATACTTTACAGTTCCTTCGTCATGAATGCACTGTTCGGATCTTCCGTATAATCACCGAATGGAGGACAATAGTCAAATCCGTATTTTTCATAGAGCTTCCTCGCAGGGAGGAACGCCTCCATTGACCCTGTTTCGAGACTGAGTTTTTTATAGTCACGGCGCCTTGCTTCTGTGATGATATGCTCGAGCATGGCTTGCGCAACCCCTTTCCGAAGATGGGCAGAGGCAGTCCTCATCGACTTGATCTCTCCATGCTGGCGATCAAGTTCTTTCAACGCACCACATCCCATTAGCTTCTCCTCATCCCAGACTGTCCAGAAAGTAATCTCGGGTTTTCTCAATTGCTCTAGACCCAACGCATGAATGCTCTCTGGCGGGGAGTGAAGCGTCATCCCATGCATATGCTCTCCGATCAACGAAATCACTTCAGGACCTGTCAAATTATCGACTTTGATCTCCATAGAAACCTCCAGGCAATTTTTAATTTGAAGATAATTAAATTATGAATATCATAACCTGTTGATGAAAAGGAAGACAACAAGATTTTTAGAATTAGCGGTGAGGAGTTTTACTAAGAGTAGCTGTTAGTAAGTTAAGAAATCATCGTCACGAATCTGATGCTAAAATTGTTCCAGTTGCGTTGGGGGGAAGAAGTGAAAAATTTCTTGGTAGGAATTCGGGCAGGCTATGGGAATAAGACGAAAAATTGTCCGAACTCAGAAGTCATTTGTTCTGGTTAAAGGGCGAGATTGTGGGGAGGTAATAATAGATCCAAATTGTTTTGTTAAAAATACTCTCATGTTTGAAAAATATTATGTTTTAATCTGATAATTTGGTATAATTTTACCAAAATAACCTAAGGCAAGAGGTACATACGTTGACTAAATCTAAAGTGCAATTTTGGCTGATTCAAATTTTGCTTATTACGACGATCATTTATGTTTCTACGAAGATTTCCTTTATGTTTGAACCTATCGGGATTTTTATTTCGACGGTGTTCTTTCCGATTCTGATTACTGGATTCCTCTATTTCCTGCTTAATCCGGTGGTGGATTTTTTGCAACGAAAGAAAGTACCGCGCGTGGTCGCAATATTGATCATTTATGTGCTGTTTGGGGCACTTCTGGTTCTGGCGATTGGAAATCTGGTTCCTGCGGTTTCTAAGCAGGCTACAGAGCTTGCGAATGACCTTCCTGTTTTCGCTGACAAGACGACTGAGTATTTTTACGATGTTGTTCAGTCTTCAGAGTTTAAAAGCTTCAGGGATGAGCAGCGGGAAATGATTGATACGGTCCAGGAGCGTTTGATTGAGTATGCTAATACTTTACCGAACAAGTTGACGAATGGGTTAAAGGGGTTCCTCGGCATTGTCACAAATATCGCAATCATTCTTGTGACGGTTCCGTTTTTATTGTTTTACATGTTCAAGGATGGGCATAGGTTTCCTCTAGCTGTGTCAAAGTTCATTCCGAAAGACTATCGCGATGAAGGGCTGAAAATCCTGAAAGAAACGGGTGAAACACTTGCGGCCTATATCCAGGGGCAGGTGACAGTCGCCTCAGCGGTTGGGATTTTGGCTTTTATCGGGTATCTGATCATTGATTTGCGATATGCCTTGATCATGGCGTTAATCGTCGCATTCACAAACATCATCCCTTATGTAGGACCGATTATAGGGGGAGCTCCGGCTGTACTGGTCGCGTTCTTCGATTCACCGACAAAAGCTTTGCTGGTGGTCATCGTCATCCTTGCGGCACAGCAAATTGAAGGGAATTTGCTGTCACCGCTTATCCTTGGAAAAACCCTGGATACCCATCCGGCAACGATTATCATTATTTTGCTGGCTGCCGGAAATCTGGCTGGCGTCCTTGGGATGGTGCTAGCTGTCCCAACCTATGCCGTCACAAAAACTATAGTATTGAACCTGGTCCGATTTTTAAGAGCAAGGAAAAGAGCAACGATTACCACAGAGGTAACTTGAGTCATTAACTAACATGAGAATCCTGTCATTAGTCTTTGGGCGATAGAGCTGAGTTGAAGCTGCTATCGCTTTTTTATTAGGGTGGATGTTCTAGTTTGCACGTAATCAAGCCCTTGCAGGAATTATGGTCACATGATAAAGCTAGACAGTCCGCTTGAGGTTAATACAATAAAGTTTCAAGGGAGGCTAACATGTCCGAGGAAAAAAGAGAGCGCTTGAAATTCAAGGAACAACGGAAAAATCCTGGAGCGGCTCTAAACAATGCCTGGGCACAGGCGATGACAGGGGCGCCAGGCAGTGGCTGTTTGGTGAATGTGATCTCGGTTCTGATTGTAGTGGGGGTTGTTCTTTTGATAAGAGCTTGCTCACAGTAGTAAAGGGGGGAGCAACATGAGGGCTGTATTGAGTTTTGTTCTGTTGCTGACAGGAGGTCTCTGTATTGGAATGACTGTTGAGAATTCCATTGTCGGGAACAGCATAGTAAAAGCGATTGGGGTCTTATGCATGATTGGGTTTTGGAGGTTGTTTCCTAAAAGGAATGATAATTTATATTAAGCTCAGCGAGGGGGAAAGGCTATGAAATTCAAGTTATTGATCATTCTTTTACTCATTTCAATGGTGGTTGGCTGCAAGAACACACTCCCGGAAGAGTTTATATACTCCTTCCCGGAAGAGTTTATATACTCCTTTGAAATGAATTCGATTGAAGAGGAAGACCCAGGATGAAATCCAAAGATGGCTGAACGAACCCGACCAAACTACAACAAGGACCTATGAGGTTTATGATGAGATCAACGGCCGTTATTTTGTATATGCTCATTCTCGTAAGTTCAGCGAAGTCGATGTGGAGCAAAAGGGCGACGCGATTAAAGTGATGTTCAGGAACGAAAAGGTTGATGGTTCAGGAAAAGATGCCTTTGTTAAAATAAAATTTAACCCAGACATTATTAAGAATTTTGTTTTGGATTCAGAGGAGGCGGAATGAAGAAAAGGACGTGGCTGCTATTATTCGTGGCGGTTATTACTGCTGCTGCAATCGCTATAATACAAAAGCCTGATGAATCAGACTTTGCAAGCTGGATGGAGGATACTTATGACATACAATGCCTTGATGAACGCTGCGATAACTTTCTGATAGAAGAGGGTAATGAAAGGATTTTAATGCAATCAGTACATGGAGGTTATTCATCAGGTGTCTTTCTAATGGAAGTCCATAATACTTATCGCAATTTTGATGATGCTTCCTATTATCTAGAGCTTGAGGTAGCGGGTGTCTTCGGGAACATAATGATAAAAAATGAAAAGGTAAAAAGAATAAACAAAAGGTAAAGAGATGCTTTTCTGATATGAAGAGCATTTTTTTGGGAATTTATATGTAAGGTTTACTTGACACATAAAGGAAATACTTATATTTTATATGTAAGGTTAACCTTACACAGGGAGAGGTATTCATCTTGAAAAACAAAGTAAAACAATTAAGGGAACAATTGGGCTTAACGCAAGCGCAACTAGGCCAAAAGGTAAAAGTATCACGCCAGGCGATTAATGCGATTGAAAAAAACAAGTTCGATCCTTCGATCTGGCTCGCCTATGATTTAGCGAATTTTTTCAATATGACCATTGAGGAATTATTTGAGTTTGAGGAGAGTGAGCGAAAGTGAGTATACTGAAACATCCAGCCGTAAACATCCTTTTCATTAGTTTCATGTCCGCTATCTATTCTTTCATATTTATTTTTACAGCTGGTCATATGGAATTCGCAAGTATGCTTTCACATAGCAAAACATTGAATTCAGCTTTTTGGAACGGCTGGTCTGACTTTTTAAAGTCAGGCAATATGAAATTCATTGGCTACTTGATCATCGGATTAACTGTTGTGATTGTCGTTTTTATACTTTTAAAAAGGACGAAGCAATACGACGAATATCAAGTGAGTATTTTAGCGAAAAGCCTATTAGTGGCCGGGATTTTATCAATTTTGATGATTCCGTTTCTGTTGATCATGCTATTAAGTGACCCAAACTATAGTACTGAGACGATATTTTTATTTGCCATGATACAATGGGTCGGTGTTTTGGTTTCATATTTATTTTTTGTTGTGCGGTTTTGACGTATTGGTAGGGAACGGTATTTCTGTTGCATGTAATCATTCAAAGGCTTTTTTAAGAGGATGGTTGTTTTAAACTCATCATAAGTGATCTTTTCCGCAGGATTCTTTTGAACTATTTTCCAAAAAGCACTTGGGCATTTCCATCATTAGAGCTCTGTATCTGTACATAATAAAAAAGGATTTCTCGAGGAAGTTCTTTTTCGTATTTTACAAAGACATGGAGGATAAGAGTGGATGAGCGAAACAAAAGAGGAACTTAAACAACAGCTTAGTGTATTAACAGCTCGCAGGGACCGGATGCAAAAGAATCTTTACGAGGTGGAAAAGGAAATCGCGGAAATCACCAATAAGCTTGCTAAGCTAAAATAGCGTCGGTACCAAGAAGGGAGCTGCGAAAACAAGGCAGCTTCCTTTTTGTTTCTTTTAAAGGAATATATCCCTTTTCATTGAATTCAATAAAGAAAGATTCAAGTTGGTGGATAATTCGTAAAGGTGGTCTTCGATGAAGTTCAATCGTTTGGTATGGATTATATTTGTTCCTCTATTCTTATTTTTCCTTGCACTATTCTATATTGAAGTGTCCGTGTATTCACTTTTGCCACTAGAACAGGGCGGAATGAGTTTTTATACAGAATTGAAGAATGTCTGGTATCGCTCCGTATCGCTTTATGCCATTCTTGTAATTGTTTCCTTTTTCTTTTATTTGCTTCTTATACGTAAACGAAGGTAGCCACAAATAAAAACGTCCCTCCATATGCGGAAGGACATTACAACTATTGGTTTTCATTTGCGAGTTCTTTTCGATTTGGAGCAAGTGGAGGTTGTTCTAACCATTTATTTTTTTCCATAATATCAAACCATTTCTTTGTCACCATTAAATTTTTCAAAATGATGCCTTCGTAAGTAGTTATAAGGTCTGTCCGCATGGCAGATGCCAAACCGGTACCGTGATAGACTTGGGCAGCCTGGAACAAGAAGCCGGTATGATACATCATCAGTTTATCTGAAAAAGGAGAGTCCGTTGATGTAGTGACTTCTGTCTCCCACGACCGAGGAGTTGGCAAATTATCCTGGTGCATGATTTTGGAAAAAGATTGTATTTGTTGGTCAGCTGTTTTCTCTGAATCCGTAAAAAACTTTTTAACTTCTTTTGACTGTGCAACTTGACTGAAAGCAATTGAAAGAGTTTTTGCCATAATACTCTTTTTTAGGTTGAAAGAAATACTTATAATTTCTGTGGCAGATAAACTTCTTCCTTTCCCGAAAATTCCATCCGTAAAATCTTCATTCTCAATGAATTCAGGGTTTTTTTTAGGATAAAATAAAGGGTCTCTTTGAAAACTGCCTTTCTCAAGTAATAGTTCAATTGTCTGGTGGTACATTTGTTTTCCGTCGTTATCGCATGAATCGTAAAAATCCCGTAAGTCTTTTCTGACAGAAACGCCTAAGGCAGTGACATGTCCAATCAACCCATGCAATGTCATGATATGTAAGTAATTCAAGCAAAAGATGTCGGAGAACAATTTTTTTGCTCCTTTATTTATATCTGCTTCACTAAATCCTACGGGAATTGGAAAGCCTTCATTCTCTAAAAATGTAACCATTTGTTTCTTCTGTCGTTCGAATGTCGAAATGGCATCCTCAAAAATGGCTTTTATCGCTTCATCTTCAATAATTGTGAACATATATCGATTCACTGCATCGATCATTGTCCCGTTTACATATTCGCCCCACAAGGTTCCGATTTCAGAGGAAGTAAGTTGTATTCTATCCTTGGTCATATTTTCACCTCTACAGTATTATTTCCTCATAATAGAATAAATATAAATGTTCTCTTCGAAAAACACTGATATGAGAATAGCGGAGATATACAACCGAAGGAGACCCTATGTTACATGATCTTAATATGATGGGGAAATCACCATTTCAACCACTGATACTACTAGAAACGAATATAGTAATGAAGTGTTAGTAACACAACTTGCAAATCAAATGATATAACAGAAACTGATGAATGGACTATATTTTATCAGGTTGCAGCGAAACGAAGAGAGATAACAGTATATTATTCATTTGAAAATAAAGTCATAGTTAAACCCGGGCATTGTTAATGAAACAATGCTTTGTCTCATGCCGATTTTCTCAGTTTCACCGTTCGCTTGTTGGGCATAATTTTAAAAAAGGTATGTCTCTGTGTTTCCAAAAAAAAGATTGACACTATAATGTTATAGGAGTAATTTATACTTATTAATTTGAATAAAGACCTTTTTGCTGAATCATTTGAGCGGGGGAACCAATTTTGATAAAGCTACTTTATCTTGGGGTGAATTTTAGCGAATGAAGCTAAAAAGGGATACTCTCAATCCCTAATCCGACAGCTAACTCCGTAAGCCGTGAAGAGAGAAGGGTTGATGATATTTACATTGACCATTCTTATTAGGGATGGTCTTTTTGTGCTTGCATCCACTTTTATTAAAAAATCCGACAAAGTAAAGAAGGGGTTTTCTTGACGTTTTTTAAAAGGAACTGGTTAAAACCTGCGCAAATCATTGTATTGTTTTATGTCATTGCTGTATTGATCTCTGCATTGCTCCTTAGTCTCCCTATTGCTCTAAAACCGGGGGTGAGCTGGACATTTATAGATGTTTTATTCACGGCAGTTAGTGCGGTTAGTGTAACAGGACTAGCTGTTGTATCGACACCAGATACCTTTAGTACAGCTGGGATCTTTATTTTGATGTTTATCCTTCAGTTTGGCGGGATTGGAATCATGACGCTTGGAACGTTTTTATGGCTATTGGTGAGAAAGAAGATCGGCCTTAAAGATCGACAGTTAATCATGACTGATCAGAATCAATCTCAAATATCTGGCCTGGTCAAACTCATGAGGCAAATATTGGCCATCATCGTCTTGATCGAGGCGGTTGGGGCTCTTATTCTAGGAACCTATTTTATTGGCTATTTCCCGACATGGCAAGAAGCCTATCTTCAAGGCTTATTTGCGGCGGTAAGTGCCACGACGAATGCTGGCTTTGATATTACAGGGAGTTCACTGATTCCCTTTGCGCATGATTATTTCGTGCAATCCGTAAATATCATTTTATTAACTTTGGGAGCCATTGGTTTTCCTGTATTAGTAGAATTAAAGGAATTCATTCTGAATCGAAACAAACAAAATCAATCGCATTTTTCCTTATATACCAAGCTGACTACTTTAACTTTCTTTGCTCTTATGTTCTTTGGTACATTCGCAATCCTGCTCTTTGAATATAATCATTTTTTTAGCAACTACAACTGGCATGAGTCGTTTTTTTATGCCTGGTTCCAGTCATCCTCCACTAGAAACGGGGGGCTTGCTACGATGAATGTGAGTGATTTCTCTAACCCTACTTTACTGCTTCTTTGTTTTTTGATGTTTATTGGAGCTT
The DNA here is from genome assembly GCF_018424685.1 of Mesobacillus boroniphilus. Taxonomy (NCBI): domain Bacteria; kingdom Bacillati; phylum Bacillota; class Bacilli; order Caryophanales; family Bacillaceae; genus Mesobacillus; species Mesobacillus boroniphilus. Next base: position 176,607 of record NZ_QTKX01000003.1, read on the forward strand.
CCCCAAGCTCTGTAGGGGGCGGCATAAGGACGACTACTTTTGCGGTAATTATATTGCTGATCGTCAATTTTGCAAAAGGGCATAATGCGATCAAGGTGTTTGGACGTGAGCTGCATGAGGAAGATGTCCGAAAATCTGTTGTCGTCAGTTTTTTAGCGATGATCCTCTGTTTTGCGGCTGTGGTCATTTTGAATGCAACTGAAAGCTTTTCGATGATGGAGATTTTATTTGAAGTAAGTTCAGCGTTCGGGACGACAGGTTTGTCCATGGGAATAACGCCTGAACTTAGTACAGCAGGAAAGATTGTCATTATTTCCTTAATGTTCATAGGAAGAATAGGAATTCTATCGTTTATTTTCTTGTTCAGCCGCGGAAAGCTAGAGCCAAAATGCCATTATCCGAAAGAAAGATTGATTGTTGGATAGGGTTCCAGGAAGTATTGGGTGAAGGTAGTTGCCCGATGCTTCAACTAAGCGGTTTTGATGCAGGATTTTAACCTAAATCTAACCGCCTGCTTTGTTTATTGGCGAAAATATATTTTTATTGGCGATTTTCAAGATTTATTGGCGAAAAAATAATTTTATTGGCGATATTGAGCTGGTTATTGGCGAAAATCAATTTTTATTGGCGACTTGGAAATTTTAAAGGATTTTTTCCAGTTCGGATAAGGGGGACTAGGGATGCTTCTGGTGTCCCAGGAATAGTAAGGATTTGGGACGGATGAACCGTCCCTTTGTCTCTACGCATAGAACGTCCCAGTCCTCCCCCTTTATAAAGATCCTAACTTAGTGGCAGATATGGCCCCGGCTTTATTTGCAAACTCAGTATACTCCGTTAATTCAGCTTCGTTTTTAGGAATCCCCCTGTCATGAAAACAGGATAGAAGGGCTGCCATAAATGCGTCGCCAGCACCTGTTGTATCTACTGCTTTAACTACAAAACCGGGAACATGTATCCTCATATCATCATGAATGGCGTAAGCTCCGTATTTTCCTTTTGTGATAAAGAGGAATGGAATCTCCATTTTTACTAGTTGCTCTAATCCTTTTTCGAGGGTGTCTGTTTCTGTTAAAAATAGCAATTCATCCTCAGTCATTTTTACAATATCAGCCTTCTGGACATAGGATAAGATCGTTTCTCTGCACTGATTCTCATTTTCCCATCGTTTCAATCGGATATTCGTATCAAAAGCTATTAGTAAATTCTCTTCTTTGGCATATTGAAGAGCCTGTTCAGTTGTATTTCTTGCGATTGGATGAAAAAGAGTTCCCGATCCAAAGTAAAAGATTTTACTAGTATTAAACAGCCTTTTATCAAGCTCCGCCGAGGTGATCCACTCGTCAGGAGTTTCGTTTACATACGAGTGGAAATAACGTTCTCCATGCTGATTTAAGTGAATATAAACCGAGCAGATATTTTTATTAGGTTCATAAGAACAAAAGGAAAGATCAACATGCTCTTTCTTTAATTCTCCCTCTACAAATTTACTTGTTTCATCCATTCCCAATTTGCATAAGTAAGACGAGGGAATGCCATTTCTGCTAATCCCAACTGCTACATTAACAGTAGCTCCCCCTAATAATCGCTCATATGTTGTATTTGATGAATCTAATGCAATATAGTCAACTATTGCTTCCCCTAATGATATAAGACCTTGCTTTTTCAATATGTGACTCCTTTCGCGAACTGCTGCCATATGTATTTTACGAATATTTTAACAGCAATTTCAGAGGTTTGGGAAGCAAGGGGATACATCTGTGGGCTAGAAACATGAAGCTTCACTCAAAAAAGGAATCTTCAATAATCATCAGGACATCCTATTGTCAGGAGGGATGTTTTTTGGGGATTCGAGTGATGTTCATACTAATTTTCATTAGTTTCCATTTACCAATCATGGCAAATGCAGAAACTCCGCTCACTGCTGCATTTACCCGTGACCATCAGCTTTGGATCAAAACAGGGGAACAGGAAAGGCAAATTACAAAAGGGCGGTATGTGTATTCTCCAAAATGGTCATATGATGGACGTTTCATTGCCTATATCGATGGGGATGAACAAGGAGGAAAATCGAATTTATTCATTTATGATACGAAGGCAAAGGAAAGCTACCAGCCTTACATAAGAGTTGAAACCACTGACTTTAAATGGTCACCGGTAAAAAACCAATTAGCCTACACGGATCATGGATTACTGAACGTGACAAAAGAGAAGGATGGCCGCCCGCAGGGTTTCGAAAATGTTGCGCTGGGGGTAAGTGGGTTCGAATGGTTTCCAAATGGCAAAGAATTCATCGTTTCCTCACAATCCAGTTTGCGTCCTACCGGGTGGGGACCAATCCCGCTCTATAAGGTCCCGGTCAATGCGAATCTTGCAAAGGAAAAAATGCAGAAATTTTATACGATCCAAACACATGAACCAGACTTGTTTGGTATTGATGCTGATTATTTTAAGTGGAGCCATGATGGAAAATGGGTCAGTTTTATTCTGATTCCTACGGCTTCCTGGTCCATGGACAGCCAAACATTATGTGTCCTGTCAAATCAAGGAGAACAATTTCAGGCAGTAGGAAAAATGCTGGGGTACAAGGACTGGTTCAAGTGGGCACCATCCTCCAACAACCAGCTGGCCTATATTTCAGGTGAAGGAAGATTTTTCGTTGAAAACAAGAAAACGAAAATCGCTGACATTCCCATCTTTAAGGAGCAAAAGGAATACACGCCCACGGGTTTTGTAGACCTTGATTTGGAATGGTACTCACAGAATCAAGTAATCGTCGCCCGCGCAAAAGAAAACAAGGAGTGGACAGAAGGGCCAGTCCCAACGATGTACACGGCACTCTATGCAATCAATATTAAAACGGAGGAGCAAAAACAAATTACTTTTCCGAAAAAGAATGAACTTGATATAGATCCACAAGTGGCTGGCCATCATCTTACCTGGTTTCGTAAGGATCCAAATGATACCCAGGGTGATGTCTGGGTAAAGAAAGGCTTGAGTGGGGAAGAGTATAAATGGATTCAGAACGTTGATTCTGCTCCGGTGTTTTTAACTGGAAAAGAAAAGCGATGACAGGGACGGGACGAAATTCTTGTCAGGAGTTAGAGACAAGTTCTGTGGACAAGGGAAGATTTCCTCTACGCAAAAAAAAGCAGCGAACTCTGAACTGCATCTCCAATTGTTAGGTGTGTCTAACTTTTTGGGTTCAGTTCAGTCATTCGCTGCTTCAGTCATCAAGATGCTTGTTCTTTATCGGAGACAGAATAAATCATAGAATTTTCCACGCTTAGCAAGCTTTTTCGCAAATCCTTCTTATCATTAAGGATAATGACACAAGAATGCTCAAACTCTCCAAGACCATTGATATATTTTTCATATAAAGCCTCTTCAGCTTCATCAAGGTCTGTGTTTTTTGGAAGTGAAAGTTCAAGTCCAAGCACATATTGTGGACGTTCTGGAATCGAAGTGAGTTGCTTTCGGACGAGATAAGCATTTGTAATTTCCCTGTACTGTGCCAGTTGATTTATACCTGCGAGTATTTCGCTATTTTCTTTGTCATGAGTGATAAAGTGGTCTGTTGGCTGGATATAATCGCACTCTTCATTGGAAGCTTCAACGATTTCTTCCCACTTCTCCAGTTCACCTCTTGTTTTTTCAAATAACTCGCTTTGTTCGGTTTCGTAATAATAACCGCATAATAGGTCAAGCACAGGCAAGCGCAATTCCCAATCATAGGACATAGCAAGGTGGATCAATTGTATTCCTTTTTCTGCAGTGTCCTTGGATTCCAGATAATGCTCTCCTAAAGTCAACAGTGCCCCTGCAGTTCGCGGATCTTCAGAATGCTTCTCACCAATCTCCTCATACAACGGGATCGCTGCTTCCAGGCTATTGAATTCGACTGTCAAATAGGCTTTTTCCAGCAGTTCTTCAAGGGTGGCGACTTGTTTGTTGGATAACTCTTCGAATCGCTGCTTTGATTCATTAAAGTTTTCAATTTCTTCTTTCCAGTTATCCTGGTTGTAGTCAACCCACATTTTATTAAAGTCACTGATCACTCGACCTGGGAATGCGAAGAAATAGTCAAGCGCAGATTCCTGTTGTATCTTCGGCAATTCGGCTTCTACTCCAAGTGCAGAAAGTCTGTCCCTTAAACAAGGGTGGGTATCTGTCATATAACTTTCCTCGGCTAGTTGTTCATTGAAATATCCGGTTGCTTTTTGTTCACTAAGTGACTGGAACTTCTCATTGAAATTTGAATATGGCTGAGGAACGCTGTTCGTCTTTGCGCATTCTTGAAACAATTCACTGTAAAAATCACGGTAATAATAAGGTGCGGCCACAGAGATTACTGTCAATGCTTCACCCATGGCCGGCGAGGATGTTGCTAAGGCTGCCGAACGGTCTGCATCGTATTCTTCCTGTCTGGCCATCGCGAATGTATAGGCATCAAACCTTGGATAAAACCACTGGAAGAACTTTTTGAAGATGAAAGTGCCGAACTGTTCGTTTTCCTCCAATGAATGCAATAAACGGCCCCAGCTCATTCTTAAACGGTATATTTTCGCGCCCAGAGCAGTGTCTGAATTAGAAATATGGGCTAGCTCATGGGCAAGAACAGCCGTAAATTGCTGCTGGGAAAGGGTCGATAGAAGCGGGATCCCGATTACCAGGACGTTCCGCTTTTTTCCGATCATTCCATATGCTGAAATTTGTGCGACAGAGGCATTGAATTCACTATCCAGGACAATCGCATCTATTTGTGGTGTGTTCAATCTATGGCGCAAAGTGTCAATCATCTCAAATAATTTAGGAGCTTCTTCCCTTTGCAGGTAGTACCCATCAGGCATTTCCATTTTCACAATCAGGGCTTTAATAATGAAAAATGACAAGGCACCCGTCAAGAGCAGAACTTTCACATTTCCAAAGGTAAAATTCCCGTCAGCAATCATGACAATTGAAATCGCCATTAAAAATAAAAACAACGACAAAAATAATGCAACATAACCAAAACCAAGTCCAGTAAGCATGATGACTTTGAATCTGTAAAGCTTCGGGTTGGCAGATGCCTGCTTTTCCAGCTTGTTCACCAACGTTTCAAACTCTTGAACTGTCATTCTCATTCCCCTTTATTAAGTTATCGATAGTATTATATCAGGGAGGAAGTTATTGCTAAAAGATGTTTTTTATTGGAAATTATCAATAAATTAGTTATTCAGGAAATTTTTTAATGTGAGCCTGGTGGAAGGGAGCGGTTTCTCTTATGAAAACGAAGTCGAGCTGAGATTTCGGTCACCAAAGGCTTACTTCATAAAAATCTTTAATATTACGTGAAGACAGACTTGTTCCCATTGGCTGAAGGGAACAAGCCGAGCCAGCTGGTCATAGAATAAACATGAAAAAATGGTGGCCTGCCTGGAGGGAGAAGGAACAGGATGATGCGTAATGGAATGTATTCACACGGAACACAAAGCGGACCAATGAACGTGGTGGTAGTTGAGCCATATGTATATTCAGCTCTTCATAATCTTATCGGAAAAAGAGTGGTCCTGGATACAACACGTGGTTCAGTTAGCGGAATAGTTATGGATGCCAAGCCAGACCATGTGGTGATACAGGAGCGTGATTCCACATTTTTTGTCCGGATACGCGAAATCGTTTGGATTATGCCAGAGTCTTAACGGACGACGTAGCTGATTTTACATTTGCTATTAGTGCAGAGGTGAACATATACACCTTGGCATGATTGGAACACATGTTCATAAACTCTATAATCTATGTATGAGTATCCTTCGGGATGCTTTTTTTTGTTACTGGTGGGACGGTTCCTTATTATTACAGAAGGGGAAGAGGAAATACTTGTGCACTTGAATTTACATAGACTTTCGGACAAAATGACGTGCATTCGAGCAAAAGTTGTCCGAAGTAGGTTCATGTTCGGACAAAATGACGTGCATTCGAGCAAAAGTTGTCCGAAATAGGTTCATGTTCGGACAAAATGACGTCCATTCAAGCAAAAGTTGTCCGAAGTAGGATCAGGTTCGGACAAAGTGACGTGCATTCGAGCGAAAGTTGTCTGAAGTAGGATCAGGTTCGGACAAAGTGACGTCCATTTAAGCAAAAGTTGTCCGAAGTAGGATCAGGTTCGGACAAAGTGACGTCCATTCAAGCAAAAGTTGTCCGAAGTAGGTTCATGTTCGGACAAAGTGACGTGAATTCGAGCAAAAGTTGTCCGAAGTAGGATCAAGTTCGGACAAAGTGACGTCCATTCAAGCAAAAGTTGTCTAAAGTAGGATTAGGTTCGGACAAAATGACGTGAATTCGAGCGAAAGTTGTCCAAAGTAGGATCAGGTTCGGACAAAATGACGTGAATTCGAGCGAAAGTTGTCTGAAGTAGGATCAGGTTCGGACAAAGTGACGTGCAATAGAGGAGAAGTTGTCCGAAGTAGGATCAGGTTCGGACAAAGTGACGTGAATTCGAGCAAAAGTTGTCCAAAGTAGCATCAGGTTCGGACAAAATGACGTGAATTCGAGCAAAAGTTGTCCGAAGTAAGTTCATGTTCGGACAAAATGACGTCCATTCAAGCAAAAGTTGTCCGAAGTAGGATCATGTTCGGACAAAATGACGTCCATTCAAGCAAAAGTTGTCCGAAGTAGGATCAGGTTCGGACAAAGTGACGTGCATTCGAGCGAAAGTTGTCTGAAGTAGGATCAGGTTCGGACAAAGTGACGTGAATTCGAGCAAAAGTTGTCCGAAGTAGGATCATGTTCGGACAAAGTGACGTCCATTCAAGCAAAAGTTGTCTAAAGTAGGATTAGGTTCGGACAAAATGACGGCCCCTCAAGCAAAAGTTGTCCCAAGTAGAATCAGGTTTAAAGGGAATCAAATCCAGTGTAAAAAATATAAAGAATAGATAAAGGGAACATTAATAATTGTTGTTTGTCTGTCAAATATCATTTTTTTGGATTGGAAAAATGTACGATAGGACTGTAATAACTAATCGAGTTTTTAGGGAGACAATCTAAATGAAAGATTTAAAGAAATGGCTTATGACTTTCATGGTAGCATTCGTAGCAACGGGCTGCAGCAGCGAAGATTCTGAAAATCCCGAAACTGAAGAAAACTAAGAAGAAGAAAGCACTGAAACAGAAGAATAAAGTGGTTGGGGCATGGGAGTTGGTTCTCATGTCCCTTTTCATTTCTTCTTCTTTGTGTCTTCTTTTTATTGTATAAAAGAAAAAGCCAGGGTTGAGTCCCGGCTTCATTTAACACTATAAACATTCATTTTCAACGGTATGAATCAGTTTTTTTAATAATTCTACCGAGTGGTCCAGGGAGAGTGAATAATACCGCTGTGTGCCCTTTTGTTCCATTCCCACCAGGTTATGTTCGCGAAGAATTTTTAAATGATGGGATATTGCTGGCCTCGAAAGGCTTGAATGCTCTGTGATTTCGTTTACACTTAAGCGTTCATGTTCAGCTAATAATAGAATGATATCTTGTCTTGCAGGGTCACTTAATGCCGTGAAAAGCGGTATACACGAACGGAATACTTCGATTGCTTGTTCCCCCATTGGATGCTCTCCTTTGTTGATTCATTATCTTTTATTAAATCGCAGTTAAGCTTCTTTCGCAACATATTTGGCTATTTTTGCTGCAAGGCTTCTAGGCAGGAACTTCGCTGTGTAGGCTCCAATTTTGTTCACGCTTCCGGTAATGACGACACGCTTTCCTGCCATTAACGCCTGATAACCTTGTTTTGCGACTTCCTCTGATGACATGGCTCCGCTGAACATCTTTGTATTCTCTACATTTGCAATGGCCGCAAAATTGGTCTTTGTCGCTCCAGGGCACAGCGTAGTAACTGTAACGTTTGTGCCTGCCAGCTCTTCTGCCAGAGCTTCGGATAAGGACAAAACATAGGCTTTTGTCGCGTAGTAAACGGCCATCAAAGGTCCTGGCTGGAATGCAGCAGTACTGGCAACATTGAGAATCCTTGCTTTATGTGTGTTTCCCTTAAGGTCAGGCAGAAAATAATGAGTTAACTCAGTAAGTGCGGTTATATTCAATCGAATCATTTCCGATTGTTTCAAAATATCTAGCTCTTCAAATTTTCCCATCAGTCCAAACCCGGCATTATTCACTAAAGTATCGATTGTGATTCCCGCTGCTTTTACTTCTTCATACACTTCTTTGGCTGCGTCGGGCTCGCTTAAATCCTTCGTGATCACAGTAACGTTTAAGTTAGGATATTGATTTTGAATTTCCTCCATTTTGGTCTTATTTCGGGCGACTAGCACCAAATCATACCCATCTTCCGCAAACAATCCTGCAAATTCATATCCTAACCCGCTAGTTGCTCCAGTGATTAAAGCAGTTTTATTCATGTTGAATCCTCCTATTTCGTTATGTTTATAAGTTTAAAAGTTTAAACGTTTAAAACCTTAAACAAATGGTAAGCTATTTTATTAAAAACTGCAAGTAATTTTATAAGTTAAAGGTGCTATAAAGGAAGGAAAGTGTGGAGGGGGATAAATCATGCTCATCTGCACTTCAAAAGGAGCAAAGGGTCCATTCCAGGCCAGCTATGCTCCCGAATCGTCCCGAATGAAGAACGCGGTTAGTAAATGCTGGAGGAATGCACCCATTAATTGTTATTGGACGGTAAGTAAGTTTTGTATGAGCTGCCGGATTAACCAGCAGCGGGAGCAGTCGGTCCTGCTGTCCGGGCGCCTAACTCCTGATCTAATAGTAAGAGTGCAGAAGGGGTATCCTCAGCAAGCTTGAGACGATCAATAATTGTTTTAGCCTGAGCCTCTTCATCTATTTGTTCCCTTAAAAAGTCCTGGATGATTATAGCTGCCTGCGGGTCGATTTGATTGACATAATTATAGGCCTGGCGATAGGTATTCGTAACAAATTGTTCATGCCCTAATACTTTTTGAAAGGCCTCTAATGGGGTACCGAATTCATTTGGTTGTGCAGGCATACTATTAATTTGGACAGTACCGTCCCGGTCCACGACAAAATCAATTAATGTGAGCATATGGGTTCTTTCTTCCTCGGATTGCAGCCTTAACCAATGGGCCATACCAGTAAAGTTCTGTTTAGCCATATAAGCAGACATAGCAAGATATAAAGTAGACGAAACATGTTCAACTTGTATCAAATCATTAAACAAGCTTTGCAATTCCTCATTCAATTTCCTCACCCCTGATCAAAAATCCTACAATTTAGTGTATAAAAATTGGGCATGGGCGTACCTTGTATTAAGTTTTTTATAAAATCAGTACATTTTCAATAGGTTCGTTTATACGAGTAAAGTGGAAAACGAAGCACTTTCAGGAATTAATTTTGTGAGAAAGGAAACCTCTTTCCTGTGAAGTGGATTAATATTCCATGTATAGGTCTTAGGACTGATTAAAAATTAAAGCCCCAGCCTGTTAATTGATCATGGGTAATGGCTTATCATGAACCTATAATCAATTGGAGGCGAAATAAAATGAAAAAAGTGATCGGTTTTGGTTTGGCAGCATTATCAGCTGTTTTAATACTGTCAGGATGTAATAACACAATTCTTGCTAATAACGAAAGTGATGATGAAATCGTCGTTGAGAAGGATCGGGCAAAAGAGCTTGAGGTTGTTTTGAATTTTGGCGCCGGGAAAATGGATGTTGCGGGTGGCGCTGATGAATGGGTAAGTGGTAACGCAATCTATGAACCTGAAAAAATGAAACCTGAAGTCTCGTATGATTTAAAAGGGAAAGTGGGCAAAGTAGAGATTGCTCAGCCAGATCATTTTAAAATCGGAAAGATGAAGAATGAATGGGATTTGAAAATCAACGAGGATGTTCCAGTGGAACTTGTCGTAAATGCAGGCGCATCAGACACCGATCTTGACTTAAACGGGATTCAACTTTCCAACCTTGAAGTGAACGCAGGGGTTGGTGATTTAACCGTGGATCTGGGAGGAGATTGGAAAGAAAGCTTTGATGTCCGTATTTCATCGGGAGTAGGAAAGATGACTGTGATCCTTCCAAAAGATACAGGAGTGAGAGTACACGCACAAAAAGGCATAGGCTCTTCAACCTTTGAAAACTTAATTTCAAAAGGAGACGGCGTTTATGTAAATGAAGCTTACGAAGATGCAAAAGTAAAGATTGATCTTGATGCAGACTTAGGTGTCGGCGAAGTAACATTTAAAACGGCAAAATAATTCGGTAAGGGGGACGACTCCAGCGTTTCATCATTCGTAAAGAATGGTGGGACAGCGGAACCGTCGCTCTGTATTCAGAAATCAAACCTTTTTAATCAAACGTTTGATTAAGAAAAAAAATCGCTTTTTCTTTATTGTCTTATCTCAGCAATTCTTTTACGTGTACAATCATTCCTTTTGAAATCGTAAGCCTCATCCTCAAAATCCATGTGCTTAGATTAGTATTAGTGGTCATTCCGATTTTGTTTATTTTCGGCGGACTCAAAATATTCACTGATGATAAAGATCAATAAACAGGCATGATCAACCTATATTTATACCAATCAGAATAAATGAAAGGATGAGTGGGATATTATGGGTAAGCTAAGGTAAAGGGAATTGAATCCATAATGAATAACTATTTCAAAAACATTAATAATAAAAATTTTAAAGTGAACGTCTATAAATCTCCCTGGGCTGCAGCGAATGGTCTGCGTGCTTACCTGGCTTTGGCCAATTTTATAATCGGGATTATATAATCGCAATCACATTAGGCTTATGGGAAATTCTTGTTAACTTAATGAGCGGATTGAATTGGTCCATATATTATTCATTTATTGGGGATTTGCAACAATCATTTGAGGTAATAGATTGGGGATGGGGCTTGTATTATCCATCTGTATACGTCTTCAATATCTGGCATGCATACGATAGAGCCAAAACAATCAACTTAGAGCTCGAAAATAGAGGGGTTCCCAAACCAGAAAAATATGCACACAGCTTAGGTTTTTTTACAGGATTGTTCTTGGGTATGTTCTTTGGAATACACTGGAACTTTTTCGAAAGTCCAGTCTTTAGTGGGCTAACGTTAGGTCTTGTTTTGGGAATATCAGGTCATGTTCTTGAAAAACGCATATTGAAGAATAATTAATTTAACTGGAATCATCTCTAGTAAAAAGCAAAAAATATTTTCGGGACGAGGGAACAGTTATAGTACTTCACAGATTGTATACATATGTGTGACAACAGCACAGTCCCTATGTCTGCAACGCCATAACATTTTGGTGATACACATCGTTAACGGTGTGTTTTTTTGTATAAAGAGATGCCGGGGAAGGTTCTAATATTTCATTGTTGTAATAAATTGTATTTTCGTAAAGCGCGAAAACCGTCCCTGTGTTTCTCCAAGAAATCGAATAAAGGTGCAGGAATGTTCAAGAAGGAATAATAGATTACTTTGTTGAAGAATGTATCGAACAGCATATTTCGCCAGGAGCAAAAATCTAGGAGGATTAATGATGTTACATACGAAACCAGAATATGACGATTTCCCATTAAAGGCATATGACAAGATTCGGTATGCAGATACTGATCGTCAGGGGCATGTGAATAACGCACTGTTTTCAACATTCTTGGAAACTGGAAGAACAGAGCTTCTCTATGCAAACGAGCCACTGCATGCAGAAGATGCTTCATTTGTAATAGCGAGTCAAAAGCTGGATTTACTTTCTGAAATACGATGGCCTGGGACAGTTGAGATCGGCAGTGCCATTACAAGAATTGGCAACAGTTCCTTGTCTTTATTTCAAGGAATCTATCAAAATGGAAAACTTGCTGCAGTGGCAGATACCGTCATCGTGCAAATGGACGACCACACTAGAAAATCTGCGCCACTTTCACCTGAAACAAAAGAGCGATTAAAGCAATATTTAGTTGAAATTCAATAAAACTATATAACCAATGATCGAAACGCAGGGACGGTTTCAGTGTTTGAGACAGTGGAACGGTCCCTTTATCTATATCAGATTTTTAGGAGTGATTGTTTTGGAATTGAGTGATGTTATACACGGGCACAGATCGATACGAGAATATGAAGATAGGGAAATAAGTCAAGATCTGCTAGACCAAATTTTAGAGGCGGGTATTCGAGCCTCCTCAAGTGGCAATATGCAAACTTATTCGATTATCGTCACAAAAGACAAAGAACTTAAAGAAAAATTATACACTGCTCATATGGAGCAATCGATGGTTGTTGATGCACCTATACTAGTAACATTTTGTGCTGATTTTAATCGAATGAGGAAATGGCTTGCACTCAACGATGCACCGGTACATTTTGATAATTACATGAGCTTTATGATCGGTGCCATTGATGCGACTCTGGTAGCGCAAAACTGTGCCCTGGCAGCTGAAAATGCGGGACTAGGCATCTGCTATATGGGCTCGACGCTTGCAAATTGTGACCAAATTGGTGAACTGCTGAACCTGCCGCCAAATGTCGTACCCGTTGTTGGTTATTCATTAGGGTATCCCGCAGAAAACCCTGCTCCGCGTGATCGATTGCCGATGCATGGACTTGTTCACTACGACCAGTATGAAGATTACTCGGATGAAGACATTCTGGAAATTTATAAAGATCGAAATGAAAAAGGATGGAACCGCTACATGGCCGTCCCAAAACTTAAAGAAATGACAGAACAATTAGGGTTGAAAAATCTTGCTCAAATCTATACTAAAGCCAAGTATACGAAGGAATCGCACCTCGAATTTTCACAAACCGTGCTGAAGTACTTGGAGAGACAAAACTTTATGAATAATGAATAAAAAATACGATCTTATCGTTATTCAAAAACTTTCTCCTCAATTATTTTTATAAATTAGATTCTCCTTGATGATCTTTTGAAAAACGTCTCAATCCATTGGTATAACTGGGTTGAGACGTTTTTTATTTGTATAAAACTACGCGGGATGGATTATAACATGACGGAAATGAGGTTTGCATAAAAAGTCCAGGCTGTCTAATGAAATTCACAAGAAAGACGCCTTCCTATCCTCATCTCTGGGGAGGCGTCAATTCATTCACTTTCTTTTTGCAGAAAGCGGCCTGTCCTGTAAATATAACTCCAGATCAGGGCTGTTTCCTTTCATTATATCATCGGCAATGATTTTCGCTTGCATCTGGCTGTAAACTGTTCCGTTGTCTCCAAACGCAAAAAGGAAATAGCTGTTTGGATATTCGTCATACATACCAATAATCGGCAGACCGTCCGCTGTTCCCCCGTAAAACGCGCCCAAATAATAGTCAGGTTCAACAGAGATGGAAGGGAACATCTTGTTGAACTCATCGATCAGCTTGTCTCGCTTATGAATCAGTTTGCTGTCCCGGTCTTTAGGATAATTTGTATTATCATCAAGCCCGCCAATAATGATGCGGTTATCGGCTGTTGTCCGTAAAAATATATATGGCCTGGCTGTTTCCCATAAAAGCGTTCGGTTGTACCAGGCTGATAGGTCGTTAACAGGCTTTGTTGTGACGGTATACGTACTGACAAAAGAAACAAGCTTTTCCTTTTTCATGTCGATTCCTTCGTAGCCTGCAGCAAAAATCACCTGGCCTGCAGAGATGGAGCTGCCCCCTTTTGTGGAAATGATCATCCGGTTCGTTTGAGGATCATAATGATGGCCATTCATCTCGGTGTTTTCGTATATCTGAATTCCTTTCTTCGCCGCGTAGTCCATTAACGCATGAGTAAACTTGAAAGGATTCAGCTCTCCATCATTAAAGGAATAGATGGCCGCCTCTCGGCTGAATGGATATTTCTCTTCGATCTCTTCTTTTTCGAGAAAAGCCACTTTCATGCCTTGTAGCTTTAAGAATTCGTACTCTTTTCTCAGCGCATCGACATCCTCACTGCAGCTTGCAGAATAAAGTGAATCTCTTCGGCAAAATTCACAGTCGATATCAACCAGCTTCGATGCTGCTTCCATTTCATTGATGGCTTCCTGCAAGAGTTCCAAATGTCTTGAAATATAATCATTTCCAAAGGTGTTGACCAGGTTCGTGAACATCTTCTCCCCGGAATACTGAATGAGCGCAGTATTCGAACTGGTGCTGCCACTCCCAATCTTCTCTTTTTCAATGACAGCGACTTTTAACCCAGAGTCCGCAAGGTAATAGGCGCATTGCGAAGCAGAACTTCCCCCTCCAACAATCAAGACGTCACATTCCAAATTTCCCTCTAACGGTGGGTAGGAGGGAGGAGAAGGAAAAGTCGCAGGCCAATAATAAGTACCAGACATTAAATTCATGTGTTTCCCCCATCTCATAAAGATATTCAATAGTATTTCCAGGCCATGGCATGACATACCATTTTATAGGTGGGACATGGGGACATGTGTCTCCTATCATTAAAAAAGCTCCCTGATCAGGGAGCTTTCAATTATGTATTTCTAAGAACAATAATAAATCCATCGAGTATCTGATGACTTACCTTAAATCCTTTGCTTTTGTAAAATTGCAGGGCGGCAACATTCCCGTTGGATACATAGATAAACTGGTCATGAATGTCGTCAAAGGAATCAAGCCAATCCTTTGATTTTTCATACAGAACTGATCCGATCCCCATGCTGCGATACCCTTCTTTGAGATAAAATTGAGAAAGGCAGCCGACATCATTTCCTTTTACCGAATCCATGTCAAAAAAAGTAGCAAATTCATTCGAATATACTTCTTTCGGAGAAACATTACTATATACGTAGCCAACAATTTCATCGCCATCCATCGCGGCAATGATATAATTCGCCTTCGCGTTCTTAACTGAAGGAACCATTCTGGATTCAAAGCTCATGCCATTAAAGAGCTCCGGACGTACAGTGGCTAATGATTTTTGGTAACTCATCAATTCATTGCAGAGATGTTTCACGCGGGTAATCTGCTCATCAGGAATAAGCTCATAACGAATTGCCATCATCAACTTCCTTTCTAATCAGGGTTTTAATGGAATTATATATCAAAACAACAGTTCATGATAACCAAAATAAAAAGGAAGCATGGGTCAGTTCTCATGCTTCCTTTCTTGTTGTTGTGAAAACGATAAACAGCTTGTCATGATTAGTTAACATCGTTCATAAACTCTATCAAAAGGGGGTGTAGAGTTGAATCAAGTTTCTAACAGAGTAGATTATTATCTAAAAGACAAACGTCTCTTAAGTGCCAATGTAAAGCATTGGGAGCAATACATTGCAGCCTTGAGGGCCAGTAATACTGTAACGATAGACAAAAAAGAGTATATGGTAGACAAAATAAATATGGTTCATGATCCTGGAACCATAGTATTAAAAGTCAACATTGAACCACTTAGAATATATAAATAAGTATCCTTCGGGATGCTTTTTACTTTTACTGCAATTAAGTTCATGATTGTTTTTTATTTCCCATTTTTATGAAACAGCTGTGGTATTACATAAATCGTGAAGAGACAGAGGAATCGGTCCGCGGCATCACATCGAGATTTTATATTTTAAAAATATCAATTGAAAGAATATTTATAAATAGGTAGAATATTACTAATAATCAAAATTCTTCAAGAAATTTTATTGTTGAAAGGAGGGAAGGTTTAAGTCAATCTCAATAATTTTAAAGGAGAGAAGAAATGAATAGGAAGAAAATGTCACTTTCTAACAAGACACTGATTGGTATGATTTTAGGTGCAATTATTGGATTTATTATCGGACCTCGTATTGAAATGATTTCGGTTATAGGAGATATATTCTTAAAAATGCTGCAAATGGCTATTGTACCATTAATTTTCTTTACGGTCGTTTCAGCTATTGCAAGTATGAACGATTTAAAGGTTCTAGGCCGGATTGGAAGTAAATTAATTCTATTATTTATGGGAACCACTCTCGCAGCTTCAGTAATCGGAGTAATCGTTGGGCGGACTATAAATCCTGGAAAAGGCCTTCTTCTAAATGATTTACCACCAGTTGATGCGGTAGCGGAAGCGCCGACAATTCAAAGCGTCTTAATTAATATGTTCCCCCAAAATATTCTACAGGCAATGGCAGAAGCAAATATGCTGCAAGTGATTGTCTTTGCTATTTTTTCTGGAATTGCCATTCTCTTGTTGCAAAAAGACGATCGTGAACGGATAACTGGCATATTCCAAGTACTCTCTCGGTTTGTTATGAAGATTCTCAACATCGTCCTCGAGTTTTCTCCATACGGGGTATTTGCGTTAATGGCTGTGACGGCCGGAAAATATGGGACCTCAATTATTGGTCCATTAACTAAATTTATTGGGACAATCTATCTGGGACTGTTTGTGCAAGTTTTAGTTGTATATTTTGTCTTGTATTATTTATTTACAAGAAAGAATCCATTCATTATGTTTAAGAAAATTAAGTCCGTTTGGATTACAAGCGCTACAACGTGTAGCTCAAAAGCGACGATGCCTGTATCTATTAGGACTTGTGAAGAGGATCTTCACTTATCAAAAAATGTGGTAGGCTTAACAATTCCAGTTGGTGCCTCGATGAATATGGATGGAAATGCTCTATGGTTCGGTGTTGTGGCTATCTTTGTTTCAGCCCTGGCAGGGGTCGAGTTAACCCTGACACAACAACTGGTTGCAGTGTTTATGGGAGTTTTAATGACTTTAGGAAGCCCTGGTATACCAGGTGGGATTTTTGTTGCAACGGCAGTATTCTTAAATGTTTTAGGACTACCACTCGAAGTTATTGGATTATTAGCTGGGATATTCCGAATCATGGATATGGGAATCACTACGGTTAATGTAGTCGGATCCGTTGTCGTGGCTTCCATTATTGGACGTAAAGGAAAGACCGATATTCCTATAGATGCTCCCGCGTTGAATAGCTAATTTTTTTTATAAACGACAATGACAATACGAGGAGGTGTCGAGATGAACTATGCAGAAACGATCGCCGACTTGATAGGAAAGACACCACTGTTAAAACTGCAAAAACTATCAGACCAAGCAAATTGTTTTGCCAAGTGTGAATTCCTTAATCCCATCAGCATCAAAGATAGACCGGTACTGAAGATTATTGAAGATGCAGAGGAAAAGGGACAGATTAAACCTGGAGATACACTCATTGAGATGACTAGTGGAAACACCGGTATGGCATTAGCCTATATTGCGTCTGTAAAAGGATACAGAGCCATTTTAGTCATGTCTGAAATCCAGAGTGTAGAAAGAAGAAAAATCATGAAAGCTTTTGGAGCCGATTTAATCCTCACGCCAGCAGAAGAAGGAACAGCAGGAGCGAAGAAGAAGCTTCAGGAGATATTAAAAGAACATCAAGATTATTATTACGTAGGACAACATAAAAACATGAACAATCCTGAATCTCATTATAAGACAACCGGTCCCGAGCTATGGGAAGACACTGACGGTAAAATTGACATTCTTGTTGCAGGGTTGGGTACTGGAGGGACCATCTGCGGTGCAGGGAAATACCTCAAGGAAAAGAATCCGGATATGAAGCTGGTCGCTGTGGAACCTTATGATGCGCCATTCATATCTAAGGGAGTTTTCAAGGCACATAGAATCATGGGTACAGCTCCTGGATTTATGCCAGAAACCCTTAACAAAGAAATAATTGATGAAATCATGTTGGTAAAAGAAGAGGAAGCCTTTGATATGTGCAGGCAATTAGCAAATAAAGAAGGCGTACTTGTAGGGATATCATCCGGGGCTGTGGCCAGTATAATGCAGGAACTGTGTAATAGACCTGAGAATAAAGGCAAAAACATCGTTGGAATTTTTGCTGATTCAGGTCAAAGGTATCTAAGTGTAGAGGGATTATTTAATAGTTAATATGATACTTTGACTTCAAATAGGGTTCCTATCAGCCACCGAGATGATCGGTGGCCTTTTTTATTAGAAAGCAAAAGCCCCGTTCCTTGGCAGATCACTTATCGTTAACTAAAAAGTAGGCGGTGACCCAGGATGTAATTGGAATCACAAGGGTTACTCCGATTCCGGCACAAAGGATAGTGATCATTTCAGCGCTAAAGATCTTTGAATTTATGATCTCTCCTGCTGAATAGGACAAGTCTTTGAACCAGATCAGCAGGGCCAGGTA
Organism: Mesobacillus boroniphilus; assembly: GCF_018424685.1. Classification (NCBI taxonomy): domain Bacteria; kingdom Bacillati; phylum Bacillota; class Bacilli; order Caryophanales; family Bacillaceae; genus Mesobacillus; species Mesobacillus boroniphilus. The sequence continues at coordinate 194,690 of NZ_QTKX01000003.1, forward strand.
ACTTCCGAAGAAGGCGAAGAATAAGGTGTTGGTGCTGGTCCCTAAGATATCCTTACCGATGCTTAACCCGGATTTAAACAATTCTTGTCTGCTGATGTGCGGATTATGGTAATGGATCTCACGCATGGGGGAGGAAATAGCAATAGCAGCGTCCGTTATTGCCCCGATCGTGCTCATGATGATGACAGATACGGCAATTTTAACGAAATCTACCCCAATATGAAGCGAGAACATGCCAAGCTCCTGGATTTCTTCTTCACCAAAGCCCTGGATTCTAGCCTTATCTGCTACGATAAAAATAAACATAAGCAAAACAATCGTAGAAATCACCGTCGAGATAAAGGCAGTTTTTGTTGTCTTGTTCACTTCATTAATGTAAAAGAGATTAATGAGGCCGATGAAAATACAAGCGACTAAAGTAATAATAATCGGATTAGCGTTTGGGTCGTTCATAAAAATGACGGCAATGAAAATCACGCTAAAATTGAAGAAGATCGCTAAATAAGATCTGACGCCTTTACCTCTTCCAATTAAGGTCATCAAGACAAATAAGATGGCAGCTAACACCACAAGTGCGTTCATAATCTAGCCTTCTTTCTATTAATAAAAAAGATCGTCACATAGAGACCAATTGGGATGGTCAAAACAATTCCAATCCCGCCTGCCAATGCCCGGGCCATTTCAAGCGAAAGGTTCATGGAAAGGGCAAAGCCTAATGGAGAACCATTTTTAAAATAAAGAATCAGGATAGGAATCGAACCGCTGATATAGACAAAGAACAAAATATTCGTCATCGTTCCCATGATATCTTTGCCAATTTCCATTCCGGATTTGATCAGTGCCTTAACAGGTATGTTGTTGTTCTTTTCAAACATATTGAAAATAGAAGAAGACATCGTAATGGCAACATCCATGACAGCTCCAAGGGAACCAAGGAACAAACCCGCAAGAAACACCATGTGGTAAGGACGGGTAATAAACTGAAGCTCTTCGTATCGAAGGCCTTTTTCTGAGGTTCCCCATAGGACCAGCCAGACTATAAGCAGGGATGCAAAAGTCCCCAGGAGGGTTGCGATGATAGCAGCATAGGTTTTTTCATTCAGGCCATTAACGAGCAATAACGAAAGCACGGTAAATATGACAACACCAATGCTGCAGATCAGCAACAGGCTCCAGTCTGGGTTATTCAGATAAATATCCAAAGCATAGGAAAGCAGAAGGGCATTGATGACCAAACTGATAATCGAGAACAGGCCCTGTTTTCTTCCGACAATCAACAGCACAAGGACAAACACCCATGCCACATACAAAAGGTATTTATCGCGTTTCACGTCTTTGATAGTACCCTGTAATTCCCCTTTATCCTCTAATTTAGGATCAATGTCCACGAATAGTTCGTCCCCGGCAACGAATTCATGATCGTACGCTTTAGATGTAGAGAATTCATTCACTAGGTAAATGAGCTCGCCCTCTTCTTCGCCATTTTTTATTTTTGCGATTAAGCGCTGTGTGAATAGATGATCTTTATTGCCGAGCGGATTTTCCACTTCCATTTTGTCGACCAGTTCTGTATCTAGCACCTTCACGATTGTACGTTCATACAGGAAATGATTATTATGTACAAACACAATTGTCGCCACAATAAAAAGGAGAAACAGGGATAGAAAAAGGATTTTCTTGAAAGACAACTTATTAAGTAGATGCTTAAACAAGTTCAAGTTAAACCTCCAGTGTGGGTTAAATTAGACTCCAAAATAAAAAACACCTTCGTTGATTGAAGATGTACATCAAAATTCTTGAAACAAATAGACTCTTTTCAACCGTGATAGATAACGGTCTCTCCAGATACAATGACAGTTCATTTGTTAACAGTCTAGTCCGCTTCTATGGACAGTTCCAGCAGCAAGTCTCCTCACCCAACAATGGGGTGGATAGTCAAAGTAATCTTAACAATAATGATTTTGGCAAGTCAAATAGAACAGGGGTCCACTCCAGGTTTTCATATGTAATGTAACTTTAGTAAGAAGAGTGCTGAATTTTTGTTAAGGCTGTAGCTAGTAAGTTCATGCAAAGATGGTGCGGAGTTCTTGCTTATTAATATTTTTTGAAGAGCTGGAATAGCAATCATCATGAAGGATTAGCGCCTTTCTTGTAGAATTTTAATGAGGTGAATGTAAGGATCGTTGATGTCCTTGTCAATCTAAGACTTAAGCCGTCTGGATGCAAGGATCTGACATTACAATTAAATGAGGGAATCTATATGAGGAACAAAATCATCATTTTAGCAGCTTTGGTCATTGTTTTTATACTTTTACATTCAACACCAACTATGGCATTAAAAACACATGTTTTTATGATGGGGTATCCGAAAGCTGCGATTTCATCAGGAGTGATTGAAGATGAATATCATAACGAAGTGGATAAAGAAAAATTTGCTGAATTAAACGCTAAAGCGTACACTCTGACAAAACCGCCTACTGAAAAGGCTACTCAAGGTGAACTTAGAAATTATCTTGTGAGGAAAGTTGGGTTTCTGCACTTTGCTGAATACTATGGCGAAGGTTAGAAATTCCTAGGTAACTGGTTCAGAGGTTCTTTTTGAACAAATGTCCGGTGAATACTAGTTTATGTTTTTTCTAATCGTTACTATTAATCAAAAAAGACAAGGTGGACAATATGGAAGGTACTATTGTAATAGAAAAAATGCGTTCAGATGATTGGGAAGAGGTAAGAGCAATCTACCTTGAGGGAATTGCTACTGGGCATGCGACTTTCCAAAAGGAAGCTCCTTCTTGGGAGGAATGGGATTACGGTCATAATGCAGAATGTCGGATTGTTGCGTGCTCAGAAGGGGAAGTTGTGGGGTGGGCTGCGTTAAGTCCTGTATCAAGCAGGAGTGTCTACTCGGGTGTTGGAGAAGTTAGTGTGTATGTCAGTCAAAAACATAATGGAAAGGGCATTGGCAGCCTTCTCTTAAAGTCCTTGATTGAAATTAGCGAACAGAATGACTTTTGGACATTGCAATCTAGTATATTCCCTGAAAACGAAGGAAGTATTAAGTTACATAAAAAATATGGCTTCCGGGAAGTGGGACGGCGGGAGCGAATTGGTAAGATGGATGGTGTGTGGCGTGATACGGTCTGGCTGGAAAGAAGAAGTAGAATAGTAGGAGATCAATAAATATTGATTTCTCACTTAATATATTTCAATCTGATAACATTTCCTTTAAAACTTCCCTTTTAATTCAAGGAATGTGATAATATGACGGACAAGTTAAGTGAAAGGGGAGTTTTTTTATGATGAAGCGCATTTTAACAGGCATTCTTTTACTGAGCGTGGCTGTCCTTGTGCTTGGCGCATGCAGTAATGATAGCTCGAAAGGGAATACTGAGAAAGATAATAAAGAAGATTTGGTTGCAACAGTAAATGGGGAAGGCATTTCGAAACAGAAATATGAGAAAGAGCTGGAGGCCATGAAAGCAACTTATGAACAGCAGGGCATGCCAGAAGACCAGATGGATAGCAAGCAGAAAGAAGAACTCGAAAAGTCCGTTCTTGATCAGATGATCAATGCGGAGCTGCTTCTCCAGACAGCTGAGAAGGACGGCATCTCGATTGAAGATAAAGAAGTCGATGCAGAGCTTGAAAAGATCAAAGCCAACTTCGAAGATGAAAAACAGTTTGAAGAAGCACTGAAAAAGAATGAAATGACCGAAAAAGAACTCAAGAGTCAGCTGAAAAAGCAATTGACTGTTAATAAATATCTGGACAGCAAGGTCGGCAAGTTAGAAGCAACCGACGAAGAAATCCAGGCCAGATATGAACAATATAAACAGCTAGCCGAAAGCCAAGAACAAAAGCCGGAAGATCTCGAGAAGGTAAAACCACACCTCGAGCAGCAACTTCTCTCGGAAAAAGAAAATGAAAAAATCAGCAAGCTAGTGGAAGACCTCCGCAAAGCTAATGAAGATAAGATTAAAATCATTGAGGCATAGGTGAGGTACTCACATCTCATGAATTTAAATTTTGGCAGACAAGAATAGGATGATTCCACCTTTGCTGTAATTTTAAATAAAGTGAGAAAAGAGGATGGACATTAGTCTATCCTCTTTTAATATGTTTTTTTAAGGCCCTTTGCTGAGAACAAACTCAATCTATCTTCTTAAAATAAACCTGGTGCAGATTCATCCTGGGTTCCCGAATGGACATAAGAACTCCCTTTATCTCAGTTCCTCATGTTTCTCCTCGTATTCCAAGGATTTTGTCGATGGATATTTCTTTATTGAGAATTACTTGTTCTTTATAATGGAATCGTAAGCTGATATTTTTCTAAGGGGGATGAAGATGGCGAAAATCATTGTTACTTATGACCAACCGAAAGACCAGGAAGGTTTTGAAAAGCACTACCATGAGGTTCATATTCCGCTTGTTCAGAAAGTGCCAAATTTAAAAGGTGCAGAGGTTCATCGTGTACTGCAATCCATGTATACTGATGAAAAATTGTACTTGATTGCTGAACTGCAGTTTGAAAGTCCGGAAGTTTTAACACAGGCACTGGCAACGCCAGAATTTCAGGAAGTTCAGGGAGATGTCAAAAACCTAGTAGCCTATCTTAATAAGCCTCCTGTAGTGGCGATTGTGGATTAAACTATTAGAAGCATGGGGTTCCCTTTGCTTCTTTCTATATTTTCGTTGTTTGAATTATTGAATAAGTATATTTTTATGAAACGCTAAGGGGTTTTTTGCTCTTAGCGTTTTTAAAGTTAATTACTGTACTTCTGATATATCCGCAAATTTTCCCCTGAGAAAGCCTCAACAGTGATTAGCCCCTCATAATGGACCTTATCTTCAAAATGTTACCGCTTCCATTCACTATCTCGGCCATATGCTCACGAATGCCCCCATATCCCTTGAAACCAAACTTGAGGATGTTACCATTAATAACGTTGGCAAAAGACGAACGGTATACGAACATTTTTTGAATGAGGTGCTTGTTCCTTCTGTTGCAGACAGATTTACGAGGAGGTATTGGATGTTAGAGCAAGACAGGAAGATAAAAAGAGTTGTAATTAAGATTGGCAGCAGTTCGCTGACGAGTATGCACGGGGAGATCAGCCGCCGGAAGCTCGAGAACCTGGCGAACCAGATTGTTGCTCTGAAGGATGCGGGCTATGAAACGGCGGTCGTTTCATCAGGCGCAGTAGCTGCAGGATACCGCAAGCTCGGCTGCATTCAGCGACCGACTTCATTGCCGGAAAAGCAGGCAGCCGCCTCGATTGGCCAGGGCCTGTTAATGGAATCTTACTCAGAACTCTTTTTATCTCATGGGTACGTGGCTTCCCAGATATTGATTACAAGAAGCGATTTCGCGAATGAAAATCGCTACAACAACATGAAAAATACGTTGAACGTCTTGTTGGAGAGAGGGATCATCCCGATCATCAATGAAAATGACACGGTTACGGTCGACCGACTTCGTTTCGGTGATAATGACACATTGTCGGCAAAGGTGGCCGCGTTGATCGAGGCAGACCAGTTGATCATTCTTTCCGACATCGACGGATTGTATGACGATAACCCGAACAACAACCCAGACGCTAAGTTGCTTGATAAGGTCCATGAAATCACTCCTGAAATCGAAGCAGCAGCAGGTGGTTCCGGAAGCGCCGTCGGTACAGGCGGGATGAAATCGAAAATCTCCGCTGTAAAAATTGCCATGGCATCCGGTATCGATTCGTTTTTAGGAAAGGCCGACAGCAAGGATATTTTAGTGAAAGCAGTGAGCGGAACGGCAAAGGGAACGTATTTCAACCAGGATCCCGAAGGCTTCAACCTCGACAACAACCAGCAATGGATCGCGTTCCATTCGGGACCTGAGGGCGAAGTAATCATCAGCCCAGAATCAAAGACGGCAGTTATCGAGGATCGGAAAAATATCCTCCCATCTGACATCCTTCATATAAAAGGCAGGTTTGGCAAAGGAGCCGTCGTCAGAGTGTTGGATGAAAACGGAGAAGAAATTGGCCTGGGCAGAATCAATTATTCTCACGAAAAATTGGACCAATTACTGATCGAAGAAGAATGTGAGCGAAAAGAAGCGATAGAACAGGACACGTTTGTTTGTTCACGTGATTTTGCAATGCCGGTATCAGTCTAAAAATTCACAGGAGGCGTTTTGATGACATTAATAATGACTCAAACAACGACAGTAGAAGAACAAGCTATTGCAGCGAAAAAGGCAGCTAAACAGCTAAGCATCCTTTCCACCGCGGAAAAGAACGAAGCCCTGCTTATCCTGGCAGACGCTCTGGAAAGGAATTATGAAGCGATTTTAGCAGAGAACGAAAAGGATCTGATGAATGGAAAAGAAAAAGGCTTCGAGGATGCATTCATGGATCGCCTCGCACTTACTCGCGAGCGAATCGCAGACTTTGCCGAAGGACTTCGCCAGGTCGCTGAGCATGCCGATCCAGTCGGGGACGTTCTTTCAGACTGGACACTGGAAAACGGACTCAATGTAAAAGAAATCCGCGTTCCGCTAGGAGTCATCGGCATGATTTACGAAGCACGCCCGAACGTAACCGTCGATGCAGCAGGCCTGGCACTCAAATCAGGAAACGCCATCATCTTAAAAGGCGGATCCTCTGCACTGTCCTCAAACAAAGCCATCGTCGACACCATGCACCACGCGCTCGAAAATACGAAGGTGCCAAAAGAAGCCATCCAATTCATCGCAACAGCAGACCGTGAAGCAACACAGCAGCTATTCACGATGAAAGAACATATCGACGTCCTGATCCCACGCGGAGGCGGAGCTTTGATCAAAGCAGTCGTCGAAAACGCAACGGTTCCTGTACTTGAAACGGGAGTCGGCAACTGCCACTTGTATGTAGACGAAGAAGCTGACACAGAAAAAGCACTGAACATCATGATCAACGCCAAAACAGACCGCCCGGCAGTCTGCAACGCAGCTGAAACACTCATTGTCCATCAAGCTTGGCTTGAGAAGAATAAAGAGCAGCTTGCGGCAGCATTCCAAGAGAACGGGATTACTGTACATGGAGACGAAGCAGCAGCTGCCACACTGCCAAATGTAGTGCCAGCAACCGAGACCGACTGGGCTGACGAATATCTTAGTCTCGACATCGCTGTTAAAGTTGTTAACGATATCGATGAAGCCATCGACCACATCGACCAGTACGGTACAAAACACTCAGAAGCTATTATTACTGAAAGTGCTGAGAACGCAAAGAAGTTCCTGCAGCTAGTAGATGCAGCAGCGCTATATCATAACGCATCCACTAGATTCACAGATGGAGGAGCATTAGGGTTCGGTGCTGAGATTGGCATTTCTACTCAGAAGCTTCATGCTAGAGGACCGATGGGGTTGCCGGCGCTAACTACCAGGAAATATGTTATGGTTGGGGATGGGTTGGTGAGGTAATATTTTCATTGACTAACTTAATAATAAAAAATGTAGGCTTTCCTTGCCAATTTGGCGGGGAGAGCCTTTTTTTATTTTCGAACATGGGGGCTGTACTAGTAAAATATGAACACTTAATGCTTTCTTTCGATCTCACAGGTCCGATACTAGAACCGTCTTGGAGTTTCCTTTTTTCGAAAAGGGATTCTTTAAGAGAAAGAGAAATTGTAGAAAGAGAATAAACTATGAAATAAAAATTGGGCATTTAATATGAAAACATTTAAAAAAAATGAACTTTTCAAGATGGTAATGACTCTAACATAGGAGCGGGGTGAGGGAATGGATGTTGTTCGGTTGGTGAAAAAGGCCAAAAGGGGAAGTAAAGAGGCGTTGATGAAGCTGATCATGGCTGAGAAAGATCATATGTATCGGCTTGCTTTTACCTATATGGGGAATCAGCATGATGCGATGGATGTACTGGAGGAAATGATTGTTCGGTTGTATGAAAACATTGATCAGCTGAAAAAGGAAGAAGCTTTTTATAGCTGGAGCAAAACCATCCTAGTGAATATTTGCAAGAAGACTCTTCGTAAGCAAAAAAAGCTGGTGCTGATTGATGAATGGCATTCTTCTATCGAAAATGAACGTATTCATTTAAATACAAACAGTGATGATCAAATGGAGATTGCCGAAATGTTATCCATCTTAAATGAAAATCAAAAAGAAGCGATTAAATTAAAGTATTTTCTAGACCTTGATTATCAAACAATCGCGGAAATGACCAATGTTCCGCTTGGAACGGTTAAATCGAGGATTTATGAAGCGTTGAGGAAGTTAAAAGACCATTATGGAGGTGAAGGCAATGAACGAGATAGAGGGTCGATTGAATGAGGAGAAGAAGCGGTTGGACGCAATAACCGCTCCGGAAGAATTCGAAGCAAGATTACGAGGTGCTCTCGATGCTAAACCTTCAAGGAAGCCTAAGCACAGATCGCGGTATTTAATGGTCGCTGCTGTGGGCTTACTATGCTTCATGCTTATTGGTTACAATTATAACGCCTTTGCCTACTATGGGAAAAAGCTATTCGGTTTTGATGAAGTCATTAGTGAGACTTTGCAAGATTTAAATGAAAAAGGCATGGGACAAATAGTTGATAAAAAGACTACTTTGATTGATGGTACGGAGCTGACCATCGATGGAATCATGACAGATGCTAACCAATTAATTATGTATTACACGTTATCAAATCCTCAAGGCTTGAAGGATACGTTCAGTGACATTTTTAATCCTGATAAAGTAACGGGCTTTCTTACCAATGCCCATGGGGGAGGAGGCACAGCCATCATTAATGATTCCGGTAAAGAAGTGAAAGGGACATTATACTTTGATCCGGTTAGCCCATTCTCAAGAAAATTGACCTTGCACTTTAGGCAAGGTGTGGATAATAGGGAAGGGAGCGTTACATTTCCTTATGATCCGAATAAAGCAATGCAGACTCAGATTCATCAGTCGATCAAAGAAACAATTAAAGTTGATAAAGGAACGTTAACTTTCAAAACGATTAAGGCGACACCGACGTCAACTGTTATTGAAGGGAAAATGGACGTTGTTGATTATGATCGGCTTCACTTCGGTCTTGAGGGAGTCGAGTTAATCGCAAATGGGAGATCCATTCAGAAACTTGGTTACGGTGTTAAGTCATCATTTAATGGAAGCAAGTTTGATCTCCGTTTCGATGGCCTGCCAGCACAACTTGATTCACTTGAATTAACCGTAAAAGAGTTTATAGGTTATAAAGAACTGGAAGAACAGATCCCGCTTACTTCGGATGAAGAAATTCACTTTGATCTAGAAGGAAATGATTTGTGGATTAAAGTAGTTGCTGCAACTGAAAAAGGAATAGAAGTCACCTTTAAGACAGACGGAAATGTATTGCTCGATGGAGTTTCAATCAAAAGCGGCTCCAGGAGCACTCCTTTAAAAACAACAATAGGCCATAAGCTGGAGAAACAAGGAGATGGACGAATCATCAGTGAGCGGACAATGATATTTGAAACGAAAACCATGCCAGATCATTTACTGGTCGAAGGCATTTATTATGTAAAACAATACAATGAACAGATTGAGATTCCGGTACATTAGGGTTTGAGCGATAGCGCCGTATTAAGGTGCTGTCGCTTTTTTTTTAGAGGGAGACACAGGGAATAGTGATTCATTATGATAAAACCGGAGGAAAGCTAGTATCAAATTCTCAACTATCCCTTATGCAGGACAACCGAATGGAAAGAAGGAACTGAGCTGATGGTATAGAATATTTAAGAAAAGGTCTAACTTGTGAAGAGAAACTGATAGATCAAAGGAGATAAGAAAATGAATGTTCTCATCGTATTCGCGCACCCGGACGGCCAATCGCTAAACGGGGCATTAAAAGACATAACGGTTGAAATCCTTGAACAGAATGGTCATAAGGTAGCGGTATCAGACCTATATGCTAAGAAGTTTAAAGCAGTTGCTGATCAAGACGATTTCCTTGTGCTTAAAAATCCAAATCGTTTCAATTATATTTCCGAACAATACCACGCGCTGAAAAATAACACCTTCGCAGCTGACATTGTTGAAGAACAAAAATTAGTAACCTGGGCGGATTTGATCATTTTTCAATATCCGATGTGGTGGACGGATGCCCCGGCGATATTGAAGGGATGGTTTGATCGTGTTTTCTCCTACAATTTTGCATACGGTCCAGGCAGATATGAAGAAGGAAACCTGAAAGGGAAAATGGCCTTCGTATCTGTCACTCATGGAGCGGAGGATCTGTCGGAGTACGGGGAAACTGGAATTAAAGGCAAAGTCGAGGAACGATTGTTCAATATTCAGCATGAGAAACTTTACTTTTGTGGGATGACCGTACTTGAGCCTTTCCTGTTCCCGGCAGGTGCAGATGAGGAAACTAGATTGCAGCATTTCGAAGACTGGAAGGAACGACTAGCGCGATTAAAAGATGAAACGCCTGTATATGCTTGATTTGTAGATGCCTCTTTCATATGATAGAGGCATTTATTTGTGAGAGCTTCAATTCAAAAGATTACTATTTCATCAGGATGGTGATCAAAATAGTCATTTTAGTCAAAGTACATTCCCTCAACAAGTGCATAGGATATCTTTATAAACTGTGAAGGGATTGACTGAAAATGTACTATGTTCCATATGGGTATCCAAATCAAAACCCTTATTATGTGAATGGATCGATGTATCACAATGCGAGACAGACTGTCTATGGGCCTTATTCGTATGCAAATCCTTATCGCTATCCCAATGGTAATGGAAATATCCTTTTAAAGGACTATGGCCCAAATCCATATGTTGTCGATATTAATCAAGCAACCATTCAAAACAACACGTATCGCACTGCTTTATGGACAGGCGAACATTTGCAAGTAACGTTGATGAGCATCGAGGTTGGCGGAGACATCGGTTTGGAGATGCATCCTGATGTTGACCAATTTTTGCGGATTGAACAGGGCCAGGGGATTGTTCAGATGGGTACAACGAAAGACAACTTAACTTTTCAAAGAAATGTCGTTGATGATTCTGCCATCATGATCCCTGCTGGCACATGGCATAACGTGACCAATACAGGCAACATGCCGCTGAAGCTGTACTCGATCTATGCTCCTCCTAACCATCCATTTGGTACTGTCCATAAGACAAAAGCAGATGCAATGGCTGGAGAAGAAGCCAGCGCAAATGGGAATACAGTTGTCTTTGGCAGGACTCCAGACGACTGGGTACGTCACACGGAATATTTAGTGAATGAAGGATTGGAAGATGTGAAAAGGGGAATAAACGCTACGCACATCCTTCAAGAATTCATTCTTATGGGAGTCCTGGTAGGCAAAGGTTATTCTCCTGAAGAAGCATACGAAACAGTAGAAGAATGGGAACGTACAGGAGAATCCAAACTCCTGCAGGAAAGCAAGAATATGTAGGGATAGGAATCGGGGGAGAAGCGAAGGGACGTACCCTTTGCGTCTTTGCTGTGTTTCGGTTCAGGTGAAAAGTATTGATATTATTTAGAAAACGTAACGAGACACAGGGCGGTCCCGGTGTCTCGTTATTCCACGTATCCCAAAAGTTTTGTAAAATTGTAAGGGAGAAGACAAGGAGCCATCCATTTGTCTCCATCAACCGTAAAGTGGTGAGGATGATTCAACAGTTACTTTTACTTCAACGTGTTATTGATTATATAGAGGATCATATTAAAGAGGAGCAGAGTGCTGAAGAGCTGGCAAGAATGGTTGGGTATTCTCCTTATCATTTTTCGCGGATTTTTCAGAAACAGACAGGTTATACATTGATGGATTATGTGGTAAAAAGGAAGCTCCAGTTTGCACTGTATGAATTAGTGAATGGGAAAAAGATCATCGAAATTGCCCTGGATTATGGGTTTGAAACACATGCTGGCTTCACGAAAGCGTTCAAGAAGTGTTTTGGAAGTCCCCCGAGTCTTTATAAGGAGCATGGCCCGACATCATTGCCTCAAAAACTAGATCTGAATAGCCTTCACGAAAAGAACACGGGCGGCATTGTCTTGCAGCCTCAGATCGTCCGCAGGAGTGCTTTTGCTGTCGCCGGGAAAATCTTCAGTATAGAGAATTTCCCTGCTGACAGAAATGTGCCGGCCTTTTGGGACCAGGAAGGTTTGACAGATGGTTCGATTGAAAGGTATTTGTACGAAGTAATGTCACCGAAAAAGCATGGAGAGTATTGTATCAATTTGAGCCGCAGCCTTGATGAAGACAGGTGCCGTTATTTATTTGCTGTAGACTATGATGATGAAAAAGGCTTACCCGACGGATTAACAGCTACAGAAATCCCCGAGGCTGTCTATGCCATATTCCGGACACCTTTGGTTGAGGTTGGCCAATTCGCTGCGGCGATTAAAGGGACGTGGAGATATATACTCGAGGATTGGTTTCCGCACTCATCCTATGAAGTGGATGAAGAAGGATTTGACTTTGAATTTTATGATGAGCATTGCCATCATTGGGATTATAAAAGAATCTATATGGAAATACATATTCCGATCAAAGAAAAATCTCGAGAGTGAAATCACCCTCGAGATTTTTTGATGACCAATTGATAAAGATAGATGACAGGCGTTAAAAGAATGGCGCTTGCAATCATGGCGATTTTGATAGAAAAGTTGGCGGCAATCAATCCAATCGCCGGTCCTCCACTTATTTGGCCAATGGCGTCAACCTGGCCTTTTACCGAAAAGAACGTCGCACGTGTCGAGGAATCAGGAATGATCTTATTCAGCCATGTATCCTCAAGCGGTGCCATGACAGACCTTGTTCCTTGTATGATTAGATAAAAGCACAGCAAACCGATGATACCAGTTGAAAGAGCAAAACCGGTCAGCGACGTGATAATCAGAACACATCCAATCAGCAAAGATGCATAGATGGTGTTCAACTGATGATGGAGAGAACTCCGGCTGATAAAATGAAGACCGACAAATGATAGGAGCATAACGACAAAATTAATGCTTCCGATTAGGACGACCAAATTGCCTTCTGTCATGTAGGCGAGACGAGTTTCTTCGAGAAAGTGAGAAATCCATAGCCGGTCAAAGCCTTCACTATATAGCCCGAAAAACAAGGCAATAAGGAGAAGAATCCGCATTAGATAACTGGCCTTTGTATAATGGACCATCTCGTTCATATTACTTTTCAGCGTCTTCCAAGTGGATGTATTTTCATGTTGGACAGGTTTGAAATTCTCTTCCTTCATAAAAAAGAGCAGAAAGACAGCTAATCCCACCATGGATAATCCGCCAATGATGATAGGCAAATTGATCATGAAAAAATAACCGATCAGCATACTCAAAGGAATCGCGATCACTTGTCCGAGTGTGCCAGCCTTTGCACCATTCACAAAAGCCTCGGAAGCACGATCTTCTCCAATCTCATCAGCAATCCAGGCTTGATGCGCTCCGCTTGTAAACGTGTAGCCAATTCCCCAGAGAACCTGAGACAATAACACGGCTGCGAAATACGGAAAACTGCCCTCGATGAGGAATCCAGCCCCAATCAAAAAATACCCGATAATCACCGAAAGCCTGCGACTTTTTAAATCCGCCATAAACCCAGTCGGAATCTCAAAAAAGAAAACAACCGCCTCCAGAACAGTGCCGACCAGAACCAACTGCAGCGGATCAAGACCAACGACCTTCACATGATAAAGCAAGTTAACCGTAAAAATAAATGTAAAAAAGAACTGTGACCAAAAACGTGTATAGATATAGACACGATACGAATCCATTTTTTGAATAAATGTCAATTTCATCTCCCCCTATCCAGATTATAGAGAGGGAGGGAGACAATTACTTTTCCAAATTTGCGGTTTTTGGAGTGTGGGGGATGTAGCCGTTTCTTATTTGGATTGGCCAAACAGATATTATCCAAATGGGTCAACGTCACCTCCCCGTGACTCATGAGAAGACCTGCACCATTGAATAAAGTAAGAATAAGATATTGGGCGATTGATTTTTGGAGGTGCAGAATGGAGAGCTATTCTACCCAAAGTATTATTGTTCTTGGTACGGCTATTCTTGTTATAGGTGCGTTTTTTGTCTTTATTGGGGAGTTTAGAAAACTCGGGGAAATAGCAGAAGATACTCAAGCGGTACATGTGTGACTTCTGGAGAATCAGGTCCCTTCTTTTAAACTATTTCAGTTTCAAGATGAAATGTGAGAAGCTTCCCTCAGCTATAAAAATACAAAACTTTTTCCATGTTGAATCGTATTAAAGGCAAGGACTGATCAATGGAGGTTTAACATGGACAAAGCAAACAGGAATATTGAGAATTATATTCTGATTTATTCCCAGCTAAGAGAAAGATACCGCTGGAAGGTGACCGATCAATCGGTTTTGATGATGGTCGCATCTTTGTATATCTCCAACAACCGGACCTTTGATATGAATAGATTTACTGAGCTTGCCGAATTTATAAAAAGTGAGTCTGGGATCTTTTCGCCTTTGCGATCCGAGTCCCGTTTCACCTTTGCCGCTATGCTTGACACAAGGTTTGAAAGTCCTAAAGAAAAATTTCCTGCCTTTATCGCCGCATACAATGCCTTGGTATCAGAGGGCTTCAGCAAAAATACGTTCACCTACATCGCCGCCATGCAACTGGTCACAGCGAACCTAGTAGACCTTAAGTCCCTCTCTGAACGGGCAAGAGCCATTTACAAGAAAATGAGGGAGGAGCATTTGTTTTTGACTGGTCACAGCGACTATCCTCTTGCTGTCATGCTGGCTCAACACGACCGTCAGACAGATGAGATGATTTCTTATATTGAAGACCTGTACAGCAAGCTTTCGCAAAACGGATTCCGGAAAGGAAACGATCTGCAAAGCATGAGCCATATACTATCACTAAATGAAAATAGCACTGCAGATGACATGGTTGCTCTATCCACTGAAATCTATGACAGAATGAAAAAAGAAGGAATCAAACCCAAGTCCATGTTCTACCCACAGATTGCGCTGCTCACCTTAATTGAAAAAGGCAACGACAATCTTTCGGAAATAAAAGCAATATGGGAGCAACTGAACGCAGAGAAGCTTTTTAAATGGAAAAAAGACATCAATTTCATGATGGCCGTTAATTTCGTCATCAGTGACAAAGTCGAACATTCACCCCTGCTTCAGACCAATCTTTCTACCACAATTGAAACATTGATCCAGGCTCAGCAAGCAGCATCGATCGCAGCTATTTCAAGTGCAGCTGTCGTGGCTTCTTCATCTGGAGGGGAATAAAGCATGGGAAGCGCAGGGGTCTGTGCTTCTTTTTTCGTTTCAGGTGAGGCATAGGGATGTTTCAATAAAGGTTAGCTTACCTTTCCCGATACATGGGGACGGTTCTGGCGTCTTATAAAAATGGGTGCGAATGTCGTCCCTCAATCCTTCAGTATAGAAAATCTAAAAAATAGTTGCATAAGGTTCAATGACAATGTATTATGTAGGTAAGCGCATACAGAACGGATTGTTACTGTTAAATCAGGCAAAACCGATTCCTTTTAACAGGGGAAGGTTTTGCCTTTTTTGTTATCGGAGGTGGAAGAAGTGAAGATCAACAAAATACTGAACAACAATGTAATTGTCTCTACAAAGGATAAGCAGGAAGTAATCGTTATGGGGCGAGGGATTGCCTTTAATAAACGGGTTGGAGATGACATCGATCAAGATAAGGTAGAAAAGATTTTCACTTCGGAAGACCAGGATCTTACAAAGAAGTTTAAGACCTTAATTGCGGATATCCCGATGGAATACATGGAGCTGTCGGAAGAAATCATTCAGTATGCTAAGCACAAGCTTGGTAAAAAGCTGAATGATAGTATCTACATCTCTCTTACTGATCATATTCATTTTGCAATTGAGCGCTATCATAATAACCTTCCAATCAAAAACGGATTGCTCTGGGAAACAAAGAACCTGTATAAACAGGAATTCGAAATTGGACTTGAAGCGTTGAATATGATTTGTGACCAGTTCAATGTAATTTTGCCAGAAGATGAGGCAGGGTTTATCGCGCTGCATCTCGTTAATGCTCAGTTAAATGAGGAAATGACGAATACGGTCGATATGACCAAGGTGATTCAAGATATTCTAACCATTGTGAAATATAGCTTCAAAATTGAGTTTGATGAAAATTCCTTGAACTATCACCGTTTTATTACTCATCTGAAGTTCTTTGCTCATCGATTGGTCAAAGGTGAGCACTATAAAGATGGGAAAGACGATCTTCTAAATGTCATTATTAATAAGTATCCTGATGCTTATCAATGCTCACTAAAAATCAAAAAGTTTGTGGAAAAGCAATATCGATATGAGCTAACGGAACAAGAGATTCTCTATCTGACGATTCATATCGAACGTGTAGTTAAAAGATAAATATTCTTTCCGTTTAGGATTGTTACTCTGTGAGGCAAAACCTAAATTACGGGAATGTCAGGCTTTTAAGGTCTGGTCTTCACGTAGTTTAGGTTTTTTCTTTTATAAAAAAGCTTTGAAAATAATAGGGGGTGCATGGTGATGAACCATCAAGAGCTAGGTATAAAAATTTTAGAGCTGGTCGGCGGGGAGGAAAATGTTCAAAGTGTGATCCACTGTATGACCAGACTTCGATTTAACCTTCGTGATAACAACAAGGTGAAACGCAGTGAGTTGGAAAATTTGGATGGTGTCATGGGCACGAATATAAGCGGTTCACAGTTCCAGATCATTATCGGGAATGACGTACCGAAAGTGTATAAAGAAATCATCAAAAATAGTAATTTAAATGAAGACAGTAACAATGGAGAGAAGTCAGGCGGAAGAAACGTTATCAGTGCAATCTTTGATGTGATCTCTGGTGTTTTCACTCCGATTCTTCCGGCGATTGCAGGGGCAGGTATGATCAAAGGTATCCTGGCGATCCTGTCAACATTCGGATGGCTTGATCCAGCCTCTCAGACATACATCATTTTAAATGCCATTGGGGACGGAGCATTTTACTTCTTGCCAATCCTGTTAGCTGTCAGTTCAGCTCGTAAATTTGGAAGTAATCCATATATAGCAGCAACTATAGCGGCAGCGATTTTGCATCCGACACTAACAGCTTTATTTAGTGCAGGTGAACCGGTCAAGTTCATTGGCTTGCCTGTAATAGCAGCAGTTTATTCTTCAACCGTTATTCCGATTATCCTGGCTATTTGGATCGCTTCACATGTTGAAAAGTTTGTAGACAAATTTACTCATAACTCTTTGAAACTGATTGTTGTACCGACACTAACCATTTTGTTTGTTGTACCGGTTACATTAATGACAGTCGGGCCGCTGGGTGTTGTTTTTGGGGATTATTTATCTAGTGGTTTAAGCTTCTTATTTAGCGATTATGGATTTATTGCAATGGTTTTACTGGCCGGAACTTTCTCGCTAATCATTATGACAGGTATGCATTATGCCTTAGTACCTATTATGATCAACAACCTGACAGTAAAAGGGATTGATTATTTAATGCCTGCAATGTTCCTGGCGAATATGGGGCAAGCAGGAGCAGCATTCGCTGTATTCCTGAAATCAAAAAACAAAAAGTTTAAATCTCTATCATTAACTGTCTCTATTACTGCACTTATGGGTATTACAGAGCCTGCGATGTATGGAGTGAACGTAAGACTTAAAAAGCCATTTGCTGGCGCTTTATTAGGGGCAGCTGTTGGAGGACTCTATTACGCATTCACAGGCGTTGCTGCGTATATCCTGGGAGGAAGCGCTGGTTTGCCTGGAGTTACATCATTTATCGGCCCAACTTTTGTGCATGCACTAATCGGGCTTGCCGTTGCCTTCTTTGCGGCAACCATCATTTCATATCTGTTAGGGTTTGAAGATATTCCTGAAGAAAACAAGGAAGAAATGAAAGCTGATGTAGCTGCGAATCTTCCAGTAGCAGAAGGTGATTCTGTATTAATAAGCCCGGTCAAAGGGGAAGTTGTCAAACTTTCTGAAGTTAGTGATCCAACCTTTTCATCTGAAGTAATGGGTGAAGGAATTGCGATTAGACCGCATGATGGAAAAATTGTTTCTCCTGTTAATGGCGTTGTGACAACACTTTTTAGAACCAAACATGCGATAGGTATTACATCTGAAGAAGGTGCTGAAATCTTGATCCATGTTGGAATTGATACCGTAAAACTGGAAGGTAAACATTTTGAGGCGCTGATTCAACAGGGAGACTCAGTGGTGGTTGGCCAGCCATTATTAGAAGTGGACATTGATGCCATCAAGCAAGAAGGCTTTGATACGGTAACACCTGTCATTATCACAAATACCACTTCTTTTACAAAAGTGGATAAAACCAATCTGGCCACTGTTACACATAAAGATGTTCTATTAAGACTTGAAGCCGAAAATTTGAATAAGAGTGCGGTTTAAAACGAATCACAACATTAAATAAAAAACTTGGAGGTAATTACTATGAATTTTCCTGAGAACTTTTTATGGGGCGGTGCGACAGCTGCCAATCAATTAGAAGGCGCATCTCAAGAAGGTGGAAAAGGTCTTAACCTTGCAGATGTTTTACCTGGAGGAAAATCTCGTCTTAAGCTTCTTTCGCAGCCGGGATTTGATTTTGAAATGGACACAGAAAAGTTTACTTATCCAAACCATGAGGCGATTGACTTCTACCACCGTTATAAAGAAGATATTGCTCTGTTTGCGGAAATGGGCTTTAAAGTGTTCCGTATGAGTATTGCGTGGAGCCGTATTTTCCCTAATGGTGATGAGCTTGAACCAAATGAAGAAGGACTGGCTTTCTACGATCGAGTATTTGATGAACTCCATAAATACGGAATCGAGCCATTGGTGACAATTGCGCACTATGAAACGCCATTGCATTTGATTAAAGAATATGGTGGATGGAAAAACCGTAAACTGATTGAGTTCTTCGAGCGTTATGTAACAGTTATTTTTAACCGCTATAAAGATAAAGTGAAATATTGGCTCACATTTAATGAAATCAATGGTGCCACACACTTCCCGCTGTTTGGTCTGGGATTCTCAGCAACCAGTGAGGAATCACGTCTTCAGGAAAGCTTCCAGGGACTGCACCATCAATTTGTCGCAAGTGCAATTGCTGTAAAACTAGGGCATCAAATCATCCCTGGATCACAGATTGGCAACATGCTGATATACGCACCAACTTATTCATACGATTCCAATCCTGAAAATGTAATGCATGCTTTGGAAGATGGTAGAATCTTTAATTTCTTCTGTGGAGATGTACAGGTTCGCGGAGAATATCCAACGTTCATTAATCGTTATTTCAAAGAAAACGATATTAAGATTGAGATGCACGAAGGTGATTTAGAGACCATCAAAGAAGGAACGGTAGACTTCATTTCATTTAGCTACTACATGTCAAGAACAGAGAAAAAGCAGAAAACACCAGAAGAGGTTGGAGAAGGAAACCTGATTGGTGGTGTAAAAAATCCATTCCTGAAGGCAAGTGACTGGGGATGGGAGATCGATCCGACGGGCCTTCGTGTAGCACTGAATGAATTATACGACCGTTATCAAAAACCGCTGATGGTCGTTGAAAATGGATTAGGCGCCTACGATAAGGTTGAAGAAGATGGAAGCATCAACGACGATTATCGTATTGATTATCTGCGTGACCATATTAAAGCAATGGGAGAAGCCGTTGAAGATGGTGTAGATCTCATTGGATATACATCCTGGGGCTGCATCGACTTAGTAAGCGCCTCATCTGGAGAATATTCCAAGCGATACGGATTCATCTATGTCGACAAACATGACGATGGAAGCGGAACATTGGAAAGAAGCAGAAAGAAATCATTCTATTGGTATAAAGATGTAATTAGCAGTAATGGGGAAAAGCTGTAAGAGATACAGGGAGACTCAGGTTTCCTGTTTGAATAAAGGGGAGGAGCGTGAAGCGGGTTAGCTTTGCGCTTCTTTTTTTAGGGTGATTCGTGGAAATGGGAGATGTCCTACACTCCATCAACACTTCTTTAATTTCAATTACCGAATGAGACGCGAGAGCAGTCGCTGTGGTTTACTCCAAGAAGGATTTATGAGTTTAAAATGGAATATAATTAAAATAAAACTTTTTAGAGGGTGTAAATGTGAACTCTGCGGGAGAAACACTACAAGAATTAACGGATAAATAACAATGGTTAGAAGCTTTTCCCATTATGAATCAGTTACGTACTGAGCTGACTCAAAAGACATATCTGGAATTACTAGAGGAAATGAGGAAAGATGGGTATTCTTTATATGCTTTATATAAAGATTATCGGATTGTATCCTTAGCTGGTTTAAGCTGGAGAGTGAACTTCTATTATAAACGTCACGTTTTTATATATGAACTCATAACAGACTCCGCTTACCGCTCATCTGGGTTTGGGGAGAAAGAAGAATTACCCATCAATTAATAATCTGGATCAAGTTGAAAGCAGGGCTGCCTTCAGGATGCCTGCGTTACATAACCATACGGATTTGACACATAGAAAAACGGAGGAATTTAGATGAAAACAGAACAACAGTATTTTGAAGAGGGAAAATCAATTCAAGCTTATATGGATGAAATGGGCACATTAAAAGAGGAAAGTTTTGCTGTTTATGAACAATTTCAACTCCCTGCAGATGGATTTGCTGAAAAGTTAAAACAAAATCAACTTCATTTCCTAACGATTACCGAAGATTGGTGTGGAGATGCCATGATGATTAATCCTGTTATTCGCAAATTAGCTGAAGCTGCCAATATTGAAATGCGCGTCGCATTACGAGATGCAGATACAGATTTGATTGATCGTCACTTAACAAACGGTGGACGTGCCATTCCAATGATTTTAATCTTTAATAATCAAGGAGATTTACTTGGAAAGTGGGGACCTCGTGCACCCAAAGCTCAGCAAATCGTTGATGAAGTTCGTGCTGTGTTGCCACCAAAAGAGGATCCTTCCTTTGCGGAGAAACAAAAAGAAGCCTTTGGTTCTTTAAGAAAAAGGTATACAGAGGATCCGGTTCTGTGGTCAGATGTTTATGATAGTTTCAAAGAGACGATATTAGCTATTTTGAAGTGAATAAAGGGGCAGGATAGGGAAACAACGAAGAGTATCCTTATGGTAATGAAAAGGTGATTTTTATGATAACGAAAAATAAATATCTATTGGCATCCATTGTGTTATTTGTGATTTGCTTTATAACTTGGCAGGTAACAGGGGCTTTAGCGGAAAACACGAGCGATATGGATAGTGTCACTTCATTTGCGATATTTAGCTTTCTAGGAACAGTTCTTTTTCTTCTGATTACTTTAGTTCTATTGTTGATAACAGTTGTATCTAAGTTTAAAAACAATAATCTTAATCTGTAAAAATCAGATTATTGCTCTAATGAAAAAATGGCGTGTCAGAACTGGTGTCAGTTTACACGCCATTTTCTGTCATTTATTCGATATGCACACTAAAACGGATCGGTTGATAAGCGTGAGACATAGGGAAGGTTCAGGTGCCGCGTGAATTGTAATCTTGGGCACAGTCTAAAATGAGTTTTGTCCATTTTATGTGACAAACAAGAATAATTATGGCTCTACTCTTTATTTCGGTTCCCACATGCGACGCGAGAACCGTCCCTGTGTCTCGACAAAAAAAGTATGCATCTCCTTATTTTAGAGGGAGGATTCTTGTTCTGCCGACTCAGGCTGACGCATTTCCTTAATAGACATCACTCCAAACAAGCCAATTAGAGAAAAGATGACTGGAATGATGAATCCATAAAAATAGCCTTCAGTCATACTGCCTGAAACAGAATGAAAATGATCCAATACTTTTCCGAAAAACCCTGGCAGTAAAACAGCACTTAGAAATCCACCAGTATTCGCAAAACCAGATACAAAGCCAGATTCCCTAATAGGAAAGGATTGACGAACGACAGCAAAAGTTAAGGCACTTGCTCCAAATCCAAAGCCGATGATAAAGAAAAGCGTAATGAGAATGAAGAATGGCGGATTCCCTTTAAATAAAAGGAAAGCAGACCAGCTTGTCAAAATAATAAAATGAACAATTACATAAGGACGCTTAATTGTTTCAAGACGACTTGAAATCCAACTGGTTAGCGGGGCTCCTATAAGTGCCCCTATAAGACCAACCATTATAAGTTGACTGGCATCTGATCGAGTCATATCATACATATTCATCCCATAGGGCACTGCCCATGAACTAATAAAGCCCACATAGCCGCCAACAACCCCAAAATGACAGAAGAATAAAGCCCACGCCTGCCGATTCAAAACGATTCTTTTCAGTAACACCGAAATGTTTTGACGTTGAATTTCATCTTTTACAGCTACCGATTCATTATGAAAGAGTTGTCTTGGTTTCTTTACCAGTACAATATAAAGAAGAATTCCTGATAAACATAAGGCTATGCCCGCAGAAAAAAAGGCTGCCCTCCAGCCAAGTAAGTCAATCCAAGCGGAGAAAGGAACGGTCGCGAGAAGGAATCCAAGACTTCCCGTCATTCCCGCAACCCCAATTAATCTAACAAACTCCTTTACTTTAAACCATTGGCTTAAAATCAATACCAAATTGACCCAAATAGTCGCATCTCCAATTCCCGTAAGTATCCTGGCAAAAAACAAGACAAACTCATGTGTTCCAAGACTATAAATGATCGTGCCTAACCCAGTAATGATTGCACCTATAATGAGAAAAAAATTCGGCCCAAACCGATCAGCTAAAATCCCCATTGGAATTTGCAAACTAGTATAAACAAAGAATTGCATACTCGTCAGTAACCCAATCGTTGTTGCTGTTACATGAAAATCCTTCATCACCTGCTCTGTAATCAATCCCGGAGCTGTTCGTTGGCTCGACATTAATAAGTAAGTTAACAATACGGAAACAAATACAACCCACCGAAACCTGCTATTTTGTTGGTCCAATGATTTCTACTCCCGTTAGCTTTTACACTATATATATGGAAATTCAGCACTGGTAATGATAACTTACTGAGAGCTTCCTTACGTTCTCTTTTTATCGGAAATGGCGACAAAAGGGTTTCTTTTCAACTGATTCATTTAGGAGCAGAAGGTACGTCCCTATGCTTCCACAGCCCAAAGCTGTCAAGAAAAAGCGGTAATTGTGACAGCTTTCAGGTTGCAGAGCCCAAAGCTGTCAAGAAAACGCGGTAATTGTGACAGCTTTCAGGTTACAGAGCCCAAAGCTGTCAAGAAAAAGCGGCAATTGTGACAGCTTTCAGGGTGCAAAGCCCAAAGCTGTCAAGAAAAAGCGGCAATTGTGACAGCTTTCAGGGTGCAAAGCCCAAAGCTGTCAAGAAAAAGCAGTTATTGTGACAGGTTTCAGGTTGCAGAGCCCAAAGCTGTCAAGAAAAAGCAGTTATTGTGACAGGTTTCAGGTTACAGAGCCCAAAGCTGTCAAGAAAACGCGATAATTGTGACAGCTTTCAGGTTGCAGAGCCCAAAGCTGTCAAG
The DNA here is from genome assembly GCF_018424685.1 of Mesobacillus boroniphilus. Lineage (NCBI taxonomy): Bacteria > Bacillati > Bacillota > Bacilli > Caryophanales > Bacillaceae > Mesobacillus > Mesobacillus boroniphilus. The sequence continues at coordinate 218,174 of NZ_QTKX01000003.1, forward strand.
AAAGTGCTAATGCTGACGCTTTAGGGGAGATACTTTGAGCCCCAGGAACACTGGGGAAAGCTGATCTATTGGGCGACTGGTAATGGACTATACACGCCCCAGCAGTCTTTTATCGGGATATCATTAGATAATCCGGATCAAGTGGAAAGCAAGGATTGTCGTCACGATGCCTGCGTTACATTACCTGAGGGATTTAATAAAGATAACCATAAAGACATGAAGTTCAGGAAGTTGGAAGGCGGGCAATACGCCCTGTATGCCTTTTATGAAAAACCTGAAAAGCTAAATTCCGCTTATCAATACATATTTGGCGAATGGCTGCCAAATAGCGATTATGAAGCCGATTATCAAAGAAATAACCTCGAATTCAATTTGAATAACCCTTCTGAGGATCCAGAAGGGAAATGCAGAGTTGATTTATTTATACCTGTTAAAAAGGGAAAATCTTAAAGCAATAATTATAGAGTGTCACCAGTCAATGGTGACATTTTTGCATTGTACGAAGGTGAAAGAAGGGGTATTTATTTTTTTAGAGAATAGTAGTTTTGAGAATCTCTTTATATTAAATTTAGAAGCTAAAGGGTGAAAATGAAATTGATGATCAAGTTCTCAATTGATAAAGATAGAAGCTTTCATTTAAGATCTGCAGCCATTATAAAAATTAATGGTAGGGTCTTATTTCAAAGGTCAGTTAATAGTGAAAATTGGTTTTTGCCAGGAGGAAGAGTTGAATATTTTGAGTCAACAGAAGTGACATTAAAAAGAGAGTTAATGGAAGAGTTTAACTTAAAGGTAGATCATATGAAACTCTGCTGGGTAGTGGAGTATTTTTTAGAGGCTGGGAATAAAAAAATTCAGGAATTAGGTATGCATTACCTTGTGGAAATTCCCGAAGATCATGAATTAGTTAACAATAAAGATGAGTTCAAAGGAGAGGAAGACGGATATATTCACAAATGGATTGAGATCAATGAACTTGATAAGTACAAAATAGTACCCGAGTTTGTTGTTCCTCAGTTACAAAAGTTGGAAGACCTCAACGATATAGAACATACAGTTTTAACAGTAGTAAGGAACTTGGGACCGTTCTAGTGCACCGTGAAAGATAAATTTTAAGGTTCCGTATATATGCAAATTCGGCCAGTTGAGATAAGCAATCTGCTTATCTCTTTTTTAAACTCCGCGAATATGCAGATTTTGAGAATCGTCCCCGGTCCTATCTACAAGTCCTATCTACAAGTCCTATCCTCCATAGTGTCTTAGTAGTATTTTAATGACCTATAGTATGTATTTTGCCCTTGCAGCAGAGGTAAAACGAATGAGGCTCACGTATTCTTTCCTTGAAATAAGATTTTTCAAGGAGGGTTTTAGGTAGATGAAAAAACGAAAGCTCGTGACAGCTGTATGTACGACACTGCTTGCCGGTCAGGTTTTGCTCACAAGCGGAATCAATGCTAATCAAGTAACTGGCCCGGTGACCGCAGAGGGAATCCATGAGGATCATGAGTCCCATCTGTATGATGTCCGAAATGTGGTAAACAGTGTTCTGCCGACACAGGAACAGCTTGATGCCGCTAATACACTAGTAAAATCAGTTGGGGCAGGAACGAAGATTAAATGGAACACCGTGTTTGGAACCCCATCGACCATTATCAAGGAACAGGGATATTTGACAGCTCCTTCTAATGAAAGCGCTGAGACGATTGCGCGCAACTGGTTAAAGCAAAATGCAGCGCTATTTGGGCTTCAGTCCTCAGACATTGACTCATTTATCGTAAGCAAAAATTTTGAAATGCCGGGAACAGGGCTTCGTCCAGTCACTTTGCAGCAAACCTTTGATGGAATTGAGTCGGCTTACGGAGGACGAGTGATCATCGCGGTCAACAAAGAGGGCCAGATTCTTTCCGCAGCAGGAAACCTTAGCCGCGCAACAGGCTTGATTGCAGACTTCCAGCTTTCAGAAGCAGATGCCTTAAACAAGGCAGTTGAGCTGCAATTGCCAGACGTAAGCTTTGTTCCAAAGCTGCTAAATGAGGAAAAAGGCTGGTCAGTATTTGCCGGAGGAGATGTGCTGCCGGCTGAGCAGCGTGTAAAGAAAGCAACGTTTATTACGAAGGACGGTGTCCGGCCAGCTTATCGTGTGCTTTTCATCAAGGAGCTGAATGAAGGCTTCGAAATGGTGATCGATGCAGCAAATGGCAAGCTTTTATACCAACGCTCCCTCGTTGACACTCTATTAGAGACAGAAGGACTCATTTTTGAGAACTATCCTGGTGCATCTGCTGGCGGAACTCAGGTTGTGAAGTCGTTTAAAGGGGATCCAAAGGCGTCACCAAAAGGCTGGCTGATTCCGGGCACAAGCTTGGGATTGACGACATTTGGAAACAACGCCAACTCGTATGCGAACTGGAGCAACTTTTTAGTCCCGGCGGATCAGGCTGTTCGTCCGCTTGCGTTAGACGGCGATTTTAGCTACTTATTTAAAAACGCGTGGCAAAAAACAAACGGGCAAACGACACCGCCATCCTATGCAGAGGATTTAAACAGTGCAGCGACGAACTTGTTCTATCATCATAATCTATTCCACGACTATTTTTACAACCTTGGATGGACAGAAGCAGCCGGGAACCTTCAGCTTACAAACTACGGAAAAGGCGGAATGGACGGCGATGCAATCTTAGGTCTTGTCCAGGCAGGGGCGCTGTCAGGCGGTGCGCCAACGTATACGGGACGAGATAACGCCTACATGCTGACGCTGCCTGACGGGATTCCGGCGTGGAGCGGAATGTTCCTTTGGGAACCAATACCAGGGGCATTTGAGGGACAGTATGCAGATGGGGATTTCGATGCCGGGATTATTTATCATGAATATGCCCATGCGCTGACAAATCGTTTCGTAGCAGGCGGAGAAGCACTCGGCAGCCACCAGTCAGGTTCCATGGGCGAAGGCTGGGGCGACTTCTTTGGAATGCACTATCTGGCGAAAAAAGGCCTTCAAGAAAAGCCGGTTGTCGGAGCCTATGTGACTGGGAATGCTGAACGAGGAATCCGCAGTTATTCACTTGATGAGGCGCCTTACAACTATGGAGATATTGGCTATGATGTTGGCGGGCCAGAGGTTCACTCTGACGGCGACATTTGGGCAGCTATTTTATGGCATGTCAGAGATACATTAATTGATAGAGTTGGAAAAACGGAAGCAGAATCAGTCATCGAGCATCTTGTGATGGATGCCATGCCAATCTCTGTTCCGAACCCATCGATGGAAGACATGAGAACGGCGATACTTGCCGCGGATTTTGAACGCTACGATGGAAAGCACTATGATGCTTTATGGACTGCATTCGCACAGCGCGGGTTAGGAGCAAATGCATTATCCAAAGGCGGAGACGATACAGAACCAGTTCCAGGATTCAACCATCCAGATGGACAGCGAAATGGCCAGTTGATTGGAAAGGTGGTTAACGCTGCTACAAATAAACCGATCCAGGATGCACGAATCATCATTGGTGATTTCGAAGCAAGAACAAGTCCAGTGGCGGTATCGGGCCAAAAGGGCGACTTCGGGGCTTATATTGTAGAAGGAATCTATGATATTACGATTCAGGCAAAAGGTTTTGGATCGAGAACCATTCGTGATGTTGCTATCAAAGCAGGGGAGAAGAACCGATTGACCTTTACAATTGGACCAAACGTTGCCTCATCTTTTAACGGAGCATCGATTTCTAGCGTATCCGGATCATCGGACAGCAACCCGGTTAAGTTTGCGATTGACGACACAGAAGCAAGTGTGTTCGCTTCAAATACGCAGGAAAATGGGTTCCTTGGTGCGGACTTCATCGTTGATCTGGCAGGAGATGAACCAGTTGAAATTTCTCATGTTCAAGTAAGTGCCATGAAGGACATTTCCGGTTCACGATTTGCCACACTGAAAAACTTCAGTTTGCAAACGTCAATTGATGGTGAAAACTTCACAACCGTCTGGAAAGGAAAATTTGAAGCAGGAAAGCCAAGGCCAACGGTAGCTGACCTTCATTACCAGGGGATTGATCTTCCACAAACAGTGGAGGCAAAATACCTTAAATTTATCGCACATGATACACAGGACAATACAAAAGGCTTTGTTCAAGTAGCAGAAGTTCAAGCCTTCTCTGAGCAAAAATCAAAGATTGAACCTCTTGAGCTAGAACCAGAAGAACCGTTTGTTGTGGAAGGCACTGTGCAGGCAGGGAATGCAGGAACAGGAATTGGAAGTCTGGCAGGTGTGCCGGCGACACTGGCCGTCACAGAAAATGAGTTCGTGACGACCCAAAATCCAGAGCCGGCATCTCAAGGTGCAGATGGATATGTGGTGACCCTTCCAGAGCAATATGGCGATGGAATCCATAACTTCACACTAAAGGGAAGCAATGACGGATCGTATGACTACGATGTCTACTTCTATAATAAGAATTTTGAACTGATTGGGAGTGTCGCGACTTCTGGGGCGAACGAAGCAGGAGTCATTCCAGGCGGCACACGCTATGTGTATGTTGGATTATATTCAGGAGCAAATGTACCGTTTACGTTTACAGCGGTGAGTCCTTATTAAAGATATCTCTAAAACGAGGGTGTCCAAAGGTGTTAACTTTTGGGCACCCTTGCTTTATTGCTGCTGGTACATTTGATCGTGAAACAAGAGAACGGTTTTTCAGTCTGGAATTGTGAAAAATTTAAAGTGACGAACTGTCTATATTCTCAGTACGGAACGGTTCCTAGGTCTCGGCGGTGTGAAGAATCCGTTCCTGAAGGCAAGTGACTGGGGTGGGGAATCGATCCGACAGGCCTTCGTAGGGCATTGAATGAGCTATATGACCGTTATCAAAAACCTTCCGTACTAAAGTAATGTAAAGAATTAACACACTAACGCACCGGGGGTCAGACCCCCGGTGCGTTAGTGTGTTAAAGAAAACTCAATAATGTCAAAATAAAAGAAAAAGACCATCCAATGTTCTTTTCCTGCAATTAAAGGTAATTTTTTAATGTCTCTTTAAGGGTCCCTCTTGTTTCCGTATCGTTTTCAAAAAGTATTCCGCCATGGACCATTTTTCTTACTAGATCCGGTCGGAGCCCGGTTAGGATGGCTTTGCAGCCCATCATGGCCACTCCAGTCAAAATCTTTTGAAAGTAATCAATAACATCCGGATCCATCATGGCTACACCTGATAGGTCGATCACTAAATTTTGGAACCTTGTGTTGGCTATTTCGTTTAAAACTTTCTCTTCAATGATTCTAATTCTAAAGGAGTCTATTGTCCCAATTAGAGGTAGAACAGAAACAGTCTCACTTACTGGAATGATTGGGACAGACAAATGTTCAACCATCTCTCTTTGCTTATGGAGCATTTGATCTTTATATGTTGAGTAGCTGAGAAAGAAGCTGTTAAGAAACTGGTCTATTTGTTCGTTGATGAATTCTTCCATTACATAAAAATCCTTTTTTCCATCAGTCAGATTCTTATCTTCATCAATTTCACCAATTATCTGCCAAAAAGTTCTCCTGATCGCTTGAACCCATTCCAATTTTAATGACAGAGTCAATGAATGTCCTGCCCATGCAATTCCCTCTTCCTCCGCAAAGGCGATTAAATCCTTCTCATTTTGATTGATTATGTAGAAAATTAATTTCCTGGCATTTTTTAATAGATCAATGTTCCCCTTTTCTAAAATCTCAGTGATTTTCCCAGAAACATTTACAGCTTGAGAGAGGAGATTCTCTTCAAATATTTGTCCACTGGAGTTAAAGTAATTATTGATTTCTTCTCTTAAATCATTTATGTTATTCAACTTTTATACCCCCGAAGTAATAACTTTACAACCGATATTAGCTACCCTGTTAGACGGTTTTATAAACCTATTTACCTAAAAAAATGCGAATGTTTTTTGAATTCCCAAAAGTTAGGAAAAATGAACCAAATGCCGTTGGGTGAGAGCACAGGGGTGTACTCAGTGTTTTTTTTCACCGGTTTAATTTTGGGAGCATTAAGGTACGTGAAATGCTTTGTTCTTTTGATTAATTTAATTAAAAAAATCCGATAAAGAAAAATAAAAATCTCAGCCAAAAGTTGTAGATAGGTTACACCATCCTTCCGAAGAGATCGTTCAATGGTTTTCTTATAATAAAGATAAGAAAAGTCATAGGAAGGTGTTCAAGATGAACCATTATATATGTAATACTTGCGGTGTCCAATTTTCCCATTCTGCTCATGCTCCTGAAACCTGCTCGATTTGCGCTGACGAAAGGCAGTATATCCATCCGGATGGACAATCATGGACAACGCTTCAACAGCTTGTAGAATCAGGGAAATATAAAAATACCATTGTCCAAGAAGAGGAAGGACTGTACAGCCTTACCACTACACCTTCGTTTGCTATTGGGCAGACAGCCTATTTAGTTCGGAATGAAGGGTTCAACTTGTTATGGGACTGCATCACCTACCTGGACGAAAAAACAGAAAATGAAATACATTCTCTAGGAGGAATCGATGCAATCGCATTATCCCATCCGCATTATTATTCGACACAGGTTGAATGGGCTGAACGATTCGGAGCAAGCATTTATATCCACGAAGCAGATCGCCAGTGGGTCACTAGGCCGAGTGACAGGATCATATTCTGGTCTGGTGATTCTCTGGAGCTTGATGCGGGTGTAACATTGCATCGTTTGGGTGGTCATTTTCATGGGGGAAGTGTTTTACACTGGGGAAATGATTTGAACAAGCAAGGGGTACTTCTTACTGGCGATATCATTCAAATAGTGGCCGATCGACAATGGGTAAGTTTCATGTATAGTTATCCAAACCTTATTCCATTGCCAGCTAACAAGGTTCAGGAGATGGCAGCTAAAGTCAGCGTTCTAAATTTTGACAGACTATATAATGCATTTCATCGTGTCATTAAGGAAGATGCCCATCAGTCTGTTCAAAATTCCGCTAAGAGGTATATTGAGGCTTTGGAGGGAAAGTTCGTTCATATAAACAACTAAATGATCATCTGAAATAACGCCTGGTTGGTAAAACCAAGCGCTCAATGGGAGCAAGGGGACGGACCTTATGCTCCTTTTTTCGTAATTACTTTGGAGGCAAAAGGTATGTCCCTCTGCATCTCATCGTACCATTCTAGCCCATTGAAATTAGAATATACTAATGCTAGTAGTCTATAATTATAGATTATTGGAACATGGATCATGTGGATGTTGGTGCGATTTATCTATAATGCCCGTCCTGTTTGAATGGTATTTTAAATGGTCTTGTTGTTCAAAGACTTAAGCAGATGTAAACAAAAGGTTTCTCTCATCATTATTATATTCGTTCCAGAATGGCACATGGAAACCGACCCCTGCCTCTTGTTCAGCACCAAGGGGGCAGTCGATGTAAAAGGTGTTTTCGGAACTGGAAGACGTTCAGGTTAATGCTTCTGAATAAACGTGAGGTGGGTGCAGCGAAATGTGGTATAGATTAAAAAGACTTCACCAACTGAATGGATGGGCTACCTTATTTTTGTTCATAAGTGGCATCTTGCTTTTCATTCCTTCATTAAGGGGGCCATTGGCTTCATACCGTGTCATGTTGAAGGATGCCCATATTTGGATCGGTTTTGCAACTGTTGCCTTCCTTCTGGTTTATTTCCGCTATTTCGCTTTCCACTACAAAGTCATAAAAAAACAACAAGGGAAGAAACGGAACCTTGCGATGGTTATTGGATTGATCATCGGCTGGATTATTAGCGGTATGGTACTCACCTTTCAAAGGAGTCTGCCTGAAGAAATCGTTCAGACTTCATTGATCGTACATGATGTATTCACCTGGATTGGTCTGCCGGTCCTCCTTTTCCACTCAGTGACTAGGTCAGGATGGTTTAGGAAAAGATCAGATCTACTGCAAGAAAAAAAGAAAGAACTATATGCCTTCAGCCGCAGAGGATTTTTCAAATACGGCATTGTCACTTTGCTTGCGATCTTTTTGGGTCCATCTATTTATAAATGGCTTAAACAAGTGATGGATGATGGGGGATCGACACTGCAGGAGGTGGCGCTGAACAGCACAAATGAGCTCTCGCCCCTGCCAATTCCCGCCACCCAATCCTCCCCTCCCATTGGTGGAGGCTATGAAGGGAAATTCCGTGTTTATACAGTAACGGAGACACCGGTTTTTACGAATGAAAATTGGAATTTTACGATGGATGGACTCGTTGATGAACCAGCGTCGTTGTCATGGGAAGAATTCGTCAAATTGAAGAGAACAGTCCAGGTCAGTGATTTTCACTGCGTTACGGGATGGTCCGTGCTTCATGTCACGTATGAAGGCATCCTGCTGAAAGATCTCATGAAGAAGGTAAAGCTGAAAGAGAACGCCTCCCATCTAAAATTTTACTCGGGCGACGGTGTCTATACGGACTCATTGTCCCTTGAACAGGCAGCCTTGGATGATGTCATGGTCGCTGTGCTCATGGATGGAGAGCTGATCCCGTCAGATTATGGAGGCCCCGTCCGGCTGATTGTTCCCAAAATGTATGCCTATAAATCTGTGAAATGGCTTGTCAGAATCGAAGCTATCGATCATGTACACGAAGGCTACTGGCAAGTGAGGGGATATGATACCGATGCATGGGTAGGATCATAAGTGACAACTTGACCTAATCTTGTACAGAAAGATGGAGCTGTAGAAAAAACAAACAGGGAGCAAGGGTGACGGACCTTTTGCTCTTTTTTTCGCAATTGTTTTTGGGAGCAAAAGGTATGACTCTCTGCTTCCTGTGGAAGCGATAAATAAATGGAGGAATACAAAAAAGCCGCTCTGTTAAGAGCGGCTTTCCTCATTAAGGGGGGATACAAGGAAATTTAGGCGATCAAAAATTTTTGCTGGACTGGCTATTGCCATGTGATTAAATCGCAATAAAGGGATAAGTAGTTGCGCTTTCCCTATTTGCTGACATTTTTCACTCTCCCACTTTGAACATTTGGGTGGGGGTTAACCCCTAGCATCACTGCCAGGGGTTTTTGGTAATGTTGTCTATATGCCTAAAGAGCAGTGAGAACACCACCCAATCAAGCATTTTAGCGCCATAGTCAGCAGGCAGGTCCACCCATATACCTGCGTACCCTTGTGTGCACCAAAGAATAAACACCAAAACCAAGTATCCACCAACAATCTTCAATACGTCCAATAAATTTGCCATTGTACATTCCTCCTTAATGAGTTGAGCTTCCCAATACCCAAACCCATTAAGGCGGGCCGTTCCGCCCGTTATCTAAATATTACCACAAGTGGATAAAACAAGCTATTAATCGGCCTTATGCATCTGTTAAGTAAATAGCTCAATGCATCTCCAATAAGCTAAAATATGAAAAAGAGCAAAGGGGGCGTCCCAAAATCATTATTTTGCTGCGTTTATAGCATAGAGCTGAAGTTCCTCATCGTCTTGAGGAAGAGTCACGTATCCTTCAAAAGTCATACCAAGCTTTTCAAGGAGTTTTGAGGAGGAAGCATTGTCTTTGGTTGTAATGGCAACGATTCGTTCCAAACCTAGTTTACGGGCATATTCCAATGTTCCTTTTGCTGATTCAATGGCATATCCTCTTGATTGATATTCGGCAAGGAAGGCATATCCAATATCGACATCCTCTAGCCCATCCCGTTTAATCAAGCCGCATAAACCAACCGGTAGTTGACTCTCTTTTAGTTCAACCACAAAAAGGCCGAACCCAAATCGTTCGTACATTTTTCTTGGCCCGGTCAAAATATAATTCTTAGCATCCTCAAGCGACCGAATGCCTTTATCTCCAATGTATTTTAGCCATCCTGGTTCATTCAGCAATTTAAAAATAAACTCTCGGTCACTGACTTCTAGCCAGCGGATTTTCAAACGTTCTGTTTCAAATACAAGCACATGCCCTACCTCATTTCTAAAAAATAATCCAGTGTAGCACCATCTTATCATTATAGGAAGTTTTCGAGTAGATTTTTAGAGAAGGGGACAATTATAGAGTTTCATCCTGTTTATTCTGCAGTTTGTAATGCCATACCTACCAAACCGTCCCTGTATCTCATCGATTGTCTCACGGAACGAAAGGAAGAACCTGCTCAGGCATTATGCTGTCTTTTAATTGGTGGAAGTATAATTGGATTGATTATTTACCTGATCAGTGATCCAACGAGGACGGAGAGCCTTTTCGCAGCTTTGAAAATATGAGGACTTTTCCTTGCTAGTGGCACAGCCATCACAGCGAGTTATTTCATTTGGCCAAAAAAACAAAGTCACAAGCCGAACTGGATGATGGATAGGAAAATAACTGCTTCATTAAAGGTTACGTGTTCGGATTGCTATGCCGGCGATTTGGTCCTTTTCATTTATTGAGGCATTCTTACTTTAAAGGATTTAGGCCGCTCCTTATTGAATTTTCATATTAATAAGGTGCAGGAGTTTAAAAGTGCTGTTATCTTGTATTCAACAAATGGTATTTATTGTGTAGTGTTAAATCTGTAAGAGAAAAAAGGAGGATTCTATTTTTGAATATATTAATTTTGGGTGCAACTGGACGAGTTGGAAGTCAAATAGTAACTTATGCTCTTCAGGATAGACACCATGTTACGGCATTAGTTCGCACTCCAGAGAAAATTCAAATAAAAAGTGAAAATTTAAACATTATTCAAGGGAATGTTTTAAATGAAAAGGATATTGTAAGTGCAATGCACGGGATTGATGTAGTCATTAGTGCACTAAATACTGATGGCACAACCACTCTATCAGAAAGCATGCCACTAATTATAAAAGCAATGGAAAACGAGGGTATACAAAGAATTATCACTATAGGAACTGCAGGAATCTTACAAAGTAGGACTACGCCAACTTTACTCCGTTATCAGTCAAGCGAATCAAAGCGTAAATCAACCCGTGCTGCAGAGGAACATCATAAAGTTTACGAGATACTTAAACAATCATCACTTGAATGGACTATTGTATGTCCTACGTATTTACCGGATGGAGAAAGTATAGGTGAATATCGGGTGGAGCGTGATTTTTTGCCGGTGGCTGGAGAGAAAATATACGTTTCGGATACAGCAGAATTTACATATAAGCAGATTGAAAGTAACAATTATTTAAAATCACGTGTAGGAATCGCCTACTAAGAATATTCTCTTCCATTATTGTTTGCTGTCAAATGAGACATGGGGAAGGTGATGCGCCTCAACAATTGTTACATCCATAAGCAATGCTCTAAAAAAGCTGCAGGCTATTAAGATAGCACAAATGTTCAATAGTGAGTAAAGGGGGGATAACCCTCTTTTTTTGCATCTAGAAAGAGGTTAAGGTGACATACATAAATAACGGGATGGAGACAAGGAGACCGCTGTCCCGATGGTGAGACAGCGGCATTGTGATGTGCACGCGCGAAATCGTCCTACCTTGACGACACAACCAAGAACCGTATCGTCTGATCTGTATGGTTGTACCAATAATGCGTTTCGCTGGCTGAAAAGAACCAGGATTCTCCTTGTTGGAGTTCGATCATCTTTGTACCTACTTGCAGGGTTAAAGTTCCTTCTATTACATAGACAAATTCATGTCCGCTATGTGCAAATGGTTGTCCGTCGCTTTGGTTTGCTGGGAGAGTGACGAGTATCGGATGGAATTCTGGATTTGGGACTTGCTGTGTCAGGTCTTTATAATGAAATGAACGTTCACTCATCGGTTCATTATTACTTGGAAAAAAGGTACTTGGATTGACGCCAAGAACTTCGGATATTTTACGAAGGGACTCTAGTGTGACGCTGGACTTTCCGCGCTCTACTTGTGAAAGAAAGCTTATGGAAACACCTGCTCCTTCCGAAAGTTCTTTCAATGTCATTTTTTTCTCTTTACGGATTTCTTTCAGTCGTACACCGATCATAAAACTCCCACCTTCCTATTTACCATTTTTAACTTAGATGAAGATTGTGTCAATTTGAACATTGTTGACAGAAAATTAACTATTATCTAAAATCTAATTATTGAAGTGTCACTTCAATTTTAAAAAAGGAGGAAGAGAAAATGCAACAGTTAGATAAGAAAACAACTTATCGTGTATTAATCGCCAGCCTCGTTGGCAGTTCCATTGAATGGTTTCTGACTATTTCTTGTATGGAACAATGGCCGCCCTTGTATTTAATCAATTATTCTTTGTCAACGAGGATCCAACAGTAGGATTGCTTTTAGCTTATGCATCGTTTGCACTTTCGTTTTTTATCCGGCCATTCGGAGGAATTATTTTTAGTCATATCGGGGATCGAATCGGCAGGAAAAAAACACTCGTTTTAACATTGAGCTTAATGGGTGCTGCAACTTTTGCAATGGGTATCTTGCCAACATATCAAGCTATCGGTGTAGCTGCACCGATCATTTTGATCACCCTTCGTCTGATCCAGGGACTTGGAATCGGCGGGGAATGGGGAGGAGCTTTGTTGCTTGCAACTGAGTATGCTCCAGCAGAACGCAGAGGATTCTTCGGTTCGATTCCGCAAATGGGTGTGACGATCGGTATGGTGATGGGTACACTCGCTCTTTGGCTCATGAGCTTATTGCCTGAGCAGCAATTCATGTCATGGGGCTGGCGCGTGCCATTCATCTTCAGTGCATTGCTCGTGGTCTTTGGTTTATGGATCCGAAAAGGAATCGATGAGACACCGGAATTCAAGGAAGTTCAGCAAAAAGGCGAAATTCCAAAGCTGCCAATCGCTGATACCCTTCGCTATTACTGGAAAGAAGTGCTGATCACCATCGGTGCGAAAGTGGTGGAGACAGCTCCATTCTATATTTTCAGTACGTTCATAGTTTCCTATGCGACAAGTACTCTAGGATTCAGCCGCTCCGCTGTGTTAGGTTCCGTCATGGTGTCAACCGTCATTACGACGATCCTTATTCCAATCATGGGAAGTCTGTCAGACCGCGTTGGCCGTAAGAAAATGTATATCGTCGGTACAATAGCAATGATGGCTTTTGCTTTCCCATACTTCTGGATGATCCATCAAGGCAGTGTACTCATGCTGGTTTTGGCGACGATCATCGGCCTGGGGATCATTTGGGCTCCGATTACGGCAGTACTTGGAACGATGTTCTCGGAAATCTTTGATGCCAAGGTTCGCTATACTGGTGTCTCACTAGGTTATCAAATCGGGGCCGCAGTCGCTGGCGGTACAGCGCCGCTCGTTGCCACAGCGCTGCTCGCAGCATTCGATAATTCCTACGTCCCAGTTGCACTCTACATCATGTTCACTGCAGTGGTATCACTGATTGCCATCTGGGCAGTGAAAAGCCGCGTTGAACCAACTGTGATTACTGGTAAAATTAGCTCGGCCAAATAATTTGGCCGAGTTTTTACATAAGAAGGAGAGATTATACATGCTTATACTGAACGAACAACTGATCCAATCCATCTATAAAATCGAAGATGCCATTCGAGATGTCGAAGCGATGTTGGTGGCGATTCACGAAGGGCGTGTTGAAAATCCCCATCGGACAGTCCTGAATGTTCCTGAACGCAAAGGATCTGTTCTCTATATGCCAAGCTCGGATGGAACATCCATGGCAGCGACCAAAATTGTCTCGATTTTTCCTGATAACAGCTCAGTAGATCTTCCAACCACACAAGGAGCCATTTTACTCACAGAACTACAAACAGGAAGACATATAAGCTTATTGTCCGCTTCCTATTTGACACGATTGAGAACCGGCGCATTAAGTGCCATCTCAGCCCGCCACCTCGCCAGGCCAGACAGCCAAGTGCTGACCGTCATTGGCACAGGCGGAATGGCGTTCGAGCAAGTACTTGGAATAGTGAACGTCCTGCCGATTCAAGACATCTACTTAATCAACCGTTCCATCGATAAGACATACACATTCGGCGAAAAGCTCAAAGAGGCAGGTATTACCGCTAAAATACATACCGGAGTCGACCGCAACGAAGCCGTCGCACAGTCCGATGTCATTTGCTGCGCGACCCGGTCAACGGAAGAAGTATTTGATGCTGATTATGTAAAAGCAGGGACACATATCATCGGAGTAGGGAGTTACTTACCAGAGATGCGTGAAATACCGTTGGGTGCGATTGAAAAAGCAGAATTGATTTATGCGGATGATTATGAGGGGATGAAAGCCGAAGCTGGAGAATTCATTGATGCGGTGGGAAGAGGGAAATGGTCGTTTGATCAGCTTTCGGGGACGTTGGCTGAACTTCAAATGAATCCCGTTGAGCGTGGAATTGAGGATATTACTATTTTTAAATCAGTTGGAGCGGCTCATTTTGATTTGGCTGTGGCAAAAGGGGTTTTTAAGAAGGCTAGTGAGTTGAATAATGGGGAGTAGGTTTTTCTGTAGATCCCCAGTACTGTTTTTTGGGGTAAGGGGAAAGAGTTCCTGGCCCCAAAAACTTTATAAACCTTTTGATGGGAGAATCTTCGGATTTTCTTCTATGTTTTTTAGAAATGGGAGTTTTCTAACTTTCGATTACATAATATTAGAAATTTCAATAATTCTAAATCCTCTGTCCTGATAGTTAAAAACACTCATCTTTTAGAAGAAGAACTAGAAAGCCAATTCTTACTCCTTTATTTCTATTTCAGAATGAGACGCAGAACCGTCCCTGTGTCCCATTTCAATACCATAATGTGTGCTGAATGATTTAATTTAACAAAATTGTTTATTACATTTATCAATAAGGGACGATTCCGTTGTCTCGAAGTAAGTAAAAATATGTTATTTTTGGGACGGTAAAACCGTCCGCTGTCTTGGAAAATGATGAGGGAGCCCTGACTTGGTGTTGGGGTTTCTTTTATTAGCTAAACAGATGGTCAATGGACCGTGGGGAACTATATGGTAATTTTAAAAATACTAAAACAATTTTTTTGCTTCAATATTCTACAGGTATATAAATATGTAGAATCAATATTACTGTAGAATTATTTTGCGTCATTCTAATCAGTTAACGTTAATGATTTTAATATTACACTAATTTTAGAGGCGTTATTTTGAGATTTTAGTATCGCAACAGTGTAAATGTTGACAAATAACTGTAGAATTGTTATCCTGTTTTTAACAAATTTAGGAGGTTTTTAAATGGCTATTCTACAGAAGTTTACTCAGGGTATCTCGGGTGAATGGAATTATCGAAAAGAATTAGTTTCCTTGTTGTCTTCGAAAAAGTATAACAATTTTACATTCGCTTCCGCATTCGCTACAGAAAGCGGTGTAGATTTAATTGAAGAATTTCTCAAGGAACTAGGTGGAAAAATAGAAGTATTCATTGGGGTAAGGAATGGAGTAACAACCTACCAAGCAATTGCGAAATTGCTTACGCTTGGAGCAAAAGTATATGGTATCGACACTGGTAGTGCGGCTAAAATTTTTCACGAAAAAACCTATACTGCCAGTAATAAAGAAGAAGCCCTTATCCTAACTGGCAGCGGTAACTTAACTCGTGGCGGACTTGTTACGAATATTGAATCAGGTACTTTAGTAAAATGTGATTTGAAGAATGAGAACGACATGGAATACTTTCAGCAGTGTCTTGATCAATTAGAGATTCTTAAAAAAGATTACCCAAGGAATGTTTATGAAATTACCGATGTTCATATGGCAAAGGAATTATTGACAAATGGTATTTTACTAGATGAAAAGAAAACAGTGCCTAGGACAGTAAAAGGTACTTCAAAACCGAATTTAGCAACTTACGAAGTTCCTCCGATGAAAACCTTTATAGAGAAAGTTGAAGGCAAAAAAGCTTATAAATCAGCTAAAAAAGAAGAAAACTATGTATTGGCTGTTCCTAATGAAAGTCAAAATGATTACAATCTGTTAAACTTTGAAGAGATTTGGCGAAGTAAGGAACTTACAGAACGTGATCTTAATATACCTTCAAATGAAGCTACAAACACCACAGGTTCTATGTTATTAAAAAAGGGTGTCTACGACATCGACCAACAAACATACTTTTATAATGAAGCTTTTGGGGATTTAGAATGGACTCCGGGAATAGGTAAAAAAGCTCATTTCCTTTATGCTAAGGCTCATTTTGATTTCTTAATCGACGGTGTTTTTATAAAAGGCTATGATTTGGTGGTAAAACATGACCCTCGTACTGATACAAAAACTTATTTTCAAAAGCAGCCAATGACTCATTTACTATGGGGTAACGCCAAACCTTTGGTAGCTAAGCGGCATTTACTAGATGAAATTATGACCTTATATAAAGACAAAAATAATTCTGGTAAATTTTTGATTAAGATTGAAGCGGAAGAATAAAAAAATAGAAAACCTGTACATTCTGCGTAGGTGTACAGGTTTTTTTATGTTATAATAAGAACATACGTTCCCTTAACATTTAATAATAAATTAGTTGAAAATGTGTTAGAATCGAGGAAGGTGATAATAAAATGAGATTGAGACAAGATGCATCAGCTGAAAAACTTGCAGGTAGATATTACACACCATATGATTTAGCTGAATTTATCGTACAATGGGGTACCTCAAATATTGATATTAATAATATTTTGGAGCCAAGCTGTGGGGATGGGGTATTTTTAGAAGCGCTGCGTCATATTGATATGAATTTCAATTGTTCAGCTATAGAAATATTTGAGGAAGAAGCATTAATAGCTCAAAATCGACTCATTCTAGATGAGAGATTTAATATCGTCGTATCCGATTTTTATGAATCATATATTGAACTTGTAGCTAGAAATGAAAAATTTCAATTTATTATGGGGAATCCCCCATATATTCGTTACCAGTACTTAACTCCGGAACAGCGTGATATTCAATCTAATATCTTGAATATGAGTGGAATGAATGCAAATAAATTAATAAACGCATGGGTTGCATTTGTAGTCGCAGCGGTAAGTGTTATGGATAATGATTCTAAAATAGGGTTTGTTATTCCAGCTGAACTATTACAAGTAAAGTACTCAGAGCAATTAAGAATGTATTTAATGAGAGAATTAAATGAAATTACAATTATTACTTTTGAAGAACTTGTATTTCAAGATGTAGAACAAGAAGTTGTAGTGTTATTAGGTAGAAAAAGAACCGGCCATCAGGGTAGCCATGTCATGAAAATACTTGAATTTACTGATGTTGAAGACTTAGTGAATAACTTCACTACCGTGAATAGAGTTAATCGATTTCAACCGATTGATATGAATACAGTGAAGTGGACAAAGTACTTTTTGACAACAGAAGAAAATAGAGTAGTTCAGGAAGTAATTAATAATAGAAACACCATTCGATTCGCGGACATAGCAGAAGTAGATGTTGGTATTACTACAGGAAATAATAAGTTTTTCTGTGTTGACCATAAAACAGCTGTAAGCTATGACCTTCTAAATATTTCTAAGCCGTTAATTGCAAGAAGTGTAAATATTCCAGGTGTCACTTTTGATAATGATGATTGGCAATACAATATCGAAAGTGGATCAAGAACATATTTATTAGACTTTAACCAAGTACAAGAAGAACAATTAACGGAGGGACAAAGGGATTATATAAGACAAGGAGAAGTAAATGGTGAGAACCTTGGCTATAAATGCAGGATTAGACAAAGGTGGTATGCTATACCGTCTATCTGGGAGCCTGATGCTTTCTTTTTAAGAAGGAACTATCACTATCCTAAATTTGTCTTAAATCAAAATCATGCAGTAAGTACTGATACCATGCACCGGGTGGCATTTAATATGGGTGTGAGTCCTAAAAAAGCTGTATTATCATATTACAATAGCATTGCCTTTGCCTTTACAGAATTAGAGGCTAGAAGTTACGGTGGTGGAGTCTTAGAGATCTTACCTAGAGAGTTAGAAAATGTTCGTATTCCTAACATTTTTGATTTAGTCATAGAAGATGAGATAGTGGATATGTTATTTAATTTTCTAAATCAAACAATTCGTGAAGAAAGAAATATTGAGGAAGCTTTAAATTTAATTGATGAGGTATTACTCATAGAGCGAATGGGTTATACGAGAGAAACTGTCAATAGTCTCAGAGGAGTTTGGCACCGTCTAAAGAACCGCCGTTTAAGCAGAGGGGTTACTACGATTATAAACGAAATTTAATTAATTTATGTATAGATCTTTGAGCAAGAGACGTATCCTAATCTTTCATTTTTTTCTCAACCGATGAAGTGCATCTACTTTGAGCAAGCTGGCAGCATGGAGTGATTTTATGCTTCCTTTTATAAAATGAATTGTTATTAGGATTTTAAGATGCTTAGTTAACGATGGAGGGAAGCTCTGACTTAATGTCGGGGCTTCTTTATTTAGTCCGATTCATGAATCTTGAACACCTTAGCATTCTCTCCAAAAAAAGTTTAATTTCTGAAACAAAAGAGCCATCTCCGCGTTCGCAACTCTATTATTCCAGGCGAGATATGGTATTCACACATTTTAAGGTTTTATAAACAATCGCCTTCACCAGCTTGTCTAATTTTAATATAGATGCAATTGCTTCAAATTAATGAAGCCTTCGAACAAGGAAGGTTTCATTAATTTGAATATTCTGGAGCCTCTGAAACAAATAATTGTCCTGAGTAGAATCCCAATGTTTAGCAGTGAAAATTCCAAGTGCAATTGAAAGATTTGTTGATGAGCTTCCAATTCCACCTGTGTTAACTATTGGCGAAGAAAAATATGCATATTGGGTATAAGTGTAGCATTCGGCAGAATTAGTTCCACATTCCTTCTGTATGGGTTTCAGACGCTTTCTTTTTAAAAAGAAATAATAAATTCCTAAGTTTGTACTAAATAGTATTGATGCGGTGTGTACTGATACCATGCATAGGATACGATTTAAAAAGATATTGACAGGGATAAAGTACTGCTTTCTTATTACAATAGTATAACCTTTGCTTTTACTGAGATTGAAGGTAGGTGAAGGCCTGTCCAGTTATATTCATTAATTTATTTTCCAATTTTTATTCTGCAAAAGTTGAAGTTAATAAAAATCTAAGTATTGAGAAGTAAGCAATTAATTAACTTTTTGAAGTCATCATTATTTTTAATCTAATCTCCCTTTATTGTATAATTTTAGGTATATTTGTTATTTTTAAAAATTGTAGAAGGATGGTGGTTTAAAATGTCATTAAAAGAAGAGATCAACAAGAAAGCAAAGGAAATACAAGCGGATGGGTATCCAATGTCAATTGGAGAATTAATAAATATGTATAAAGATGAAGAACTTGTTATTAATCCAGAGTTCCAACGGTTTTTCAGGTGGACCGATTTGCAAAAAACTAAACTAATAGAGTCAATCCTTTTAGGTATTCCTATTCCTCCGATTTTTGTTTCTCAACGTGATGATGGAGTATGGGATGTTATTGACGGATTACAAAGGTTGTCTACCATAATGGAATTTGTTGGAGAGTTAAAAGTGCATCCTGGAAGAGAAAAAGGGCCATTGAAGTTATTTGGAACAAAGTTCTTGCCTTCTCTTGGGAATAAGGTATGGCTTGATACTGCTAGTCCTGATAATTCATTTACTTCAGAACAGAGAATAGATTTTAAAAGATCTAAGCTTGATATTAAAATAATAAAGAAAGCCAGCGATAAAGATGCCAAGTATGAGCTTTTTCAAAGGATTAATACAGGCGGTACTAAACTAGAGCCTCAAGAGGTCCGAAATTGTTTGCTTATTATGGTTGATAGGGATTTTTACTTGTGGGCAGCAAAATTGAAGGAAAATCAAAATTTTCAAAATTGTATTCCACTGACTGAAAAACAATATTTAGAGCAATATGATATGGAAATTTTTATGAGGTATTTGGTTTGTCGTCATGCAAACTTTGAGGATATTAAAGGATCAGAGGATATGGCGGATTTCATAACTGATGAAGTTATTAGGTTAATCGAAAACAAGGTTATAAATTATGAAGAAGAAGAACAGGTATTCACTAAAACTTTTCACTATCTAGACAACATTCTTTCAGAAGATAGTTTCAGAAAATATGATCATGATAAGGGAAAGTTCAGAGGAGCTTTTTCATTAGCATCTTTTGAAACGATTATTGCTGGACTAAGTGAAAATATTGATAATATATCCGCTAAAGATTCCGATGAGATTGCTACAATTATAAAAAATATTTATAGTTCAGGTCCATTTTTATCGATAATTTCTGCTAGTAGCCGCCCTATTATTAGGATAAAAGAATTAACTAGTTTAGGAAGGAATATCTTTGGACAATGAGTACAGAGCATTTGGAAAGACTCCAAGATAAACTTGATAAAAATTTAGCTTGGAGAAAAAGAGAACTAACAACTTTAAAGTCAAATATAGATGTTTCAGAAGGTACAGTGCTTAATACATTCATTAGAGTTGGAATAACCATTTTATATTCACATTGGGAAGGATTTATTAAAACAGGTGCAAGGGAATATTTAAATTATTTAAACTTTCAAGAGATAGAGTGTCAGGATATGACGGATAATTTTATTACTTTATTCTTCAAATCTACTATTGTTGATGCAAGGGAATCAAATAAATCCATAGCACATCATAGAGTTACTCAGTCTCTTTTTAACCACTCGGGAAAAATATTTAAAGTAGATGTTATGAAGAAACTAATTGTGGATACAGAGGCAAATTTAAATTATAAGGTTTTAGAAGATATTCTTTTTAGTCTGGGGTTTGACAAAACAAAGTACGAATTAAAAAAAAATTATATAAAAGATATGATGGTAGATGATAGAAATAAAATCGCACATGGTGAATATTTAGAATTGGTAGATAATAGATTGCAGGATGCTGATAAAAAAGCTAAGGACCAATTCGAAACCCTTTATAAAGAAATTCTTGATTTAATAGAACACTTCAAAGAACAAATCATGGATGCGGCATCTCATAAACTTTATTTGAAACCACCTTCTGTAGTAGAGTGAAATTTAAAAATGTTAAGTTGTAAAACGTGCCTGAGATTGAACTAGCAATTATAAGTTTGTATTTAACATAATTGCAGAGTTGGATTAAATAAATCTAAAGAGAAACGATAAGCAGTTCACCCTGCTTATCGTATTTTTTTGTCCGAATTAGTCAATTTCACCCTAAGAATTCCTATCTGATTGTTCACAAAACCGCCATAATTTTCCCTATCCCACCCTGTCCTATCCACCCCTTCATCTATATATAAAGTGTGAAAAGGTAGTGCATTAGCATTACAATTAAATCGGCGGTTATTGAGAGTTCTGGGGAGTATTCAAAGTTTGGTTCGTTGAAGGAGTTTAACAATCATTTTGAGATGTGGATGGCGGATAAGAAGCGTTTTTTCAGTAAGGGTGAGTTGATGAGTGGGTTAACCGGCAGACTCGTTTTGCTGCGAAGGTACCTGGGGTGGCCAATACCAAGATTGGAACGGTCCTTAAGCCGATTTGAAAGGAGTTTGTCTATGAAACTGCGCGCAAGAACGGATTTCAGTCTAGTAATCTGTATGTATTCAATCGTTTCCCAATGAATGAACTCCCGGATGGCGATCAATTGAGCCACCAGTATAAAACTATCATTCCTTCTGAAACTAACATAAAAAGGAATAATAAACTTAAAGAAAAGGCAGCTGAAAAGCAATCATCCATAATCACAGAGGTGAAACCCATTGCTAAACAAGTACAGGAGGATAATCTTTTTCTTGTAAAATACTTTTACCCGCCTGTTTTTAATTCCTGAACCAGAAGTGGTTGAGAATATTATAAGAAGGAGAGTATTAAATATTACAAACTCCAGGACGAATTGCTAAAAGTTGTGATGAAAATGGTTGCTACTACTGAAATATGGTCACAAATAAAGATACTATTTCTAATCTTCTTAGTATTAAGAAGGTTTTTTGCTGTTAAGGTAGCTCTGTAATATAATAAAAATATGAAAATATTGTAAAAAGGAGTGATTCGGAATGAATAAGGAAAAGATTCGATTTGTTATTTTAAGAGAAACGGAAAATGGGACTCTGTTTAAGAATGTCAGCGGAAACAATTTTAACGAGCTGGAGTTAGGATTTAGCTGGGAAGAGTTTGTAAATCAGGTAGGATTCCTGGTTAGAGAAGGCTATTTAACACGGCCATTGTATGCTGACAATACGATTTATTACTACCACTCCACGCTTACTGAAAAGGGAGAAAATTACTTACAGGAGAATCAATGGTACTCTAAAGCCTATCGAACCGCTAAAGAGATTAAAGGTTGGCTTTCATTATGAGTAAAAAAACAGGGCAATGAAAGACATAGACATGGACAAGGGGACGGTTCTCGTGGCTATCAAAAAGTGAAATTATGTAAATGTTAGAGGCAGTAAGAACCGTCCCTCTGTCTCAAAATTGAGGGGGCTTTTTTTTGGAAAATAATATTACTTTGAAAACGATTAATGAATTATTGGACTCTGCTGCGTTCTTTATACCTTCATATCAGCGTGGATATCGCTGGGACAGGCAGCAGGTTTTAAACTTATTGGATGATGTTTACGATTTTATGATAAATAGAGAAAAAAATAGTTCATCTGAATTTTATTGTCTTCAGCCAGTGGTTGTTAGAAAGATTCAAGAAGCGGAAGGAACGGTACCGCTCTATGAAGTAATAGATGGCCAGCAGCGATTGACGACAATTGCATTGATTTTGACCTATTTAAATGAAGATCCTTATCAACTTACATATGAAACCCGCCTAAATAGCAATGAATATATTTGGAACATCCGTGAAGATATTGATAAAGAGAATCATGATAAAAACATCGATTTTTATTTTTTTAAACAAGCATTTCTTACTATTGAAGAATGGTTCCAACGGCCAAGGGAAAACCGACGTACTTTAAAGCAAAAATTTTCTATTGCATTGGGAGAGGAGGTAAAAGTCATCTGGTACGAGGTTGCCGCTGACATAGAAGTCCGTGAAGTTTTCAGCCGGCTAAATATCGGGAAGATTCCATTGACAAATGCTGAATTAATTAAAGCATTGATCTTATCCAAGACTCCGGAAAAACAAAAGTTTGAACTTGCTAACGAATGGGATCAGATTGAGCGAAGCCTTAGGGAGGATAAACTATGGTATTTTATCCAGCCATTAAAAGCCTATACCAACCGTATAGAATTTTTATTTGATCTCTATACAGAGAATGTTTCTAGCAGACATCATGATCCATTTTATACTTTTTACGAAATACAAAAGGAAGAAGATTTTCAAGCACTTTGGTTAGAAATTAAATCATATCTTGCCAGATTCAAAGAGTGGTTTGAGGACCGGGAACTTTATCATTTACTGGGGTATTTAACACAGTATAAATCGGTTGCAAATTATATGAGTTTATATGACAGCGATTCTATTCTTGAAAAAGAAGATTTCCGCCGTGCATTAAGGAAAGAGATAAGGTCTGAAATAAAGAATATCAGCCTGGCTGAGTTAAGCTATGGTGACCGGGATAAAGGGAAAATTAAAAAAGTATTATTGCTATTTAATATCCTGACAACTTTAAAGCAAAAAAACGATGAGGCCAGATTTCCATATGACCGGTATGTTAAAGAACATTGGAGTATCGAACACATACATGCCCAGAATGCAGAAGGGCTTAATACAAAAGAACAATGGCAGGCATGGATTAAAGATACGATTTATACACTAATCGAACTCAACCAAATGAATGAGCAGCCAGAATATAGTGAATTAATTACAGCGCTTAAAGATGGTATTGATGACAAGAATTTTAATAAAGACAAATTCACAGAGTTATTTAACAAAACATTGGAAGTGACTGAAGACCACTTTGGTTCTGATGTGCATGTATTGGAAAACCTCGTTTTATTGGATAGAGGGACCAATAGCGCGCTTAGTAACCATTTTTATCCAGTTAAATATAGAAGGTTAAAGGAGTACGACAAGGAAGGAAGTTTTATACCAATTTGCACCCGGAATACTTTTATGAAGTATTACAGTAAAAAGGTGGATCATTTCCAATTTTGGTCAGACCAGGACCGTAATGATTATCTGGCAGCAATAGAAGAAACATTGGCAAACTTTTAAAAAGGGAGGCAATTATGTTAACATTTTGGGATTTAATAAATGATTATCAAATCAAAATACCCATCATCCAGCGTGATTACGCACAGGGTCGCACTGACGCTAAATCTTCGGACATTCGCGATCTGCTGCTGGAGCATTTAAAAGAGGCACTGAATGAAACTAGATATGTCGACTTTGATTTTATTTATGGAACAGTTAATGGTGTTGAAAATGAAAAAGTGCTTATTCCTCTTGATGGCCAACAGCGATTAACGACATTATTTCTTTTGCATTGGTATTTTAATGTTAAGGAAGAGGCGGATTTGCAAGAGACGTTATCGAATTTCTCTTATGAAACTCGGATAAGCGCCCGGGATTTTACAAGATCCCTTGTGAAAGAGTGGATTGGCTTTGAAGACATTGAAAATGAAGTATTATCCAAAATTATAATTGAAAAAAAGTGGTTTCATTATCATTGGCTGCAAGATCCTACAGTACAGGCGATGTTGGTTATGCTTGATTCCATTCATGAAAGGTTTAAAAATCTTGAAAGAGAGATAATCCCGCTCCTGACAAGCGAGGATTCTCCTATTACATTTCAATTTCTGGAGCTAAAGGAGTTTGGCATGGGAGATGAACTTTATATTAAAATGAATGCTCGTGGCAAGCCACTGTCTACATTTGAAAACTTTAAAGCGCAATTCGAACAAATACTCGAACAAGCGGGTTTCAAAGATAGAAGCAAGGACTTTTCCTTTATGCTGGATAAAGAATGGACAGATTTGCTATGGGAATACAGGAGTACTAGCCATACAATTGATGAAGCCTTTGTTGAGCTATTCAGTTTCCTTACAACTTCTCTTGCGATTAAGGATTCATCATTCCGAAATCCGCACATTTTCTCTGAGCCATTTGTTAAGCAATCAGAATTAAAATCCATCTATCAAAAGGAAGTCAATATTGAGTTTCTTTTTGAATCGTTATCATTATGGAGCAGCCGTGATGAAATACATAAAGAATTCAAAGAAATAGCAGAAAAAATCTCTTTGTTCACCCCCCGCCATCAATTGCTTGATGCATGTATTAACGGTGAATTAAGCTTGCCGGAAAGAATCTATTTGTATATTATTTTTCAGAAAAAGTTACATGGCCAAGAAGCAGATATACCTGCAACCCTGCGAATCATTAGGAACCTAGTTCAAAGGGTACGGCAGGTGAATAACGGCCAATTTAACAGTAACCTGCGTTTTGATACCCTTGGACCGATTTTCAGGACTATTGATAAACTGATTGAAACAAACCTGCCAGCTTATGAAGCGATCCTCTCATTTAAAAGCGTTGAAGGTTTTACCGACACTAGCTGGGAGCAAGAGAAAGAAAAAGCTCAATTCATAAAAGAAAATCCTCAGCTAAAGGATTCGTTATTTGAATTAGAAGATCTTCCTTTGTTCAAGGGTGCCATTCATCAATTATTACCTATTTTTAAACAGTATCCATATGAAACATTAATGTTTACAAAAGCATTGCTCCAGTTGCCGGATGAATTAGTTTCGCGTGCGATGTTAACGATTGATGATTATTCTATCCAGTTAGGCTGGAGTAATTTAGGGCCAAGGTATGTATTCGGAGGCAGTTATTATCGAGAGTTTATTTGGACAAATAACAATGATTTGACTGAGTTGTTTTCGACTTTATATACATTACTCATTGAATCGCCACTTAAGTCTGTTGAAGAAAAACTAATTCATGTCATTGAACATAATAATGAATGGGATCCAACATCTTGGGCATATTACTTTGTTAAATATCCAGCCATGCTTAAAGGAAGAAAATTATTGTATGTCTATGAAGATGAAGAGAAGTATGCTATTGAACGTTTAACAGGTGCGAATCTACAAGCAGATCATATTAACCCTTTTTATGAAGCTGTAATTAATGAGATCGATGATACAGACATTTGTTCTTATGGGTCTTCTTCAGTACGCTTAAGTGAAAAGAGTAGATTAAGAACTAAGTTTGGGATTGAGTTCGATATTTCGGAGGGAAAGTGGACTTATAAGGGAAATGAGGAAATTGCTAAAGAATTGGATAAATACGTAGATACCATAAAGGAGACCGACCTTGTACAGCAAGGTGTATTGTTAGTACGTTATGCTTATGACCAATCTAAGGCTTTAAAAGTGGCTCAGTAGGATTTAATACGAGATAACATAAATCCCAATAACTAATTAAATTGGAGGAACATATGGACTATATATATATCGATGAAAAAGGGCCACAAGAAACAATTAGGATGACGGCTCCCTATGATGAAGAAAAGAAAATTAAGTTAGGAAATGATAACATGTTTGTTTATGTTGCTAACTTAATCAAGATAAAAGAGGAATGTCTCCATGAAATTGAAGAGAAATATGAAATCCTAGAAAGAGATTACATGTCTTCTAGAAATTTTCTTGACAATAAAAAAGAATTAAAAGGAAAAGACATTTTGGGCAAGAATTTCAAGTATGGTATAGCAAGTCTTAAAGGTCGTGAACTAGATTTTTATAATGCCTTGTTTGACCTACTTCTTGAAAATCAAGTTGATAATTTATTATTGTCAATTAATAAAATTTCTCTCGTTGCAGACAATAGATTGTCAGATTGGATTCTTAAAATGGAAGAAAAAAGATTCATAGAATCGCCAAAGCTTTTAAAATATTCTATAGTAAAATATTTGGAAAGAGAAGCCAGTAAAAGTGTGATTCAATCTTTTTTTGATTCTAATAAGGGAAATAGAGAAGTTCTTACAGAAATTCAGAAAGACATGAAAGCATTCGTTGAAAAGAACCAGGATATCCAGAGAATGAAAGTCCAAATAAAGGATTACAAAAATATAATTCAAACAATAAAAAAAACAAAGCATTTTATTCAAGAAACTCCTTTTGCTGTAGTCTCATTTGATTGGAACAAGGTGTCATTTGACCTTGACTTGTGGATATCAGAAATGTCCCTTGCTAATAAAATTAATATACAGTCTTCAGAACTGATTCTTGATGAAGGGATACCCTCAGAACCGTTCAAGAAATTAAATTTTCCATTAATAAAAGAAAATGAAGATTCTGTTAATCATGTTGGACTTCGGATTTCTGATGTTTTGGTCGTAATTTCAGGAAAATATATTTCAAAATTAGCAACTGATGTCAAGTATGATAAAAATAATCCGGAAAAAAGGAAACTTTTATCTAAGGATTGGTTTCAATTAGATGAAGAGCAATTTGCTTTATTGAAAAAGATGACAAAATATTTTTTTTCTCATGATTCAACCTATTGTTTTATAGTTGATACGTATTTTGATGATGCACTTTTATTTGAAACTTATCTTAGGTATATAAGTTCTTATGAAACTTTTAATGATTTTAAGGGACATATAGAAGCACATGTAGACCAACATTTTGAATATTTAGCCGGGAAATTCAGGTCCAAATATGAACTGGCATTAGAAAATGATATAGTAGCGAAAAAGATATATGGGAGTACGCTTTCTGGCATTAAGGCTGGAATTGTTCGTCCTATATGAAAAAACTAGTACCAAAGGTATTGAATAATGTAAAAGAGTTTTTGTAGTTGCCAACAAGGCATTGAAAATAATTTTCAATGCCTTGTTTTTTTGCCTCTTAAATAACTACGGTGAACCGTACCGTAAGTAAGCGCAAATCCAACATTTGAACTGTTCCATTAACTGTCCACAAAACCGCCACAAACCACCGCTTCCCACCCTGTCCTTTCCACTCTTTCATCCATATATAAAGGGTGAAAGGGTGGTGCATTAGCATGACAATTAAATCGGCGGTTATTGAGAGTTTTGCGGAGTATTCACAGTTTGGTTCGTTGAAGGAGTTTAACAATCATTTTGAAATGTGGATGGCGGATAAGAAGCGTTTTTTCAGTAAGGGTGAGTTGATTGGGTTGAAGAGGCTGGCTCGTTTTGCTGCGAAGGTTCCTGGGGTAGCGAATGCCAAGATAGGGATGGAACTGAAGGCGATTTATGAGGAGTATGGGGAGATGGGAATTTCCCGTTCTACTTTTAAAAGGATGATTCTGAAGGCTAGTAATATTGGTATTTTTACTGTATATGAAACTGCGCGCAAAAACGGCTCACAGTCTAGCAACCTGTACGTATTCAATCGTTTCCCGATGAATGAACTACCGGATGGCGATCAATTGAGCCACCAATATAAAACTATCATTCCTTCTGAAACTAACATAAAAAATAAAAATAAACGTGAAGAAAAGGCAGCTGAAGAACAATCATCCGAAATCATAGAGGTAAAACTTGATACTGAAAAAGGACCGGAAGACCATCTATTTGTCAGTGACCGAGTTCCAAGTGATTTCGTCAATCTTGTGAAATACTTTTTCCCAGCTGCAAAGTCGATCGAAGAATTCTGGCGGATGAGCATGGTCGCTGCCTACCGTCAAAACTATGAACAAGACACCGATCCTGTTGTCCCTGTCACTTGAATCCTTCAGACAGCTTGTCCGGAAGCTAAAGTCGAAGGTGGAAGTGAAGAATCCAATTGCTTATTTTACCGGGATTCTGAACAAGAAGTTTCAGGAGCATTATTTTGAGGAGCTTTATGATATGATTCCGGTTTGTTGAATTAAGCCAAGTTTTTTCGAGGGACAAGGGGTACGGTTTTCAATGCCTCGTAAAATGCTTTGAGACAGTAGACAAGGGGTACGGTTTTAGTGTCTTGAAAATTGTGAAATATGGAGATCTAGGGGGAGAACCTTCCCTGTGTCCCGTCAAACAATTGACCCGCGCTCTCCTCCCAAAGATATCCGCCAATGCCTATCCCGATTTTATTATCATTCATATACTGATAAAAATGGCTGGAGGTGAAAACATTTGAGTTATAGTTATTTAAAATGGTCTGAGTTACCGTACGCTGGAGAGGATTTACCTCCGTCTGATCCGGTTACACCTTTAGCCGGAAGATGGCCGTTAGCCTTTTTGAAAAGAGATGAAGATGGGCACTTTCTTGATTCCTTTGGACGGAGGTTGAAACTCCCATTAGGCATCCTCGGTTGATAAACTTTGAAAAAGAATTGGAGGCTGTACAACGGACACTCGAAAATTTAACTTCAACCCAGAAGCAAATAGCTGTCTATTACGGGACAGGAGTACCTACTAAACAATGGACTCCGGTTGCTGACCGCTTAATAGATACGTATGATGTTACTCCTACTCAAGCAGCTCGAATCCAGGCAGTATTGCATGGAGCTATCAATGATACAATGATTGTTGTATGGGATTTAAAGTATCGATGGAATGTGGCAAGACCGAATCAGTATGACCAGGAAATGGAAACCATTTTATGTACCCCGAGGTTTCCAACATATCCCTCTGGACATGCTGCAATGTCTGGTTGTGCGGAAGTCATCTTGAGTTATTACTTTCCAACTGAAAAAATGAAGCTGGAGAGAATTGCTGAGGAAGATGCAGCAAGCCGTTTATTTGCCGGCGTCCATTTCCCTTCTGACAACTCAGAAGGACTTGAATTAGGAAGATCAATCGGACATCAGATTGTAAAAAATTTAATTAGAGAACAAGACCATGACATGCGGGAAATTGATCAGCAGTACAGGGGAAATTTTGATGCTGATATTTTCGCCATAGATTATCAACAATTTATTCCTTTCGATTTCTCTTCAGACTGTACTTCCCTCATAAAGTCAGAACCCAAAAAGTTATTTAAAAATGTAAATGTTCCAAAGCCCCTAATAAAAAAACTGAGGTGAAGTATTTGAAGAAGCACAGGGACGTACCCCGAGATGTGACCCTATGCTTCTTGCTTTTTATTTTGCGACAAGGGATGGTTCCGGTGTCTCGTGAATTGTAAAAATCTAACTATGTAATCTCGGGCACAGTCTAAAATGAGCTTTGTCCCAATTCTTTTCTTAACTTATAGAGCATGGACTCAACGAAGATTAATTAGGGTTATTCTTTAACTATTGCGATTCCCGAATGAGACGTGAGAACCGTCCCTGTGTTGCTTCGTTACATTGATGCGGTGATTTTAGCAAAAGATAAATAGGATGTTAATCAGCATTTTTCTAAAGTTACCTAAATAGATTTAAATGTTTAAAACTTAATCCTAAATGGATACACAAGGAATGGAGGGATGAAGATGAAAATACTTATTATCGGTGGAGATGCAGCGGGTATGAGTGCTGCGATGCAAATGGTTCGAAACAGCTCTGGACATGAAATCACTGTGTTGGAAAAGGGAGGCGTGTATTCATACGGTCAATGTGGCCTGCCTTATGTGATCAGTGGGAAGATTGAGTCCACAGATCAGTTAATCGCGC
The DNA here is from genome assembly GCF_018424685.1 of Mesobacillus boroniphilus. NCBI lineage: Bacteria > Bacillati > Bacillota > Bacilli > Caryophanales > Bacillaceae > Mesobacillus > Mesobacillus boroniphilus. The sequence goes on from NZ_QTKX01000003.1 coordinate 248,555, forward strand.
GCACTCCGTCTACTTTTAAAGAAAAATATGGCATTGATGCACGGGTATTTCATGAAGTCCAGAAGGTAGACACAGAAAATAAAATGGTAAGTGGAATAAACCATAGTAATGGTGAGCCATTCAGCGTTCCATATGACCGCCTTCTGATTGCGACTGGTGTAAGCTCGGTCGTTCCAAAGTGGGAGGGTGTGACACTTCCAGGTATTTTCTCACTAAAAACCATCCCTGATGCAAAAGCAATCATGGATTATCTAGAAAGAGATATACATAATGTGACCGTAATTGGCGGCGGATATATCGGGCTTGAAATGGCCGAAAGTTTTGCGGAGCTCGGCAAGAAGGTAACGATTATTGAAAGAAATAAGCAATTAGCCAAAATATTTGATACAGACATGGCAGAACTGATTCATGAAGAAGCAGTAAAGCAAAACATTGTGTTAAAAATGGTTGAATCCGTGGAAGCATTCGGTGGAAGTGACCATGTGGAATCTGTGAAAACCGATAAGGGAGAGTATGAAACAGATTTGGTGCTAGTCGCTGTAGGTGTGAAGCCCAATACTTCCTTTTTAGAAGAAACAGGAATCAAAACCAGTGTAAATGGTGCGATCCAAGTTAATGCCTATATGCAAACCAGTATTGAGGATATCTACGCGGCAGGAGATTGTGCCACACAATATCACCGGGTAAAAGAGAAGGATGACCATGTTCCATTGGGAACACATGCCAATAAGCAAGGACAAATCGCCGGATTGAACATGGTTGATGTACATAAAACGTTTAAAGGAATTGTAGGCACATCCATTATTAAGTTTTTCGATTTAACTTTGGGGAGAACAGGGCTATCAGAAAAAGAGGCAAACATGCTGAACATCCCCTGTGGCTCTGTAACCATTACAGCAACTGATATCGCTGGTTATTATCCGGATGATAAAAAAATGAAATTGAAACTTGTCTATCATAAAGAGACACATAAGGTTCTTGGCGGGCAAATTATTGGGGAGAATGGCGTCGATAAACGAATCGATGTCCTAGCGACGGCCATATTTCATTCCATGACGACCGAAGAGCTGCTTGATTTAGATCTGGCGTATGCTCCCCCGTATAATGGTGTATGGGATCCAATTCAGCAGGCGGCTAGGAGAGTGGAGTAGGTGGGAATAGGATAAATGAATATTGTTACAAAATCGTTTTTCATCGATTTTGCCGACAGTGAACTCAAAAGCTGACTTTATTTTGATCAGGGGAAAGATATTTTTTCAACTCCTGAGCGAGATATAGGGACGGTCCTTAAAGCGAAAATAGGAAGACTTGGTCATACAGAAGAGGATAACGACGTGAGCGGCCATTGATCATTACTGAAAAGAATTGTGATCAACGCGGGAAGCATGGGGACGTATTCTGTGCTTCTTTTTTGCATGGGGGAAAAGGAGGAAAGCCAGGGAGAATATTCCCTGGCTCAATACGTAAATTCCTGAGACGGCAGAACCGTCCCTCTGTCGCGTTCTTGTACTATGCAATATAGTAAACCATAGAACTACTTAATTATTTTGAGAATCTCTTTTGAATGCTTTAACAAACCTAGTAAACCTAGTCCTTTTTTTGCATCTTTGGATAATTTCTTTTCGGCAATCTTTACTATTTTTTCTTCAGCATTAGAATAATTACCCGAATGAAAAATTGGCTGCGGGTCGTATTCTATTGCAAGTTGAATTGCTTTAGCTTCATCTTCTCCGACAATTTTATTCGCTAAAAATAGAGCCATATCTATACCTGCTGAAACACCAGCGGCAGTGATATATTTTCCTTGCTCAACAATTCTTTCTCTTGTGGGAATGGAACCGAAATCACTTAATAGATTAATTGGCTTCCAATGTGAAGTGGCTTTTAATCCTTCGAGTAAACCTGCTGAAGCAAGTAACATAGAACCAGAACATACAGATGTAGTCCATTTTGTCGTTTTATCAATTTCCTGAATCCACTTTAAGACATTCTCTTTTTTCATTTCCTCAATAAATCCTATCGTTGAACCTGGTATGACTAAAATATCCGCCTCTTTCATGTCCGTTATACTATGTTTCACATTAATATCAATAAAACCGGAATCAGCCTTTATTTCACCTATTCTTTCAGCAACAAAGTATATTTCGGCACCAGTCATATTCCTTAAAACCTCATATGGTCCAATAGCATCGAGCATTGTAATACCGTTGTACACATAAATGATTATTTTCATAATTCTCCTTATTAGCCATTCCTTTTTTAAATAATAGCTTTTTCCTTATTTTACAATAAAACCGAGACATTGGGACAGTTCTGATGTCATATGAATAGCTGAAATATGTACCGCCCACGTTTTTTTGGAGAATTGCCGGGAGATGCTACAGACAAAATAGTTGTTGTTGAGGCAAAGGTGGTTGGAGTGAAGGTGTTGTCGATGATTCAGCCCCGGGCGAGTCTGTTTGTCTTGCGCGAGGCTCAATATGAAACGAGGTCATGGGGTACGAAGTATCGTGGCTCTCTTGCAATCCATACCAGCAAAAAAGTCAATAAGGTGGTCTGCAGCCATGTGGCGGTCAAGTCGCTGCTTTTAAAGCATGGGTACAAGGCCGATGATCTTCCAGCTGGCGTCATCATTGCCACTTGCTATCTTGAAAATTGTTTGAGGGTGTGGAAAACCACGAGACATGGGCCGTGTTTGAGGATGGGAGAATCGTAACAGGCAATGACTTTTTCCCTCGGTGATTATAAAGTCGGAGGGTATGTCTGGGAAGTCAGGAATATGAAGATGCTGGACAGCTTCATACCGGCTAAAGGAAGGCTTGGGTTATGGGAGTATGATTTGTAGAGTGCCTGTTCATCGGGGAACACGAAGCATGGGACGTCCTTAAGCCACTTGTACTTTAATCTTGTTTTCTAACTCATGGAAATTTTCTGCTTTAAATGCTTTCCGTGTTGTTTTAAACTAAGTTCAAACCAAGTTGAAAGAAATGAAGTGATAAAATGAAACTTAAAATACAAGTTCCCTTTTTTATAGTCGGACTTATCCTTTTTAGTTATGGTATAGCTGTGGCAATCAAGGTTAAGTACTTAGGGGTCCACCCCTGGGATGTATTGAATATTGCATTTTATGATAAGTTTGGTTTAACAATCGGAACGTGGAACTTGATTTTTGGTATCATGTTAGTTCTTGTAACGCTGTTGATTAATCGTACTTATGTTAATATTGGCACCTTTATTAATGCACTGATGGTTGGCCCAATGGTTGACTTTTTTCTCTGGCTAGATGCTTTGCCCCAGCCTTCCACGCTCATGTTTGATGTGTTGGTATTGCTGCTTGGTGTTGTGGTCATGGGTATTGGAGGAGGAATGTATAATGCTGCTAGAATCGGATCAGGGCCAAGAGACGGATTTATGCTTGCGATTTCAGTTAAGCTTGGGTATTCAATCAGCAAAGTGCGTATTATTGTTGAGAGTGTTGTGCTGGTGATTGCCCTGTTACTGGGAGGGCCGGTCTTTATTTTCACCTTTATTTTTACATTTATCCAGAGTCCAATTTTCCAGGCTTCCTACAAGGTGTGTACAAGATGGATTGAAAAATTATCTAGCTCAATTAACAAAAAGGCGATTTCTATTTGATAACAGACGTGCCTATTGCTTCTGCTTTTTCAAGAACCTTCCCATCATCTAACTAAAAGTTGCCGATGTGAATGAGAATCTTTCATACTTAACAGAGACATAGAGACGGTTCTCGTGTCTCATCCGTGAGCCCGTAAAGGTTTATAACTATTAATTGAAAAGGGAAGCAAAATCTTGCTTCCCTTTTCCTTTGTTCAGAGCGTGCCACTAGGAACCATCATCCTATTTTACTGGGATCCTGAATAAGAAGTTCCAGGAGCGCGTTATTTTGAAGAGCTTTATGATCTGCAGGTTTGTTGAGATAATCCATATTATTTCAAGATCACGTTACTTGGAATTCTACTATGTTCTGTGATGTATCTAATTGAGCAGGCGACTTAGGAGGGGCCATTGTGGAGTGCAACACTCCCCGAAAAGTGCAAATTGCAGTAAGCAGGGCTGTGTCACCTTCCCTGCAGCCCTTTTTTATTTCCTTTTCCTCAGTTTCTCTAAGTACAGTGCCATACCTATGTAAATGCTTAAGAGTAAAAATATGAATAATGGAGTGGATAGTGAATCCATCGCATCACCTTCTATTTCAATTCATGTAACGCTGGGTGAAAAAACAATAAGAGAACCGCAATAATTGGTGCCGACACCAGGAATGCTGCTAAAGGGTTCTTGAAGTGAATTTTAATTACAGTAAAAGTAATGATGTTAAATAATACAGACCACCAGCCGTTCCAGCCATTTTCATAAATAAACAGACCCTTTGCCTCAAAGAGATATTCTAAGATAGAGAAATATGCCACCCAGATCATTAAATATAAAATTCCTTTTAACTTTCCCTTTGGAAAATATTCAAGATAAATCATCAATACGACAGGGACAATTAAAAATGTAAAGGCAATCTCAATCAGTGTGTGATTTAGCCAATCTACTGTAACAGCTTTATACTTCCATAAAGTATGTTGATAAAAGAGGAAGTTATACAATAAATTACAAATTATATAGAACTGGACGGTGGGGTAGTATTCCTTCCACCTTTCCCACTTAACGAATTTTTTTGCAAAAGCAATATAAACAACAATGACCAATAATAAATACATGTTTAATAACCTTCTTCTACCTTTTAGTAGAATTTTCTCCAAAAATGATCTTCCTTAGACTCATTGTGAGACACATCACGGCTCTGGCGTCTCAATAATTGTATTCAGACAGGGGGACGGGCTAAATGTGTCTTTTTACGAGACGTCGGTAACGTCCCTTTTTTGTTTCTTTCTGTTTCGCAGGATATCATTTATATGTTCGAGGCAACCATCTGTCCTAGGCAGCACATTTTTAAAAGTTTGGATTAACGTTTTTCGAACCACAAAAGGGCAATGTCGCTTTTTTAATTAGGGTTACGTATAATGAAACTATAGAAAAAAATATACGATTCATTAGGAGGCCGAATGTTTCATGAATAGTGAACTAACAATGCCGACAAAAATATCGTTCAAATCTAATAGGGTTATCGTAAATGGGGAAGTTAAGCGGACAGCGATCTTCGCCAGATTCATGGTCGCCGAGGTCCAGACTGAATTAAATGAAAAATACTATCTGATTTTCTACAAAAATGCCCTTATCTATGGTGCGAAGCTCGAAAAGGTTCAAAAAGATTCATTTATTGATAAAATGCTCAATGAAGGGATCGTCTTAGATCAAAATCACCCGCTTCTGCCTGTACTAATTCCCTCGACAGCTTTAGCCATACCAGCTAAAAATAAGCTCTTCAATCATCTCCAGCGCAATTATTCCCTTCTTGAAATACCATGTATCGCCGCAGCACTCGACTCATTTTTCTCACAAGAACAGCTCGCCAAACAGATCGAAAATATCTTTTTTCACTATAGAAGAAACGGCAGTTTTTACAAGGCCTTTCAATCTATCCATATTTTGTCCAACTTATCTCCCTCCCTGGAACACCTTAAAGATCGCCTCCATGCCCGTGAATACAGCTCATATTCAAGTTTCTACGCAACTTCATCTTTATCGGCAATCCAAAAGAAAGACCCCTTATTTGCAGAGTTCCATTGCTATACGAATCGGAAAAACCCCGAACATTATCAAATGCTGGAAAACATATTAAATAACGAAGGGCGGTATGCAGAAGGGCTGCTGGTTTGGCTGGAGGACAAAAGGAATCTTACTGCTGAGTCCGTAAAGAGGCAAACAGAGTTGGCCTTGAATTATATCCCGCTCGAAAATTGGATTCTAGCTTTATCCTATGCAAAAATTAATCCATATAAGTGGGTACCGGAATCTCGGACTTTTATTGAAGCATTGATAAGAGAAGGGCAATATGAGAAAGCGGCCGTTTATTTATTCCCGTTCATTGAGGATCTGCCAGCAGAGTTTCATCAGGTCCTTAATGAACTTTGGAAGCATATTGATGCTGAATTTGTATCTTCTCATCTGGAAGAGTTTCTGTTGCTCCATCAGCAAGTTGCTCAGGAAAATGACCCGAAGCAATCTGAACAAAGAATTCTGCAGCTGACTGCAAAGCTAATGGAAGGGCATGATTTGAAAACTGTTTGTGAAAAGCTGAAACCGATTCAGATGAAATTTCCACATTCTATCATCATTCGGAAAATCAATAAAATGGCCGCTCTCATGGAGAATCCAGACAGAATGATGGAATTGGGGCAATTTTACGCAGATTTCAACCAATATGATCAAGCAATCGAATGTTTCTTCTGGGAAATGGAGCTCAACCCGGCTGACCCAGCTCCGGTCAGGCAGCTGTGCAAAATGTATCAGCACAAAGGCATGGTCAAAGAGGCGTCAGCCTATCAGCAAATTTATACACAATTAAGGAGCGACCAGGAGACGGGCTAAGGCTTGGACATGGAGAGGGGACGGTTCTCATGTCCCTGAATTGTGAAAAAGTTCCGTTTTATGAGCCGCTAAAGTTATCTCTCTTTGGTTTAATAAGGAGACTTCCCCTATTTTTGCGCTATTATTAAAAACCCCGAGCTAGTGTCTGGGGGTTCCATAAAGCTTTCAGCTTAGTATAAAAAAAACTTCCTCCTGGCCAATCACCACGGAGGAAGTTCTATGTCTAAAGATAATGATAAATTAGCACACACTACTTGGAATCGTAAGTATCACAGTGTATATATCCCTACTTCTGTGCCGTATGAAGATCGGATATTATGATTTTATTAGCTTTTAATGCTTGCTTTAAGGTTGCCTGTGTTGGAATCTTATGAAAGTTGATCCCTAGTTGGACAGCTGTTTGTGCTATTTCTGGGCGTATTCCGCTTATATACACTTTTACACCGATTAACTTCAAAATGTCAATGATTTGGAATAACTGGTTTGCTACCATTGTATCTATAATGGACACACCTGATAAATCGATAAACAGATGAGTTATTCTGTAATCTTTGCTTTGCATCAGGACGGATTCTGTTATGTACTTTGCACGCTTGGTATCAATTTCTCCTACAAGTGGCAATACTCCTATAGAATCTGAGAGTGGTATGATTGGGGCACTCAATTCATTGATCAATTCGCTTTGGACAGAAAGTCTATCATTGTAATAGTGATGGTATTCTTCAGTCAAAGTTTCAATGATTATATCAAATGTGGAATGGATCAGTGAACTCCATTCCAGTATTTCCGTTCCGGAAATTTCCTCTTTATTCTCCATTACGAACTGACTGATATGTTCCCAGAAAACACCTCGAAACACCCGGAATTGATGAATGATTTCGTGGATGGGAGTCCTTGTTTCCACGCGGTCCACTGCAACGGTTCGTGCCCAAGCTTTAATCTCTTGATCTACTTCATTTTCGGTTGCAACGAGTACTTTGGCTACGGTTTTAATAAAAAGACCATTTTGCTCTCTTAATTTAGCTTCAGCTTGGTGGTTGTCAGAAGAGTATACACTTGTTGGGTTGCTAGGTCTCGTACTTAGCCATTTATTAGTGAGAATTGAAGGGTCTTCAGTAATAAAATCATAGAGCTTCTTATTATTATCGAAATCCATAGTTTTCTCCTTAAATATTAAAATTCTTAGCCCGAATGCGCATGTTAAGTCAACTATAATGAATGTCTTATATAAAATCAAATTTAGGATATCTAGGAATAGGGACTTATCATATTTGCTTCTGAACAGTCCGGTAATCGTAAAGTGATGTTCATTAGAGAAACAGCATTGGGACAACAGGACGATTCCTACGGCTCTCAAAATGTAAAGTGTGGGAGAGAAGTGTCTCTAGTCCTTTAAGCTTCTTTTTAGTACCTCTCAAAAAATTCCCAAGCCCCATATCTCCAAATTGATAATAAATAAAATACAATAAGAATCTCCTCATTCTCTTTTTTACATACTTTTCCTGTGCCTGAGTAACATTAATAGAAAAATGAATGGGATGCAGGAGGATTCATAATGAATTTGGATGATGTAATTTTATCACGTGAAAAAATGAAGGGAATTGTCCATACGACACCCCTTGATTATTCTAAAACGTTTAGCACTCTCTCAAATAATGAAGTATTTTTGAAGCTTGAAAACCTGCAAAAGACGGGCTCCTTCAAAGTCAGGGGTTCTTATAATAAACTCATATCTTTGTCTCCTGAAGAGCTTCAAAAGGGAGTTGTGGCAGCTTCTGCCGGGAACCATGCCCAGGGTGTGGCGTATTCGAGCCAGATGCTTGGCATTCCGTGTACAATCGTGATGCCAAAAGGCGCACCTCTCAGCAAGGTGCTGGCAACGCGGCAATACGGTGCTGAAGTCATCCTCGAAGGTGCGGTATTTGATGAAGCTTTAGCTTATGCATTGGAGCTGAAAGACAAGATTGGCGCAACTTTTATCCATGCTTTCGATGATGAGGCAGTCATTGCCGGACAAGGGACAGTTGGTTTGGAAATTCTTGATCAGCTGCCAGATGTGGAGGCGATTGTCTGCCCTGTTGGCGGGGGAGGTCTTATTGCAGGTGTTGCGCTGGCGGTAAAAGAGAAAAATCCTGACATTAAGGTATATGGAGTCCAGACGCTCGCTTGTCCTAGTATGAAACAGTCATTAACAGAGAATAGACCTGTCGCAGTTGAAGCAGCTCCGACGATGGCAGATGGAATTGCTGTCCAGAAGCCTGGGCAAAAGACTTTTGAAATCATTAGAAAATATGTTGATGACATTTTTTGTGTGGATGAAATGGAAATAGCCAGAACCATGCTTCTTGTCCTCGAGAGAAATAAGTTGTTGGTAGAGGGATCAGGCGCGAGTCCGCTTGCAGCACTGCTTTATGACAAAGTAAAGCTTACCGGCAAGAAGGTTGCCGCTGTTTTAAGCGGGGGCAATGTCGATGTCAATTTCATATCCCGAATCATCGAACGCGGACTGGTTGAATCAGGAAGATTTGCCCATTTTACGATTACTTTAAAAGATAAGCCGGGAGAGCTGCAAAGAGTGTTAAGCTCAGCAACTGAACTTAATGCAAATATCCAATTTGTCAACCTGCACCGTATCGGCAAGCATATCTATCCAGGCTATGCTCAGCTGGAGCTATCAGTAGAGACGAAGAACCATGAACATATAGAGCAGCTATATAACAAGTTAAGGAATCAGGGTTTTCAGCTGCAAATGGACGAATAAATTTAAAATATGGTGAAGTCCGAAAGAGAAATGTTGAAGAAGTAAACAAGGAAGAAAAAATTAACTGATAAAGCAGAAAGAGAAGACGAGAAAGAGGAGCAAGTAGTAGGAAAGAAAGCTGAAGAAAACAAGAAGAGAAAAAAAGACAGCGAATAATGCAAATTCACGGTGCTCCCAATTTGGTGGCACTTTTTTTATGGAAAAAGGAAATCATCCTAATTAGAGGACATCCATTTTGGTGATTGATAGAAAAATAGATATTTTACAGGTACAGTTTGTCCATACATTAACGACGGAATTGAATAAATTATAGTATCCACAAGGAAAGGAGGGGATGAAAGAATGGGAAAAAAGCTCACATCAGGTCCATTTTTTGTACCATTATCTTTGGATGGAACATCTAGCGGATCGGTAGATTTTCTATTGATAGGATTCAAAAATCTGGCAGACGAAGAGTCCACTGTGAATTTATCCGTACTAGTTTGCCGCGATCCTTTTTTGTACCCGGGTATCTCTCCGGAAGTTCCAGTTCCGATAACGATATCAACTGGAACATACACGGAACTGCCAATCGATATACCAGCAGGAAGCTGCACAGTGGTAAAGGTAGATGCTGGCCAAGGAACATTCCAAGGTAACAACATGCTTCGAGTCACATTGGAAGGAGATTTGGATGAAGATGGCGAAGGAGTGGTCGTAGCACTGTCCGGTGGCAAAACAGATGGACGTACAGCAGTGTCAATGGTGTTCAAGCATGATGACTTTATCGAATTAGATGACTAAAACCAGGTAGGGTCAGGTAAGCCTCATTTGATGCCAAATGAGGCTTATTTTAGTTATAACAGAACTATAGATGCTTCATTTCTATAGAGTACTAGTGCCATCCCTCTGTCTCATGGCCAGGGAATGACTCCTCCATTCTCCACATATTATTAATTAGTTTGATATCAGGTGCTGTTTACCTTAGTACCGTAAGGGGGATGGAAAAATGGCAGAGCACAGAAAAAAGCACAGGAGAACTAATTTTCTAATTCTTATGGTTGACCAGGAGAGGTACCCTTCGGTGTATGAATCGGATCAGCTAAAGGAATGGAGGAAGAAATACTTAATTGCACAGGAGCTGCTTAGGGAGAATGGATTTGAGTTTCATAAGCATTATGCTGGGAGTACGGCGTGTTCGCCGAGCAGAGCCACTTTTTATACTGGGCAATATCCATCATTGCACGGTGTCACGCAAACGAGTGGTGCTGCAAAATCGGCATATGATCCTGATATGTTCTGGCTTGATCCGAATAGTGTTCCGACAATGGGCGATTATTTCCGGGAAGCTGGATATCGTACATTCTGGAAGGGGAAATGGCATGCATCTGAAGTCGATGTTCTGGTTCCTGGAACGAAGAATGCAGTGCCAAGTTATACATTGACAGGGCTTCCAGATAAGGAAAATGTGCAACTATATCTCAATGCGAATCGCTTGGACCCCTATGGTTTTTCAGGCTGGGTTGGTCCGGAGCCTCACGGATCAGCAGCAAGAAATTCAGGTTCTTCTGCAGCAATTGGCATCAGTGGCCGTGATGTCGTGTATGCAAATGAAACAGTTGAACTGATCCGTTCTCTCGAGGATGAAGCCAAGTCGGATGATAAGAGTCCCTGGCTATTGATGTGTTCATTCGTCAATCCACATGATATTGCTTTGTTCGGAGCACTTACAGAGAGGAGTCCTTTGTTCCATTTTGAAGTGGATCCAACGGTACCGTTTATACCGAAAGCTCCAACTGCGGATGAATCCCTAGAGACAAAGCCAAGTGCCCAGGCGAGCTATAGAATAACATATCAGCAGGCGCTGCAGCCTTTACGGGACAGTCTGTTTTACCGGCAACTGTACTATTCCTTGCAAAAGAAAGTCGACGACGAGATGCAAAAGGTCTTTCAGGCTTTGAAGGACTCCGTATTCTATGAAGATACAATCGTCATTTTTTTATCGGATCATGGGGAGTTATTGGGCGCTCATGGCGGACTATTTCAAAAATGGTATAACACGTATGAAGAGTCTATTCATGTGCCGCTGATCATCCATAGCCCAAAGCTCTTTTCCGGTCGTCAAGGCACCGAGATGCTGACGAGTCATGTGGATGTATTGCCAACGATGTTAGGTTTGGCAGGAATCAATATGGAGGAAATACATGAAGCTTTAAGTCGAAAGTATACTGAGGTGCATCCTCTTGTTGGTCGCGATCTTACGCCTTTTTTACACGGAAAAACAAGTTTCTTCCGTAAAGACGAACCGCTTTATTTTATGAGTGATGATGATTTTACAAGGGGATTGAATCAAGTCAGCCCGTCTGGCAGGCCGTATCAATCAGTGATTCAGCCCAATCATACGGAAGCGATCATTACGACGCTCTCTACTGGAGAGCATGGAAAAAAAGAGGTTTGGAAGTTAACACGTTATTTCGATAATCCTCAATTTTGGAGCGACCCAGGCTGTGAGGATGTAACGACGAGCCAAGTCGCTGATAGGCACACATCGGATGAAACTCAGTGTTCACTTTGTATAACAAACACGAAAACCAATCCAGTACCTGAACAATTTGAGCTATATAACTTGACCTCGGACCCGCTTGAAGAAAAGAACCTAGCCCACCCTCCCTTCAGAACCCCTGAATCGATCGCAGTGGAAAATTTATTGATAACTGCACTGGAAGAACAATGCCGTCAGAAGAGATTGTCCCCTACAAGCGGAAATGTGCCAGGGATGCCATCATGCGATTGCAAAGGAACAACTTGAAAAGGAATGAAGCAAGGAGCTAATCCTGCTAAATTAAACACTAAAAAAAGCAAAAGTCCGATTGCTTCTCATTTTGCTGCAGCCATTCTTCCTTGTAAAAAATTATGCAGTTTTTCGTAAAACACCAGGTTGAGCACCATCGTAATAGTGTAAAAAATAACGGAATAATAAAACTTCCAGCTTTTATAGGTGAATAAATGAAAGAAGTATACAGATATGCCTTCCAATGTACTTAAAAGAAGAACACTCAGTACTAAAAAAGACAATTTATTCAAAGGAATTCTTTTATACCAATGCATTATGAAAAGAACGGTTCCAGGATAGACAATGTTTTGGAGAAATACATCTGTTAATTCGCCGCTGTTTCGATCGACAGTATCGTAAAAGTCATACGGGGGCATCGCAAGGAAATAGTCACCCACTGTTGTCATTTGTAAGTTCAATAGAGAAATGCAGATAATCTGTGACCAAAGGAGTTTCCGATTTTTGATCGTAACATAATAAACTGCAGACAGCACTAATTCTGTAATAAAGATCGCAAACCATTCATTCTCATCGAATGTTTTTGGGAGAATCGGTTTTATGGTTCTCTCATATGTTTCGCTCATCACGGAATCACCTTTTCTTTTCTTAAAATCGGAGGCAATAGTTCCATGAAAAGAATGCATATAGAAAGAACTATCATCGACATAACAAAATCAATGGATGGATACCAGCTCTTGCTGTGCGATGCTAATACACCTATCAGGAGCAGGATTTTTTCAATGAGGACTCCTCCTGCTACCCAGGAAAAGCAAATCATGATTTTAATGGAAAATTTCAGGTCGGAACGCAATGCATACATGACCCACATAAGAAGAGCGGGAAAAATGATCCCATATTGCAATCTCACTGTCCAAAAGGGCAAATGCTCCTCTACTACCCGCAATCGGTCATAAGGGGACGATAACAGGTAGAAGAAATTCTGGCACTGGTATGAATTGAACATAAAGAGAATGAAGATTTCAAATGGATCAAAACGCTTTTGTAAGAATTTGAGGCTGATGAGTAATATAAGGGATATCGAAAAAAATGAAATGAAAATGAATAACATATCCTTACAACCTTTTTGATAAAGTTAAATGCTAGGATAGGTTCTGCGTATACGTAAAAAAATATCCATCTGTCATGCCAATAGCCCAGGGAAGTGACCAGTGCTTCATTTCTTTGATTTCAACAAAGGGACGGTTGTTCTTTTCATTTTTTGAAAAGAACAACCGTCCCACAGTTTCTTTATCGTCCGTTTAAAATGGAGTTCACAATGTGAAGGGAGTCCCATTCGCCTCTGGAAAACTTTGTGATCGGGTACTTTTTAGGGAAGAGTTTTGTGCATATCTCATTTGCGGTATCGCCCTTGCCATGGAGCGTGATCACCTCATGTTGGATGGACAGCAGGTAGTCAAGCTTGCGGGTTAGAGCGGCACGCCCATTTTCTACATATCCTGCATGACTGCAAAACATCTCCTCGAAGTCATAGGTTAATACTCGCTTTAAGGAGTCGGTGATTTGAGGGATGCTTTCTTCTGTCATGCTCACTTTGGTGCGCTCCTGGACAAATAAATCGCCGGTAAACAATTGACCTGTTTCCCGATTTAAGAACACTTTATGGTCATGCGCATGGCCGGGCGTGTCGATGGCATCCCAGGTGGCAGTGTTGGAAGTGAACGTATCGGGCATCGCTTGAGCGAGGAACGGTTTTCTCCGTCCCCAGAAAAGCTGACGGTATAAGGGATAATCCGCCTTTTGCATGCAAGACTGGATGGACTTTTGGTTTAGATAGATGGGATGCTGTGTTGATTTGGCGGCATAGGCAGCACAGCCTGAATGATCTTCATGAAAATGAGTCAGCATCACCTGCTGAAAATCTACCTCATCAATGAAAGCTTTAAAATACTTCTGCAAAGATTGCGCTCCAGTATCAATTAAAATTCCATCAGTGGCATAACTATAAACATTTAAGGATACACCTTGAAAACGAACTTGGCCGTTTATGTAGGAAACCCCATTTCTCTCGCCTTTCAATGCCTTTTTTTTCAGAAGCAACTTCATCCAATCCCTTCGACGGTTCTAGTGTATCGTAAATGATATAAGTGGGGATAGAACGATCCCACGGTCTATTAAGCAGCTTGTAATCTATCTAACTCTCCCAAGGCCCCAATCTCGATATTGATAATAAATATAAAACATGAAAAAAATAAAGTTGAGGAAGAAAGAAATAAGGAAATGAGATTTTTGAATTCTTATTTTCCACAATAAAAATACAATAAAGAAATTGATCATTATAGGAACAAATGTATAGGTTAATCTTTCATCTATGAGAGAAAGTGCATTAGGACTTAGCCAGTGAATGAATCTGTCTGATATCTGTGCTATAACGGAAAAAATGATCAAAAACCAAAATAAAATGAATAAAATTACTTTTTTCATTTCAACCCCAGCTTTCTCATTAACTTCTCCCAATATGCTTCAAGGCTTCTCTCTTGCTCAAGTTTGATAGTGGGTATTTATTTGTAATTTCGATTACTTTCTCTGGGTTTTGTTTCGCGTATTCTCGTAATGCCCAGCCGATTGCTTTATTGATAAAAAATTCCTTTGTATGGCAGGTTCGTGAAATGATATCCTCGAGCATTGCCACGTCGGTTTTCTCTTTATAGCCTAATTGGAATAGGATACAAGAGCGGATCAGCCAGATGTTTTCGGAGGCAATCCACCTGTCGACTATTTGTTGCCGGCACTGCGGGAATTTTTCGAGATAGTATCCAAAATGTTTTTTTGCAATATGATCGATGGTGTCCCACCAAGGCTTGGTCGTGATTATGAATTCCAGCAGGTGGAGATCCTTTTCTGTAAACTGTTTCTTCATTAAATCTAATAAGTAAAGACCGGCAATCTGCATTTCTCTCTCTTCCAGCTCCCAGAGAGAAGTGATGACCTGGTGTAAATCTTCCTTAGCTGGCAAGCCATAGTTCTTCACATGCTGCTTGAATACTTCCTTCATTTGCGGGGCTCTCAACCCAATAAATCTAAATTGATTCCGCATGTAATTGGACAGCCTTATTGCCTCTTCGTTATTCCGGTGTTTTAAGGCCGCTTCATATAATGCTTCAACATAGGTTTCCATTTTAGCTCCACCATTTCATGATTATTTATCTTTATTGTATAGTTATCCAGAATGGGAAGCACCTATTTCTTGTGGGGAAAAGTACTAATGAGGGAGGAACGGTCACTCTCAATATTCTTCCTTTGTTTTTTGAAAGCTGCTAGTTCCATAGTGAAATTGTTGAATCTTCCATGTACGTGGTATTTTACATACTTTTCCTACTCCTGAGCAACATAAAAAGAAAATGAATGAAGGTCAGGATAAGGGAGCGTTTTCGTGTCTCATGAAAAATTGTGAGGCGCTAGAAAAGTCCCTTTGTCTCCAGCCAAAAAACTAGGAGGAAAGTAATGAGAGACAATAAAGAAAAGAACAAAAGTCCGGAAAATAGAAAAAAGGTTCAAAACGAAGAGTCATTTGAGATAAGCGAAACAGGTTACGGGCTGGAATCAGTTGAAAAAGGGACAGATTTCGCGGAGGGAGATAGAAATAATTTTTCTAACGGTGGCGAGTTTTAAATTTATTCTTTATGTTGGATTCTTACAACAGAACTAGCAGACAGTTCTGCGGTCTCATAAGTAGAGACAAAGGACCATGCACGTATCGAGTAGCTTTATAAGAAGTTAAGGGACCAGGGTTTTCAGCTGCAAATAGGCGAATAAACAGGGAAAGGGAGCAGGAGCATGGGGTACGTCCCCATGCTTCTTTGTGAGGCAGAATGATCGATTTTCTAGTAAAAAATAATAATAGTATAATGGACTAACAAGGTTTGTTCTATATTGGACTACTAGACGCTTAAGGGGTTGGATTAAACGATGGACGAAAGAGTAATCAAGTGGGGAATATTAGGAACAGGTCTAATAGCAAGTGCTTTCGCTAGGGATTTAGCGTTTGCTAAAAATACGGAAAAGGCTGCTGTTGGTTCACGTACAAAAGAGAGTGCTGCCAGGTTTGCGGAGGAGCATGGCGTTTCACGTGCTTATGGAAGCTACGAAGAACTAGTTCAAGATCCGGATGTCGATGCAATTTATGTTGCTACGCCACACCCTTTTCATAAGGAAAATGTCTTGGCGTGTCTTCGTGCTGGTAAGGCTGTCCTTTGCGAGAAACCTTTTACCATAAATAGCGGAGAATTAGATGAGATCATTCAGTTTGCCAGAGATAAAAAGCTTTTCTTAATGGAGGCGATGTGGACACGTTTCCTGCCTCCAATTGTTAAAGTGAGAGAATGGATTGATAGCGGAAAAATTGGCGATGTACTTTTAGTAAAAGCTGATTTTGGTTATCGTGCACATTGGGATCCAGAGTGGAGATTACTTAATCCTGCCCTTGGAGGAGGAGCATTGCTTGATATAGGGATTTACCCTGTATCATTGGCCTCGATGATTTTTGGAACAAAGCCAGAGAAGATTCTCAGTACTGCCCATATTGGTGAAACGGGTGTTGATGAACAGTTTTCTATCATTATGTCCTATCCTGCAGGAAAGACCGCCACCCTTAACGGCGCATTTCGAGTTGGTCTAACTAATGAAGCTTATATACATGGAACAGAAGGATATATTCGGATTCCATCTTTCCACAGTGCCAAGTCAGCAACCTTATATAAGGATGGGGAAGAAGCAGAGACATTTAATGATGACAGAAAGTCGGCTGGTTATGCGTTTGAAATAGAAGAAGTAGGAAAATGCCTGAGTCAGGGTCTTTTAGAAAGCTC
The DNA here is from genome assembly GCF_018424685.1 of Mesobacillus boroniphilus. Classification (NCBI taxonomy): domain Bacteria; kingdom Bacillati; phylum Bacillota; class Bacilli; order Caryophanales; family Bacillaceae; genus Mesobacillus; species Mesobacillus boroniphilus. The sequence goes on from NZ_QTKX01000003.1 coordinate 265,449, forward strand.
TGTCATTCCGTTGGATGAATCATTAGAAATAATGAAATTGATGGATGAAATTCGTGGGCAGTGGGGATTAAAATATCCGTTTGAATAATCTTAATGAGAAGCACGGGGACGAATCCCTGTGCTTTTCTTATTGGATTTCTTTAACATTAAGCGGAGAGACAAAATAATGTTAAAGAACAACAAGCATGGAGACGAAGAGTGCTAATAGTAATCAAACATACTATACTTCGTACTATAACCCTCGCTCCTTGTTAAGGGCCTTCTTCGTCAAGGAGGAAATAACAAAGATGATTAAAACAGCTGCCGAAATTCCAATCATCAATTGCGTGCCCGATATCGGAAAGTTTTCTGCTAATTGTACTGAGTATGCTAGTAAAGACGCGGTGAAAAATTTTGAGACTGAGGCAATCAGCAAAAATCTTTTTGGGGCTACTTTCCCTATTCCTGCACCTACACATATGATCTCATCTGGAAGGATTGGCACGATAAACAGTAGGAACATAATCAATGTTTCATTTTTAGAGACATAGTTTTGATATTTTTCCAGCTGATCTTCTTTGATCATCTTTGATGTGAATTTCCTGCCCCCGTATCTGGCGGCAAAAAACATGGCTGTTATCCCCAATAGTGTTCCGAGAAAAGCAATGGCTGCAGCAGTAGCAGGCCCGAATACAGCACTCGCACCAGGAACGGTGACAGCTTCAGGGATCGGAAGAAGAATTGGCTGGGCAAAGCTAATGAAGAAGAATATATATTTGGCTGTTTCAAGGTGTTCATTTAACAACCCTTCAAATCCGTACGTATCAGTAAGGACAATCATTTTTGTCGTATAAAAGATTGCCAGTGCAAGAAGCAATAGAGCTGCCAAATAAAGTAAGGCCATCCTGTTGACCTTCATAAGTTTTCCCTGCTTCGTAATCAGGAAATATCCATCGATTAACAAAACAATAATAACAGAGCTTAAGTAAAGCCATTTATATATTGGCAGAACAGTAGGCAATAATACGGTCAATAAATATAATGACAGGATACTGAGGGCTAAGTGTAGAATGAATTCCATTTTTTCATTGTGGGTTTCTTTATGTGATAACAAGTTGGTATTCCCCTTTATTACAATGTCAGTCTGCTTTTTTGCTTGTGTTTACATTATAGTAAAGGAGCTGATTTGATTCGACGCGCTTAGGGTTGAAACTGCGCTAGGACCTGAGGCTTAATTAATAAGACAGCAGAAACACGATTTGTTATCCGAGAAAAGCAGCCCTTTGCCTCTTCCAAAGCTTGTAAGAACTGAGAATATTTTATATGATTTGGTTGAAAAGGGGGCATTAGTTATGGTTTGGTTTTTTATTGGAATCTTTGCTGCAGATTTATTATTAGGCTTTATGCAGGCACCAGTATGGGCATTTATCGTGGTTAATCTTATTTTTATTGGGGTCTATATGTTCAAAAGTTTTTATCCGGTTCTATTTGAAAAGAATCCGGAAAAAGTATTGAACTACCTGAAAAATTCAAAGCATCCGCATTTCCCATTTTTTTATTACTTTTTTAACGATCAATTGGAAGAAGCAGAACAAAAGCTGTCTCAAATAAAATCTCCGAATTATCAGAGATTGAATCATGTGAACCTGCTTGTAAAAAGGAAGCAATACGACGAAGCAGAGGAACTGGCACAAGGTTTAAAAGATAATGTGTATAAATGGTACTCACTCGCTGGTATTGCAATCGAGCGAGGGGATCTGAAGTCGTACAAGATATACAGAGAAAAAGTCCGAAACCCTTTTTACAGAAAGCTATTAGAAATGGAAGAAATGGTTCAAGATGGGGAGAAGGAAAAAGTGATTTCTGAATTGGAAAATTTGATTCCAGATCTGAGAGGGTCCAAGTTGCTTAGCGTTATTGAGTATAAACAAGAGTTGTTAAAAAGAGGGGTATAGGGAAGCACGAGGAGAATCCTATGCTTCCATTCTAAATTTTAAGTAGACGTCTCGATGCTCCTATTCGACTAATCCAAACCCTTTCGCAAAGGAATATGTAAGAAATCCTACGCCGAAAAGTATAATCAAGAACCTTATAAACCAGGGATATCTGTATGGGTGAAAGAATGAAACGATGCCAATTGCTACAAATAAAATACCTATTAAAAGTGTATGTAACATTTGCATTCACATCCTTCAGATCAGTCTCTTTGTTCCTCAATTTCCTTCATAATATCGTAAGCACCACTGGATTTGTTTGAGCATACCACGGCAATGCTTTGATCAGCTGGATAATAAGCTGAATGAAAGCTGACTCCCGGGTCATAACCCATTACATGGTATTTCAAGACTTGATTGTCCTTCATATTAATCCAGACTCCGTAACCATAATATCCTGTTTCATTGACTTGAACGTGGGGAGTCAGTAGTTTGTTCAGTGTTTCCTTACTTAGTAATAGTTGATTGAAAAGCGCCTTCCACAGTTTAGCCATGTCAGCTGCTGTGACGTATGCGCCTCCGTCAGAACCGCCTTTTACCGGCAGTGAATAGATATTTGTTTTCCAGCTTCCATCTGGAAGGTCAATATAACCTAAAGCCGTATTCGATGGGAGAGCGTCAAAGGAAAAATAACCAGAATCATTCATCCCCGCTTTATTAAAAATATGCTCCTGAACGAATTCAGTAAACTCCATCCTCGAAGCCTGCTCGACAATTAAGCCCAATAAAATGAAGCCTGCGTTATTGTAGTGGAAGGATTGACCGGGAGCGGATTTCATTTGCTCATTCTGGAACATGGGTAAGAAATCTTTAAGACTCCTGATGTGATACATCGGTCTCTTAATCCATAGCTCCTCAAAATCATCCATGACATTCTCGTCAAAATAGTCAGGGATACCGGATGTGTGTGTCAGCAAATGGTGGATTGTAATCTCCTCACTGAAACTGGGAAACTCTATATCAAGGCAATCTGTTAATCTCGCATCAAAGCTGAGCTTGCCTTCCTCCACAAGCTGGCAGACAGCGATTGCTGTGAAAAGCTTACAGCCAGATGCAATCCCGAACCTGGTCTCCGCGTTGTTTTCTGACCGATCAGCGCGGTGGGAGTAGCCGGAGCTGGCCGTCAGGATGTGACCGTCCCTGTCATGAACCATTACTGTTCCTGAAAAATCAATCTTTGCTTGGATTTCTTTAATGCTTTCCCTTAAGTTTTTCATACTGATTCTCCTAATTTTTTGTGATTATAGTAGCATAGGGTACGTCCACATATTTCCCTCTCGCTGTTTTTCACCAAAGAGATTCCTCTTGATTCGACAGTTCTACCATAAATGGATATGTCCCAAGGTAGATGGGAATCGATACAACTAATGCCAAAATAAGCTTTTCTGCTGTCCCAGCCCAACCTGTCACAATACCGAGCTTATCTTGACAGCTTTTCTGTTGTCCCAGCTGAACCTGTCACAATACCGTGCGTATCTTGACAGCTTTACTGCTGTCTCAGCTGAACCTGTCACAAATCCGAGCTTATCTTGACAGCTTTTCTGCTGTCGCAGCTCAACCTGTCACAAATCCGAGCTTATCTTGACAGCTTTTCTGATGTTTCAGCTCAACCTGTCACAATTCCGGGCTTATCTTGACAGCTTTTCTGCTGTCGCAGCTCAACCTGTCAAAAATCCGAGCTTATCTTGACAGCTTTTCTGCTGTCGCAGCTCAACCTGTCACAATACCGTGCGTATCTTGACAGCTTTTCTGCTGTCGCAGCTCAACCTGTCACAATACCGAGCTTATCTTGACAGCTTTTCTGTTGTCCCAGCTTAACCTGTCACAAACCCGAGCTTTTCTTGACAACTTTTTTGCTTTCTCAGCTCAACCTGTCACGATTCCGAGCTTATCTTGACAGCTTTACTGCTGTCCCAGTCCAACCTGTCATAATTCCGAGCGTTTCTTGACAGCTTTACTGTTGTCGTAGCTCAACCTGTCACAATACCGAGCTTTTCTTGACAACTTTTTTGCTTTCCCAGCTCAACCTGTCCCAATTCCGAGCTTATCTTGACAGCTTTTCTGCTGTCTCAGCTGAACCTGTCACAATTCCAGGCTTATCTTGACAGCTTTACTGCTGTCGCAGCTCAACCTGTCACAATACCGAGCGTTTCTTGACAGCTTTTCTGCTGTCTCAGCTGAACCTGTCACAATACCGTGCTTTTCTTGAAAATAAGGAATGGGCCCAAGAAGACATTGAAAAGCGGCAAGTGTGATAGAGGTAAACATCGAGGAAGTTTTTCTTGTGTGAGTAGTAAGATATTGTTTTTCCCCGCTATCAGGACAAAGTATGGCATTATTCAACGTAAAGGCTTTTTTAAACGTCTTTTTCCAGCTCCATGTACTATGGCAGTTTTGGCAGGTTGGTATCATGAATCCATCCTAATATTCGGTGATTTTATCGTATCATTAACTTGCCATGCTGGTCAGTTATTCACTGTGATTTTTAAAAAGAGAGGCGAGGGAGTTGCCTTATGCTTCCGGCATTCCTTATAAGAAAGGGAACAAGGGGTACGTCATTGAAACTTTATGAAGGCTAATTCGTATATAGTAGTACTAATTATAAGGGGTTTTAGTATGGGGAATATGATTCTTTTTTCACTTTTGGTTGGATTGGCTTCTGCACTGGTTCTGATTCCTTTTTCAAATAGGGAAGATTACAGTGGGAAAGTGAAATCGTTGTTATTGATTGCTGCGATTGTTCTTTTTACACTTGGGACTTTTACGTTTTATTACATGTTTAATTTAGACCGGAATCTTTCTTCTTTGTGGCCGATTGCGATTGTCCTCACGTTTGGCGGAATGTTTTTTGCGGCTGGGAAGGAGCAGATGGTTAAAGGGAGCTTGTTTTTGCTGAGCTTGCTTGTAGGTGTGTATTTTATGATTGCTTTTCTTTTTAACGCTGAGGAAAAATATGAAACGGCGAAGATGGCGGAAAAGATGGAGATCTCGACATTTGATGAAAAGGAAACCCCGGCGAGTGTCCCTCCTCATTTTGCACGTAATAAAATGAAAAAGGCGTTCGGCCAGGTTCCAAATACAAGTTATTATGAGCTTGGGAATCTGCAGATCCAGAAGGTCAATGGAGAGTATGTCTATATCGCTCCTGTTGAATTTTCGGGCTTTTTCAAATGGTGGAATGGCGAGTCTACACCGGGGTATTTTACCATTAGTGCCACCGATTCATCAGCAAACCCGAAATTCAAGAAGTCAGATATGATTTATACACCTTCTTCATTTTTTAATAAAAATATCGAACGCCACATCCGAATGCAGTATCCAGAGTCCATCTTCTACGGAGACACCCAGCTAGAGGTCGATGATGAAGGAAAACCTTATTATATCAGGACTTTCGGCGAATTCATCTCTGCCCGCAACGGCTTTAAAGTGAAAGGGATTGTGGTCGTTGATCCAAAATCGGGGGGGACGAAGGCGTATGCTTTGGCAGATGTGCCTGAATTTATCGATGGCGCAGTTTCTCCGGAAGCCGTCAGCCTGAAAAATAGCTATTACGGTAATTACATTCATGGTTATTGGAACAGTGTGTTTGGCAAAACGGATGTGAAACATCCTTCAGATGAAGGAACCGAAGCCCAGGTCAGCCCGATTTTCGATGAAAATGGCGATATGTATTACTTCACCGATTTTACCAGCCCGAAAGAAGGAGTCGACTCCATGCTCGGGTATTCGCTGACGAACTCAAGGACAGGGAAAGCGACCTTCTATACGGGGAATCTCGAGGAGTCCTATATGGATTCCGAAGGGGCCTTACAAATTATTGAGAAGAAATTCATCGAGAAAAAGTGGCATGGTGAAATGCCGATTCTTTATAATTTCTACGGAGAAGCAAGCTGGTTGACGCCGGTGCTTGATTCGAATGGGTTCCTGCAAAATTACTTTATCGTATCTGCAGCAAACCCGGAGATTTCGTCTTATGGAAACACTCCAAATGAAGCATTGAGAAAGTATAAAACCGCATTGCAGCATGGCGGCGGAACGGTGGATGGCAGTTCGAAGGCTAAGGAAAAGCAGGCGAGCGGTACCGTATTGCGCGTCTACAAAGAAAAAACAGGCGATTACACGATTGTTTCGATCCTGCTAGATAATAAAAAGAACTACATCGTCTCATCAGAAACCAACCCACTGGCGATTTATGTAAAAGAAGGCGACCAAGTAAATATCAAATACATGGATACCGGCGAAACCTTCCTGCCGGTTAAAGAGTTAGTGATACAAGGATTGGAATAAAGATAAACAATTAGTGCCTGATTCCTGATGTTATATTGCACCCAGGCTCAGGCACTTTTGATTTTGGAAAATAGGGATTATGGAAAACTCGAGGAACTAAGAAGTATTATTGTGAGGATATTTAAGAGAGTGGCTATAAAATCCTATTGTTGTTTTTCATTCAGAATCTCTAAAACATCCTGATGCTGCTTCTGAACATTGGAAACATGCTTGATCTCACTTGAAAGTTCTGATTTCGTTTCATCAAGCTTCTTCATTAGACTGCCATAGTAAAAAGCCACTTCTTTCCTTATTTCACTCTGTTCTGCTAATAAAGACTGCTGGCCTTTACTCAATTCACTCTGTTTTGATAGTAAAGAGTGTTGGCCTTTTCTTAAATCACTCTGTTCTATTTGTAAAGATTGCTGGCCTTTGCTCAATTCACTCTGTTCTGCTAATAAAGACTGCTGGCCTTTGCTCAATTCACTCTGTTTTGATAGTAAAGATTGCTGGCCTTTGCTCAATTCACTCTGTTTTGATAGTAAAGATTGCTGGCCTTTGCTCAATTCACTCTGTTTTGATAGTAAAGAGTGTTGGCCTTTTCTTAAATCACTCTGTTCTATTTGTAAGGATTGCTGACCTTTCTCTAAAGTGCCTATACGAATCTCCATAGAATCAAACCGAGCATCAACTGAATCAAATCGCTTATCAACAGCATCAAACCGCGCATCAACTGAATCAAACCGAGCATCAACTGAATCAAAACGCTTGTCCATGGAATCCAAACGATCTAAAATCTTATTCAATATTTCCTCCATCTCATTTCACCTCCTTCTCTATGGATTTATTATACCCAGTCCAGTAAAATAAGTCAGCACAAAAAGTATGTTCTTCCAGCAGAATGAGGAACTCAGGATAGGACTGCTTGTTTAAAAGGGCATGTCGTAAAACGGTACAACCGTCCTTCAAAAAAAGGTGTTTTTCTATATAATGTAGAAATTAATATGCACATTGAATGGGAGGCACCAATACATATGTCCTTAAGTAAATCTAGTGAATTAAAACTTCGAGATATTATAATTCCAGAAGATTATGAGCAGCTTGCAGATCTTCTTAATATGATTGAACCAGGATCTGCATCCGCTCAATCCCTTGAAGAGGAAGATCGGCAAATGCCATCAACATCTAATTTGAAAATAAATGAAGATGGTTTATTAGTTGGTTTCGGGAGAACAAGAGTTATTGCTAAGAATGTAAAGGGGCAGATAATTGGCTATGGTGCTTCTTTCCGGGCTCCATGGGTGGATCCGGGGAACGTCGGAAGCGTCTTCTGTGTTCACCCTGATTTCCGTGGGAAAGGGATAGGAGAAAGGATACTGGCGCATCTTGAAAATTGGGCGAATGAGCAACAAGCATCTGTATTATCCTCTATCGTAATGGATTGGATTGATGATTCGCTTCCATTTGTGCAAAAGCGTGGCTTTTCGGTAGACGCTCATGTATTCGATTTAGAATTGGACGTCAATCAATTTAACTATGCAAAATATGCTAATATAGTTGAACGTGTCGCCAAGTCAGGCATTCAGTTTACTACTTTAGCTGACCTGACGGGTGAGGATTCAGAATCTAAATTGTATGAGTTATGTGTAGAGACATCCAAAGATAACCCTGGTCAATATTCCAGCCTTCCTCCTTTTGAGCAATGGAGGAAAGAGTTCCTGCCGGAAGACAACTCGCGCAAGCAATGGGTTTTTCTCGCAGTTGATGGTGAGCGTTTCGTTGGTTTGACTCAATTATTCAGCACGGAAGATGATGCGGTGTTTTATACAAACTATACGGGTGTCCAAAAGGATTATCGGGGACGGGGAATTGCAAAAGCGTTGAAATTATTATCTATTGATACCGCGATTAAATCAGGGGCACATACAATGACCACTGACTCGGAGGAACAGAACGCCCCGATGCAGCATATTAATAGAAGCTTTGGATATATTCCTGGAAAAGGCCACTACCGTATTTTAAAGCAATTAAGAAAATGATTTATCACTGTTGAGGGAAGGGATTGTCATGAAGGTCGAAGCACTAAAGACGGAGCAGCTTGGGGATTTTAGAGCATACTGTAAAAAACACCGAAAGGAACTGGATGATTCTTTTCTGTATGATGAAGACTTACAAAATTTTAAGATTGATGGAGAAAATCCTACCTATATTTTGACTGACGTGAGCGGGAACATAAAGGGAGCCGCCTCTCTTATTCTGAATGACTATCATCGAAAAGGAAAAAGGGCAAGGTTCCGGATTTTTCATTGTGAATTCCACGACGACCAGTTCTATAAACAGCTCTACGAGGAGATATTGAAACATACCAATTCATTGGATCATGTTTTTTTATTTGTACCCTTGCTCAATCAGAAACTGCAGGATGTCATGGTGAAGCTGAAGTTTGACGTGGAGAGGTATACCTTTCTGCTAGTCAGGGAGGACATTGAAGTTCGGGATCCGGCTATTCCACAAGGATTTGAGATTAGGAGTTTCAGGCCTGGTGTGGATGAGAATGCCTGGTGCATGGTAAGGAATGGTGCGTTCTCGAAGCTAAAGGGAAGTGAGACGCCGATTACGCCTGAAATGGTCGCGAAAATGCCGGTTGAGTCTGATTACCTGGACGGCGGAATGATGATCCTCTATGAGAATGAAACACCAGTTGGGGTAGTGAGAGGTTCGGACGATGAATATGAAGATTCCCCAATTATGAACATAGGACCACTGGCCATTTTGCCGGAATATCAGGGGAAAGGGTTAGGAAGGGTTCTTTTAAGAGCAGCGCTCAAGTTTTCGAAGGAAAAAGGATACAAAAGATGTGTTCTGTGTGTAAATGCAGACAATGAGCAAGCCAAAGCTCTATACCTGAAGGAAGGATTCGAGCAAACGGAAGGCGTAGTATGTTATCGGTATGAACTAATGCAAAATGAAAAATGATGAACTGGGCAGTTTTTTTTAAAAAAAATGCTGGTACGAGGAATAGGAGAATGACGGTATGATCAGGCTGCTAAAATATGAAAATCTTTCGCAGTTTAAAGAAGAGATAACGGGCTATTTGGAACAGGATGAAGTGGTGAATAATTTGCCGCTGGGAGTGTTGAAATCTGCAGAAAAAACCCCGCTGTTAATGGCTGTCGTGCGGAAGGATGAAGAAATTGGGTGGGCTATACTTCAAACTCATCCAGATAAGATCATTTTTTCAAAAGCTGCGTCTTTTTTACCTGATGAACTTCGACTGATCGCAGAGCAGATGCATCACGAGTTTGAGAGTATTCCGGGTCTTATTGGGGACAGGAAGCTGATTGTCGAACTGTCCGGCCATCTTTCAAAGCTAAGAGGTGTGACAGCAACCGTGGAAATGAACCAAGGAATATATAAGCTGGAAAAGGTGAAGAGGAAAATCGGATCGAATGGAAAGCTTCGGACACTAAAAGAACAGGAACATGGTCTTGTAAAAGAATGGGTGTATCAATTTTGCCTGGACGTCAACCTGCCGATTACCATCGATGAAGCGGATACCAAAGCCGATGAGCTGATTCAGAAAGGGCGATTGTGGGGGTGGGAAATAGAAGGGGAGATTGTTTCTATGGCAAATGCATCAAGGCCTACGGAAAGAAACATCAACGTCAATTTTGTATACACACCCATCGAGTATAGAAAGAAAGGCTTTGCTTCTGATTGCGTTGCAGCACTCTCACAAATGATGTTGCATCAAGGCTATCAAACAACGAGTCTATATACCGACCTCAGCAATCCTACTTCCAATAAAATCTATCAGGAAATTGGATATGAATGGGTTGCAGATTCAGTTGTGATGGCATTAGGAGAATAACCATGCTGATCAAATCAATCAGGTGTCAGGTGGAAGAACAAAAGAAGGATTTATTTTCAAAGGGACAAACACAATGGGAGCCACTCTGCTATGAGATAGGATTTCTTGGACAGCTAGGCGGCTGGTGCGAAAAGGATCCAAACAAGGCCTGGATTATTGCTTTCTGGGAAAATCCATCAGCTTATCAGCAGTTCATGAAGGAAGTGCATGATAGGATATTCTTGGATTCAGGGCAAGGAAAAACGTATTCGTCAATCGACGTTGTTTTTTTTGAACTGGAACATCAGCCACAACAGATGGTTTCCTTGGTGGAAAAGGCTGATGTCCTTAAAGCAGAAGTATTGGATTCTACTCTTAGGCTTTCAGGAGGAGAAGAAGGAATCATAATAGCCAACGAAAGTTCTATAAATGGACATCCGGTGCCTAGCCTTTCTGACACTATCCAGGTAGAGGAAGCATGGAGAGTCGTTCCAATCTTTCCTGGGGGCAAATAAATTCCGTTTGATTTTTTTGTTGCTGTTTAAGCGTGAAAAGAAACATAATCCCTTTGCTTCTTAATAAAGGAACAGGGGACGGTTCATTTTTTCATAAAATAGAACCATTGTGATACAGCATAACCATCCCGATGTTTCTTTTATTTATCTGTTTTAGCCTGTTTATTTAATAGAAAAATAGTCAGGGCGACAACAATTGCTAAAAATCCCGCTATCCATATATAAAATTCAGTTTGGTTCTGGGTGCTGCTCAAATCCACTTTTTTTGTTGGGGGTTCACCTTCACCTAGAACCTCCAAATCATTCTGTAAAGTACTCAATTTATTTGTTCGATCACAAATGATGGTTACTAGCGATTTTCCTCCGTACATGTCTGATTCGATCGCATAAACCAGATATTCTTGTCCCTCGATAAATGGATACCCGCAGTCTCCTCCTCCCTCGCCAGTGGTGATGATGACTTGTGATTCTTCCACGCCCTTCCACGTATTTGTTACTTCAAAAATGACCGATTTAGTCATATATCCGTTTGCGTTCCTGTCTTTTATATCGAGCACCTTCCCGCTAAAAACAGCTTTTGAGCGTTCCAATTCACTTTCTGCAGTCGGTAATTCCGCACAAGAACATGCACTTGTAACAGCAGGGAAGGAGCCCAATAGAAACATACCGATGAAAATAAATAAGAAAAATAGTTTCGCTTTCTTCACAACAGCCTCTCCAATCGCTTTCTTTTACATAATTATTCTAGTAGATGGAATCTAGTACCTTCTTTATTGGAACGGAAAAAGGATACATCGCAATGGACTGAAAAATAGTACATCATGTGAAACAACATCACACAGTGCTGTCCCCTGTGTACCTTTTAAAAAGATGTCTAGCATAATAGGGAATTAAAGGTAAAATAGAGTTAGAGATAAAGAGCGTGTTAAAAAGGGGGGAATGAGTTTGATCCCAGCAAAAATGGATGCCATTACGATTACCACTGTACAGGAAAAAGGGATCGATTCTGTCGTTGATTGGTTCGACCGGCATAAGCAATCCTTCTATGCACTGGGCTGGTTTTATCTTCGTAATCAGCAGCAGATGGAAGAGCTATTTTACCGATCGATTATAAAAGTGCACAAGGAATTGCCTCGATATAAAAATGATGTCTCATTCGCATTGTGGGTTACTTCGATTTTCATCGATAACTGCCGTGAGCTCTCTCAAGATAAAGTTTTACCAGTCTCCGAGGGAATGGAACCACATGAGAACTTATTTAAAGCACTGGATCAACTTGAGGATGACGAAAAGGAAGCGATGGTCCTTACATATGGTACAGGGTTTTCTCAAGAAGAAGCTGCGCATTTTCTTCGGTTTTCTGCTGATAAAATGAAAGAGTTATTATTTTCCGGGATACAGTCGGTTAGAACACAACTGTACGGGTCAACCTTTAATGGCTGTAGGGAGTACCATAAGAGTTACCTCGATTACTTGGAAAAATCCATGGATCGGCCGGAAAAAATTGAGTTTGAGATGCATATTTACGATTGCCGAGAATGCCAGGAGGATTTGGCAACCTTTCAGGATGTCACGCTAATGCTAAATCACGCTGATTGGATGAATGACTGGCCTGTGCCGGAACATTTCATGGAAAACATCAAAGAGAGGCTGGCGGAAAAAGAGAAAGACAGGCAGCAGAAGAGCAAAAAACGCAAAAAAATGGCACTTTTTTTCGCGAGTGTATTCGTTTTTATATTCGGAATAGGGTTCTTTACCGGCGCATTTGCCAACGTTTACTATGGATGGACAGAAGAAGACGAACAACTGCGTGCCTTTCTGCAGCAGGGTTTGGGTCAAAGGATGAACCTGGAAGCGGAGAGCGACGGGATAAAAATTAAGATCAAAGGCGTGGTTGCTGATGATTTCCAGACACTTGTTTTTTATGAAATTGAAGATATAAATGAAGACAAGCAATATGCAATGAATTATGGGGATGGGCTTTTTGTGGAGAACGAGAGTGAAATCATGAGCCAGGAATCATATCCTCGGTATTATCTTCCAGACCTTGATGCAGAGATGAATAAAAAAGAAAAGAATGTGTTTTATGGAAAGCTCGGGATGCGGCCGCTTGATGAAGATAACGGCATAATAAAACTGAAAATTGAAAGAATTCTAGAGCTGATTCCGGAAGATCCATCTTCAAGGATTGGGTTCGGTAACAGGAGTAATGGATTCAAAATGGGGGAGTGGAACTTTGAGGTCCCGGTCACCAAACAACCTTCTATTGAATACGAATTAGACAAAACATCAGAAATCGAAGGGGTCCAAGTCCGGTTTGATAAGTTAACCATTGCTCCTACGGCAACGATTTTGCACTATGGTATTCACACGGGAGAGCCAGAGAAAAGGATGGAATTTATTAGTTTTGGCGATCTGGAAGTGAACAATAAAAAAGTGAAAACGGATCGGTATGGCGGTTTTTATCCAGAATCACGGTTTGACATGGACTGGCATGGTTTTCAAACACATTTTGACCCGATTTTTGGTGAAAAGCCAAAGGAAGTCAAAGTCCAATTCGCATCGGCCTATTTTACAATTGAAGACGATAAAAGCATCGATCTGGATGTTAATGCTAAATACCCTCAGACATTTGAATATGCAGGGAGTACCATCAGTATCGATAAAATGGAAGTAGGACAGCCGACAACCATAGTCATCAGCAATCATGAAAATCGGGAATATGAATCTCTCCATTTAAATGTTGTGGGGGAAAACGAAGGGGATATTCATCCAATGTCGATGGATTCCAAATCAATACTTGTTGATAAAAACGGAGTCGAATACGATCCGATGTCAGGCCCAATCGAGTACGAAAAACTTGAACAACCTCGACATTTCATTACAGAGCAAACCATAAGGCTAGAAGGAAACAAAATAATTCCAAAGAGACTTGATATTTATGGATATAACACAACCAAATATTTAGATGACGTTGTGGAGATTTCGGTGAAATGACGGAAGCGTGGGGACGTACCCTGTGCTTCTTTGGGGATGAGGGTGATAAGAGGGCGATTCCAGCGGATTCGTAAATCGTAAAAACAGGTCATTTTGTGAGACAGTTGAATCGCCCTTCTGTTTATATGATGTGTCCAATCTTGTTTGATGTCTGCCATATGGAAATCGTGTAAGGAGGTAGAAGAATGAAGTTATTCATGCAAGCAGCGGTTGGTTCAATCGCCATTCATGTAATCTATTTACTTGGTTTGATGCTAATCGGTTACATTAAGACAATGAATTATACACCGGATATCGAGGGCTCCTGGAAAAGTGTTGAGCCTCTTCAAAATGAAGTGGCTTTTGGTTTGGCGAGTTCTCCTTTTTTCTTCGTCTTTACATTTATCGGAGCAGCAGTGATTTGTGGGATGGCGATAGTCTTTAATAGAAGATTACGGGGTTAGAAGTACAGGACACACTGACTCTAACAAAGGGTGAGGTTCAGACGTATCCTATGCTTTGTCCAAGTTCCACAACATGGGGATTACATTAAGAGGATCGAAATTAATTTTATACAGATTGGCTGCATTCAGTTTGGACTGCGGCTTGAGAGGACAGAAGAAGATGAAGTATGGGGCGTATTTGGGCTGGGGCGTTTCATTGGTATCTTTTCTTATTATTATGGTTGTTGACCAAACAGTGTATCATGGCGTTTGGCCTTCGAACCTGCCTGTTATACTCTTGGTTACACATGCGCTTTATTTTCGAGCAGATGTAAAGGAAAAGAGTAGAATTCCTTATTGGATGTTTGCATTGCTTTTTTTAACCATTCTGTATTTCTCATTGCCTAAATTCACCTATAATCAGGCGGAGAAAATCGTTATGGAGAAATATGAGATCATAAACGAAAAGGAGCAGACAATACCTGTGACTGGCTCCGGATTTCATCCCTTCGCACTCACACATTTCTATTTCTTTAAGGTCAGATCAATTGATGCAGAGTTAAGGGTCATAGTAAACCCGGATACAGGAGAGATCATCGTCTTGCAATAAATTAGTTATCTAGCCTTAAAGAGGAAAAACCACTCAAAGTGGTTTTTTTAGTCGCGCATAGATCCGGCCTCTCTGGAAGTCATTGCACCTTGACCTGCAGCAACATCCTTTTGGATTTGTTGTTTTACTTTTTTGGCATCCGTTCCCGAAAATCCAGGTTGCATAACGGAACCTGACTCTCCTTTAGCTTGTTGATTTTTCTGCATATGAATCCTCCTTGGTTTTGATTTAACAAACCTATTATTTACAAAAAGATGCTAAGTAACCAAAAGTGATTATGGAGACGTCCCTATACTATGCAGAAAGTATTGTTTTAAGTGAAAAGGGCTTCTATGGTTATTTTGAGATTATAAAGTAGAGGATAGTTAGTCTAATTGCATGCTCTTTTCTCATAACAAGAGGCTACTTTGGGAAGAAAAATAGCTCATTCACTCCTATTTTATAATCAATAGCAACAAAGTCTGAGAAAAGAGCCTTATTTAAAGATTAGAAGAGGAACAAAGGGACGATTCCATTATAGGAATCGCCCCTATTTTTATTCCTCGTGTTTTTCCACCTGTTTTCTTCTCCAATTTTTAGGATTAAAGTACTTTCTTATTTTACCTGCAACTTCTTTCCCGACCATAATCGCCCCAATCCAGAAAGTGATTTCAGCAAGTACCAGGCAGCTTGTGATACTGATGACCTTCAATTTGCCGGAAAGCGGGAGAAAAGGAATGCCAACTGGAATCACCCATATTATAAATGATGAAATAATAAGGGCCATTCCAATTTTATATACCAAAGGTTTTTTATTTGTTGAATCGGTTTGCATCCTAAACCTCCGGAATGAATTTATTTAATCTATTGTTTGATTTTAACACAATCGGCCTGGTTTTATAGGTAAGCCATAGAAGGTATTGTTGGTGATTTGGTGGAAATATAACAATGGGAAGAGGAAGGGGATGGATATGGGTAAAAAAATATTGTTATTGATAGTTTGTTGCATTCCAATCATTACAGCGTGTACCGATACAGAAACAGTCGATAAGCTCAAGGATGAAAAAGAAACTCTAACCTTGGATCTTACTGAGAATAAAGAGGAAATTGAAAGATTAAAAGAAAAAATAGCAGGATTGGAAAAGCAAATTGAGACAAATGAAATAGAAAACGACCTGTTTCCCCAATTGAGCAACCTGTCGAAAGATTTCGTAAAGGCACATACTACAGGTAACAAAGAAACATTGCAAACTCTTCTGTCCGATGAACTCATCCTGGAGGAAAGAGACAAGAAGTTATTTATAAAAGACAACGAAGATGTGGAATGGCTGTTATATTCTGCTGATGGTCAGTTGGAGAACTGGGTCATACAAGGTTTTCATTACGATCGCGAAAACAATACCTATACTGTCCATATAAGAGAATTTTTCAGTGATGCTGACGGTGAGCCAGTTAGTCCTCCAACATTCTTGAATCTGAAATTCAAATTATACAATGACGAGTGGAAAGTTGATGGTTTGGAGTTTGATGTATAGAAGTAAGAGAAGCATAGGGCGCACCCTATGCTTCTGTTTTATTCATAAATATAGCTGATGACGTCCAATGCCTGATCAACGGTTTCTACCGTAACATTCGCTTTATTGGATAGTTCCTTCAATGGATGAATCAAGGATTCTGGTCTGACTATGATGGTTGGTTTGTTCATCGTGATCGCAGCGCTGGCGTCCATCGCCGTGTTCCATTGTTTATATTTTTCGCCGAACAGCGCGATGACTATATCGGATTTTTGCATTAACACCTGTGTCCTGAAATTGTTGATATCAGATGCAACATCGTCCTTATATACGTTGCCTGGCTGTTTTCCGAGGATATCCTCACCAATATTGTCTGAGCGATCATGGTTTGTCTGCGGTCCGACGAAGACCAAAGGCAAGTTCTTTTCCTTCGCCTTTTTAGCCACCTGATCTCGCCAATCATCGTGAATCTGGCCAGCCAAATAAACCGTTAATTCCATCGTAACACCCTCCAATTGAATATATTGTAATTTCATCATATAAAACTTTACTGATAATTCAAAGGAATTAGGGTGTTGTGATTTCTCGAAAGGTAAATTAGTACAAGTGAATACTGCAGAAAAGAGGTTACAGACTGGTTCTGCTGATGGCCAGGAAAAGCATATCGACCGGAGCCATTTCTCTATTTTTAATGATAATCAAGCAAAATGGGTGTTGTAATCACATCAAATAGATATAGAGGTGAATAACATGTGTGAAAACTGCAATGGTCAAGTAATGAAAGCAGCGAAGGATATCATGGTCGCTCATTTCTCCTGACAAACTGCCAAACGTCTTTTTGCAGCCTGGGGCCTATTATTATAGTCTTTCCTTTTTATATGGTAGAATGGCTTACAAAAAGTTTTAAGGAGGAAGAAATATTTGAACAAGCTGCCTATTAATGAAAATGGTTTGAATGCTTCACAGCTTATTTTTGGCTGCATGGGCCTTGGAGGAAGCTGGGACAGCAGTCCAATCGAGTCAACACATGTCAAGCAGGCGCATGAGGCGGTGGAAGCTGCCCTAGAGTCAGGAATTAATATGTTTGATCATGCGGATATTTATACCTTGGGAAAAGCTGAGACTGTGTTTGGGCAGGTTTTAAAAGAAAAGCCTGGTCTTCGCGAGGAAGTCATCATTCAGTCCAAATGCGGCATACGATTCGGTGATCAGGAATCGGGTCTGCCAACACGGTACGATTTTTCCAAATCATATATTCTTGACAGTGTGGATGGCATCCTTTCAAGGCTTGGCATCGACTATCTCGATATTTTGTTATTGCACCGCCCAGATCCTTTGATGGAACCGGCTGAGGTTGGGGAAGCCTTTCATCAGCTAAAAGCTTCCGGTAAGGTTCGTTCGTTCGGTGTGTCTAATATGAGTGCTGGTCAAATTCGTTTGCTGCAGAGAAATACCGATGAAAAGATCATCGTCAATCAGCTGGAAATGAGCTTGAACAAAATCGGCTGGCTTGACACAGGCGTGCATGTGAACCAGGAAGCAGCTCGCCAGAATACATTCCCAGAAGGCACGCTGGAGTATCTTCAAATGGAGGGGATTCAGATTCAGTCTTGGGGATCACTCGCGAAGGGGCTCTATACTGGGAAAAATATCGAAAATGAAAGTGAAAGTGTAAAAAACACTGCGGCTTTGGTGCAAAAACTTGCGAAAAAAAAGCAAACCACGCCAGAAGCCATCGTGCTAGCCTGGCTGATGAGGCATCCGGCAGCTATCCAGCCTGTCATCGGAACGGTGAATCCAGCTCGGATCCAGGCATGCGGAGATGCAGTCAACGTCGATCTCAGCCGCGATGAATGGTATTCATTGTATGTGAGCTCCAGAGGCGAAAGATTGCCTTAGGAAAAGAAAATAAAGGGACGGTTTCGGTGTTTCACAACAAGAAACCGTCCCTGTTTTTGTTCGGGAAAAGCGTAAAAACAAATGTACCCCCAACCGCAAGAATTATGCGGCTGCGGGTACGAATCGTTTTAGCGAGGTTTCTTTTAATCAGTCAGTTTTTTTGCGACGATTTTTCCTTCCTTACGCAGGGAAAGCATGGGAGGAACGGTCTTTACTAGAGGATATCTTTAAGACAAATCAGCATAGAATGCCTATGCTTTTTTTGTTTGGTTCATAACTATTTATTATCGTATTCTATAAAAAACATCGAATTTTCTTATTGACAAGACAGGAATATAATATGGTCAGGAGGTGTTAAAAAATGGATTATTTCATCCTGTTTTTTATTGGTATTTTAGCGACGGCGATAGGAACTTTGGCAGGAGGTGGGGGGTTGATCAGTTTGCCGGCTATGCTGGTGCTGGGTATGCCAGTTCATTCTGCGATAGCTGCCAATAAAGTTTCGAACACGATCAGCTCCTTCTCCAGCTTTTTTCATCTGTATAGAGAAAAGAAAATTACTTTTAAGGAATCATTCTGGATTATCCCGGTTAGCCTGAGCGGCGGGGTTAGCGGAGGCATTATTGCTTCAAAGATAGAAAGTGAAGATATGTATGTTGTGGCGATTGGCTTGCTGGTGTTTGCATTTTTTGTCTCGTTCATCAAAAAAGGGAACTTATCCGGGGATCAGCCTTTAAAGGTATCTGGTAAAAGCGTTCCAGGTTTATACGCAATCGGGATTTATGATGGACTTTTTGGGCCGGGGCAAGGGACGCTGATGCTTTATTTGTTTGGCTATTTGAACATTGCCTACATTAAGGCAGTCGGATATGTTCGTCTTGCCACGTTTTCAAGTTGTTTAGGTGCAGCCATTACCTATATTTCAACCGGAGCTGTCATCTGGCCGCTGACCATCGCCTTGATGCTGGGTTCAGTGACAGGAGCGCAAATCGGTGTGCGGATAGCGAGTAAACTGAAGCCACAATACGTAAAACCCATTTTACGATTGATGACGGTGGCATTGGTTGTTCAAATCTTTTTAGAGAAAGTGTTGTAGTAACCTGAGCTAAATTATTTCCATAAGAACTTCAAAGAAACACATAAATTTTTTTTCGTTGGTCTAACAAATATACTCACAGCACATTGGAATTTGTCGATATATGTCTAGTAGGTATAATTAATCATAAATAGTATGAAAAAGGTGGAAATGTTTGTGACCAATGAATTAATGCTTAAAAACAGGATCATGACGTATTTGAGTGCTGGGGTAGTAGCTTTATCACTAATTGTGTATGTGCTGCACCGTTTCTTTCATCTTTTTGAGGATTATCTAGTGTCGAATGGACTGAGCACTACTAATGAAGGCGCACTGGAACTTGTCTTGCTCTCTATTCCTGTTTTTACTATCGCTGTCGCACTGTTGTTTTTGATCAAGGGTATTTACAATGAGTACCTTCCATTATTGAATACGGTTACGCTCACTTTTGCTTCGATTTCACTCATCGCAAGCGGGAATGGGATGGTCGAGTATCACTTCTCTATTTTCATGGTCATTGCTATGATCGCTTATTATGAGTCTATTAAAATGATACTTGTTTCAACCGTTGTGTTTGCTATCCAGCATTTGGTGGGCTATTTTACAGTGCCTGAAATCATTTGCGGAACGGACGAGTATCCTTTCGGCGTTCTTATGGTGCATGCGATCTTCTTGATTTTTACAAGCGGGGCAACGATCCTCCAGATTTCGATGAAAAAGAAATATATCCAGCAGGTAGAGGCGGATCGGGTGGAGAAAAAAGCGCAGTTTCGGCATGTTCTATCTAATCTCCAAAAAACGTCTGATAAAATCATGGATACAACAAGCCATTTAGTCAGCAATATTTTTAAAACATCTTCTTCGTCAAAAGAAATCGCTTCCGCTATACAGCAAATTGCGAGCGGTTCTGACCTGCAATCGAATTCTACGAAAGAGAGCTCAACGGCGATGAATGAGATGGCGGTTGGAATTCAGCGAATTGCCGAGAGTTCGGGGATTGTATCACAGCGCTCTCAGGAAACGGTTGATGAAGCGAAAAATGGCGCAGAATCGATCCGAAAAACAAGAAAGCAGATGGAATTCGTAGATGTTTCGGTGAAGGATCTCGCGTTGACGATTGATAAAATGGCAATGAAATCAAATGAAATTGATGGCATTGTCCAGGTCATCACGCAAATCACGGAGCAAACGAACCTGCTGGCGTTGAATGCGAGCATAGAAGCCGCGCGTGCGGGAGAGCATGGAAGAGGCTTTGCGGTTGTGGCGGAGGAAGTGCGGAAGCTGGCAGAACAATCAAAAGGATCGGCCGCTGATATTACCAGGATCGTCGAAGAAATCCAGCAAGCGACTTCAACAGCAAAGCATTCAATCGATAAAGGAATCACGGAAGTAAACGAAGGCCTGGTAAATGTAATACAAACGGATCTTGTCTTAAACAGCATCGTCCAATTTGCCGAAGAGGTTGCGGCCCAAATCGAGGAAGTGTCGGCAGTAGCCGAGCAAATGTCCGCAAGCTCTGAGGAAATATCGGCTTCGATTGATGAAATGGCATTCATCGCCGAAACATCCAATGGAAATACGATGAGCGTACTCAAACTGACAGACGAACAAATCTTTGCGATTGAAGAGGTTGAGAAAGTGTCTGGTATACTGCAGGATATCTCTGAGGATTTGAATAGATTGGTATCGGAGTTTGAGCAGGAATAAAGCTGTACCAGCCCTTATCTTATGGATAAGGGTTTTTTGCATAATACCCCACTTTCCATTCCAGTATTTTACTGCTATGTTAAGATTATAATTTGGTATTTTAATCCATTATATAAAAGGGGGAAAGATATGTCTTCGGAAGTATTAACAATCACTGGCCTGATAAAATCATATGGCAGCAAGGAGGTACTCAAAGGCATAGACTTGAAGGTTGATAGAGGTGAAATCATTGGATACATAGGGCCTAACGGTGCGGGCAAAAGTACGACGGTAAAACTGATGCTTGGCCTTGAAGAAGGATATTCTGGGCAGATTGAGATCTTTGGTGAGGATATCGCAAGGCACGATGCGAGCTACAAGAAGAGGATCGGCTATATCCCCGAGACTTCGGAAATGTATGATTCACTGACTGCCCAGGAGTATTTGACGTTCGTTGCCGAGCTGTATGGGATGGATTATGACGACGCGGACCGGAAAGCGGAGCAGCTATTTGATGTGTTTGGGCTGGGGGATGTCTACCATTCCCGCATTTCGTCTTTTTCGAAAGGCATGAGAGTTCTCCAAGTTTGAGCTCGAGCAGCTTTCAATTGATAAGACTCTTGTGAATAGCCGTGAGTTTTTCGAAGAGGCCTTTCATAATGCGCAATTGGACTATCGCGAAGTAGAATTCGAGAGCGCTGATCCAGTGCCGTCGATCAGTCTGAAAATAGATAACGGCAGGATTAAGCAAGTCTTGGCGAACTTGATTGATAATGCAGTCAAGTACGGTGGAACGAACATCATCGTGAAAGTGGAAAAGCTTGGCGGATATCTTCAAATCAATATAAAGGATAATGGCCAAGGAATTGAAAAGGAAGACCTGCCATCCATCTTTAATCCATTTTTTCGTGGCGAAAAGTCACGCTCAAGGGAATCCGGCGGAACCGGAATTGGCCTTGCGATTGTAAAATACATCATCGAAGCACACGGCGGCGAAATTCGGGCCGTAAGCAAGCCGGGGAAAGGGAGCGAGTTTGTTTTTACCCTTCCTTTATATTTAAAAGGCGAATGAAGCATGGGACGTACCCTGTACTTCATTTTTGTATACAGTCTCTCACGGTTTTTGTACGAAATCCGGTGTTCATCCGATGTTCACGCGCATACATATATAGTTAACAGCATTTTAATGTACAGCGAGGTGATGACATCATGTTTTCTGTTACGGGAATGCAGGGTTTTGAAATGTTTTCTGCACAGCATTTGATTACTCTGGGAATTTTCTTTGCGGTTTGTCTTGGATTGGTGCTATTCAGAAACCAAATCAGGCCGCATAAAAATGTTTTGAAATGGATCATATTTTGGACTCTTGTGGTGTGCCAGGTTTCACAACAGTTGTGGCTCATCCTGACAGGGCAATGGCAAATCGGTGACCTTCCTTTACACATGTGTTCGATGAGTTCCTTTCTGGCAATGTACTTATTTTTGAAGAAGAGTGTGAAAGGCTTTTATGTGCTCTACTTCATTGGCACCTTGCCGGCGGTTTTAGCCATGGTTACACCTGAAATGTCTTACACCTTTCCTCATTTCGACTATATTGAATACTTCCTCAATCATTCAGCCATCCCGATTGCCGCATTGTATTTCATCCTTTTTGAAGGCTACAGAGTTCCCCGCAAAGCCATTCTATTCACTTACCTTGTCGTGAACATCGTCGCCGTTCCAATCTTCATTTTCAATTTCCTGTTTGATACGAATTTCTTCTATTTGGCGAGTCCGACAGAAGCGAAGACAATTCTATCCTTTTTCGGCAGCGGTATCATGTATTATTTGAATCTTGAAGCTGCGGCACTCATTGTCTTCAGCATTACTTATATACCGATGTGGCAGCTGATCAAGAGAGAGAATCGAAGACGGTTGGTTGGCCAGTATCATTAGTAGGACTGATCTAAGGCGTTTGACGCTGGCATCCCCAAGATGTGGGATCAGGCGAATCGGGATGGGACTGCTAATAGTGTATAAGAGAGCGGCGAGAGGCCGCTCTCTTTGTCGTTTGGGAGGTTCTGCCTGTGTGGGAGCTTTTTTACTCCCCAAACTCTACATCAAATAGATAATTAGATGATTCGGTGCCTTCAAAGCTTTCGTGTATTATTCTTCCTTTATCATCTTTTTCTTCTTCCATTTTCTTCATTGCAAAGGTTGAAACAATATAACCTTCAACTGGCAATTGCTCATGATCTAATAATTGGATTTCTCCATTTGATACAAAGAAATCAGTTCGATCTTCTTCTGCATAAAAGACCCGTTCCCCGGAACTTTGAATAACATAGAATGAAAAACTGCCCTTCGTTTTCGTAAGGTCTTTAATATCAAGTTCATCAAGATTTTCAAAGAAACGGTCAGCATCAGTTAATCGATCATACTGAAGCCATGTATCGGCCCGGCTTTTCGTAACTTGATACCTGCTCCTGCCAGAATCATATTGAATATAATAAAGATAAAAGCTATTGTCATCTTGTCGTACCAGTTGCCAGCTTACTTCTTCAATGCTGCCATCTTCAAGATAATCCGCTTTAAAGTCTCCGAGCTTCAAAAAGTCGTTCTCCAGATTTAATTCCTGCTTAATCAGCTCATATTCATCTTGAAAATCCATCGTATATACGGAGCCAATTTCATGCTCGATAAAAATGGAGCGATTTTCCCATTGGTTAATGCCAAACGGGAAAATCCAATGCACAATGATAAAGGAAAAAACACCAAGAACAGCAGCCATCCGTTTTACATGCGCATTTAACTTGGGACGAAAAAACAGGAGATACAGTATAAACCCAAGCGGCAGAGAGACTTGATTTAAATTAAAGGCAAAAGAGCCTAATAAAAAGTATCCAATGATTTTTAACGGAAAATATGATTCTGTATCGTCTTTTTTCCGTAATAAAAATATGAAACTAGCAATTAATATGACATTATAAATAAAAGATGCCATTTTTGACCCCCTTAAGCCTTCAAGTCAGTCAACCAAGCAAAGCAAGCCGAATAAATCATTGATTACATTTTAACATATAATTCCAATAATTCTTTCGTAATTATGTAAAAAATTTAATCAAACGTTTGATTAAATAAAGGCTGTTTTCGTAAAGATTGTTGTTAAAATCCTAATGCCGATTTTAACGCAATATAATGCTATTTTGTAGTTCGGTATTAAGTTTGCATGCTCTTTTCTCATAAAAAGGGGCTGCTTTGAGAAGAAAAATAGTTCATTCACTCCTATTTTGTAGTCAATAGCAACAAAGTTTGAGAAAAGAGCCTAAATAAAAAACCACCCTCTTTTTAACAGAGTGATGGTTTCAAATGTTTAGTGATTGACTTCACGGATTGCCTTTTGGGTATAAACCGGCTCTGGCTCTTGCCTTTCCTGCAATCTCGCGGGCAGGCCCTGGATCGATTGGACGACCGTATCCAGCTTGGCTTCGATTCGGTGAAGCAAGTACAGTGTCACGACAATCGGGAACCCGACATCGCTGATGAACGGAATAAGCTGTTCCATTAGCGAGTCCTCCTTTCTTTTGGTTTTAAAATAAGAGCCGGTCCCTGGAAAAAGACCGGCTCAGCCTTATTAAATTAGTTCATAGTCAGTGACGTTACGTTCGACGACGCGTGCACTGTGAACGGAAATAAGGGTTCCGTTCGTTGGCTGGAATGCATTGGAAGCGATGATTTGTTCCATTGCCAGCTTGACAGCAGCTGGATCAACCGGTTCAGTCGGATTATCAACTGTAAGCTTGGCATACTTGCCAAGGTCGGTAGCGAATTGCAGCTCAAGTGTTTTAGCCATTTATTTCACCTCCTATTGAATTAGTAGATTGCCAGATTAGATGATATCAAAGCTGTCGTTACGCTCCACAGAGCTTAACAAGTTCGCGCTAAGGCCACCAAGTGCTACAGCCGCCTGCTGAACCTGGTCAGCAGTAGCTGATTTTCTTACATAGCGGTAAGTCTTGCCCTTGAAGATCGGCTCGCCCTTCTCATCAACACCAGCCTCAAACATCAGCCTGATATTAGAATCCTTCAACATCGCCATTGCCATTTGCCTCACCTCCTTTCACCTTCTATATACAAGTGGGGAGGGGGAAAGGACAGGGTGGGTGAAAATATTTAATTTAGTAAGCCGCAAGAAGGGTTTTATCGGACAAACTGGACGGAAAAGAAGAGGAGAATGTCCGATAGGAAGGCTCTATCGGACAAACTGGATGGGAAAGAAGAGGAGAATGTCCAATAGGAAGGGACTATCGGCCGAACCGAACGGAAAAGAAGGGAAAAGTGTCCGATAGAAATCAAGCAGGATTTGATTTAGTAGGGGCACCATCGCCATGCTTCCAAAACAAAAGCATTCCCTCTTGTTATCGGGAATGCCGTTAAATTTATAAAATCGCTTCAGCTATCAGCTTATCAAACTTGCGAATATCTACGCCTTTTTTCAAGTTGACCTTAATATGGCCGGCCCTGGTCCATAATTCCACTTCGGCGTTCACGTCGAACAAGCTGCCTGCATTTTCGGTGGACCACATATTGATGGATGAATACGGCAGGGAGTAGATCTCCACCTTTTTACCGGTAAGTCCCTGCGCGTCCCTGACAATCAACCGCTTGTTTGTGAAAATCGCGCTGTCCCGAACGGTTTTATAAGCGGCGACTGCCTTTTCACCTTCTACTAAAAGCTCATTCACGTCATTAGGAATCGGGCACTCAGAGATAAACGTCCACGCTAAAATTGCTTGTGTTGCAACCATCTTCATAACCTCCCAATTTATTATTTCTCAGTTGGTATTCTGTATATAATTAGCAATCCCTGCTGCTCCGTTTAAATCTTTTTCTTTTTCCAGGGTCTTATAAAGGAAATGATGAAAATGAAGACAGTGACGGAAAATCGACATCATGCCAAGAACGAAACGGATGCTCCTCCAAAATAATTACTCTCATAATGGTTACTCTATAAGTGGAAAAAACTATATGGAGGAGACGATTTTGAAAAGAATCACCTTGGTTAAAACAGTATTAATTTTCGTCAGTAGCCTGTTCGTTTGTTATGTCGCCCAACCCGTTTATGCTCAAGTGGATATGAGTGGAGTCACCTTCATAAAATCTGAAACGAAGCGGGATCCTGAATTGGAAAAGGCGTTCAGTAAAGAGTTTGGATTGAAACCCGGAGAGGATAATGTGAGGTATTTTTATAATCGTGTCGACCTCAATGAGGATGGGGCGTCAGAGACATTTGTCTATTTAACAGGCCCTATTCTATGCGGAACAGGAGGCTGCAGCGGGCTTGTATTACAGCGTGCCAATGGCGGCTATAAAGTTATATCTCGCTTCAGTTTAGTCAGAACGCCTGTCATTATCAGTAATGATAAAACGAATGGATGGAAGGATATCATTATGTATGTATCAGGCGGAGGGATTGAACCAGGATATAAGGTGTTGAAGTTTGATGGCCATACATATCCGTTAAATCCATCGATTCAACCAGATGTGAAAAGTGGAAAGATTAAGGGGATTGGGATTATTGGTGATGATGTGACCGAAAATCCCGGGATTGAATACTAGTGGCTTGGTGAAGAAGCATGGGACGCCCTCATGCTTCTTCAATATTTGTGTTATGATGGAACGAGTAAAAATAGAGAGGAATGATGAAATGACCTGGTGGGAATATCTTTTGTCTTATGAAGTGCTGAAAAATTTGGGGATCTCCATAGGGATCTTCTTTTTATTCCTTTTATTCAGGAAGCTTTTCACGAAGTATGTGTTTAAGCTGATGTTAAAACTCGGCCAGAAAACGCCGACTGAGCTTTTCTCCAATATAACCGTCGCATTTGAGCAGCCGATTCGATGGTTATTTATCATTATAGGAATCTATGTTGCAGCGGATTATTTTCCTTTCATGGAGCAATCTAATCCACTATTCTTAAAGATTATTAGAGCGTCAGTCATCGTTCTGATCGCCGGGGGACTGTACAATCTATCTTCGGGTTCATCACTGCTCTTCATGAAAATCAATGATCGTTTTAACATGGAAATCGACCAGATTTTGATTCCATTCTTCTCAAAAGCGATCCGGTTCATCATCGTCGCAATCAGCATCAGCATTATCGCGCAGGTGTTCGAATACGATGTCAATGGATTCATTGCAGGGCTTGGCTTAGGTGGCCTCGCGTTTGCGCTGGCAGCAAAGGACGCGATTGGGAACTTGTTCGGCGGCATCATCATTATTACCGAAAAACCATTTACGATTGGTGAGTGGATCAAAACTCCGAGTGTCGAGGGAACGGTTGAGGACATTTCCTTCAGAAGCACGAGAGTCCGTACCTTCGCACAAGCCGTCGTCACGGTTCCAAATGCCATTTTAGCAAATGAATCAATCACGAATTGGAGCAAAATGGGGAAAAGGCAGATCACGTTCAAGCTAGGTGTTACGTATGACACACCTAGAATGAAGCTGCAAAGAACGATCGTTAGGATTGAAGAAACATTGAGAGCAAATGACGACATCCATCCTGATACGATTTTTGTTAAGTTTGACGAATATAATGACAGCAGCCTCGACATCTTCCTGTATTTCTTCACTAAAACAACCGTCTGGGAAGAATACCTGACAGTGAAGGAAGAAATCAATTTCGCGATCATGGAAATCCTCGAAGAAGAAGGCGTATCCGTCGCATTCCCAAGCAGGACATTATATGTGGAAACACAGGCAGATCCCGTTGGCAAAATGGCAGGAACAATGTAAGGAAGCATGGGGAAGTATCTCATGCTTCCTTTTTATATGCAATACAGCGGTACTGAAGGTGAAAAATTGCTCACCTGACAAATAAATCATATTGACTCTCCTACTTGAATCCTGTAAAGTACAAAAGTATGTTTTTGCGCAGAACGCTCTTTCTTGCAGAAGTCTCCAGTTTCTGTTTTTGGGTGGCGCTTGCGCATTACTTTATAGGAGGAAAAAAATGGATACGAAAGATCAAACACAAATTAAAATCACAACAGCAGATCCATCAGCACTTGGTTTGTTTGGACTGGCGATGGTTACATTGGTGGCATCGTCCCAGAAACTTGGAATGACAGATGGCGTTTCATTCATCATTCCTTGGGCTATTTTCCTTGGTGGTCTTGCACAGCTATATGCTGCCATTCTTGACGGCAAGCATAATAATATATTTGGAATGACAGCTTTCGGCGCGTTCGGCCTTTTCTGGTTCGGTGTCGGAACGACTTGGCTGATTCAACTTGGATTTTTCGGTGAAAGCCTTGCAGCCGACGGCGATGCCAAGCAGTTAGGAATGGCCTTCATTGGTTACCTGATTTTCAGTATTTTTATGACCGTTGGTGCCCTGGAAACAAATAAAGTCTTGTTCTTTATCTTCATATTGATCGATTTCTTGTTTATTGGACTTTCATTAAGTTCATTTGGCGTTATCCAAGAAGCATCACATATGCTGGCAGCTGTGGCGGAACTTTGTATTGCGATTCTTTCATTTTACGGATCAGCAGCCAATGTGCTGAATACCCACTTTGGAAGAGTTGTTCTGCCGATTGGAAAGCCATTCGGGATTTTTAAAAAATAATCGGAAGGGTGCTAAGCATTGCTTAGCGCCTTTTTTTTGTATTAGTACGGCCACCTCTTTAAAAATAAAACGTGTAACCGCTTTATAAATAGCCAACAAATGTTCACAAGCGAAAGAGCAGACTTGAGGTACAATTTAAGTAGTGTTGTATGTGATTTATTTCACAATTCGTTAAAAATCTTGAAGTGGACTATTAGTATCACTATCTGGATACTGCATGTTAAAAAAAAAAGGATTCGTAAGAATAGCAACAATCAATGCGAAAACAGCCATAGAAAAGGAGCCCAGACGTCATGGCCTATTACAAACCTGAACAAATTATGGATATTACAATTGGAAGCGGACAAAAGAAGACGAGTTATTCATTAATGCAAACAATGATCCTCGGTTTTCAGGCTGGAGCCTTCATATCTCTTGGCTTTCTCCTTTACATAAGAGTGACCGCCCCGCTTGCAGGGCCGCTTGAAGGCTTGAGCAGCTTGATTGGCGCAGCTGTTTTCCCGATTGGCTTGATCCTCACGCTGTTGGCGGGAGGGGAATTGCTGACAGGAAATATGATGGCTGTGCCGCTTGCAGGGCTTGCCCGCAAAGTTTCGGGCTGGCAGGTGATGAAAAATTGGAGTTTGATCACACTCAGTAATTTTCTTGGCGCCATTTTTGTTGCATATGTATTTGGACATTTGACAGGGTTGACAGAGTCGGGTATTTACCTTGAAAAAACAATCAGCATCGCGGAGCATAAAATCGAAGCCACTTTTCTCGAAGCGTTCCTTTCAGGAATCGGCTGCAACTGGTTGGTTGCCCTAGCTGTCTGGCTGTCGTATGGATCGGAGGACATGGGAGGGAAAATCCTCGGAATCTGGTTCCCGACAATGGCGTTTGTGGCTATTGGATTCCAGCACGTGGTCGCCAACATGTTCGTCATTCCGGCTGCCATTTTCGCCGGATCTTTTACATGGATTGAATACTTCCACAATTTCGTGCCCGTGTTCCTGGGAAACGCAGCCGGTGGAACGCTGTTCGTCGCTATGGCCTACTGGTATTCATACAATAAGAAAACAAGTCCGCAGAAACAGAAGCATGTTTCCTTGGTGAAAAACAGCAGTGGTGTCTCAGTGAAATAATTGTGTGAGCGACTTATTATAGAGTCGCTCTTTTTTACATGAGTGCCCGTAAAGGGTTGGAGGAACAATGCGGAGGGAGTGATCAGAAAAAGAAGCTTGGAAAACCCATGAAGCCCTAAAAAAGACTCCACAAAAGAAAGAAAAGTCACTCATCTACAAGATGAGTGACCAAAAACGAAACAGCCATGAGATTCTATGCGGCTTCTGACTCTTTGGAATGAACTTGCTTCATAAAGTCGTTTACATCGGATGGCACTTTGCGGTCGAGCTTTGAGACGATGTAAACTGACAGGAATCCGATTGGTACGGTGATGATTCCCGGTACGTTGAACTGCAGGAACTCCGGCAGTGTCGTCTTGAAGAAAATCATGTACATGGAGGCAGCGAGACCCAATACAAGGCCGGCGATGGCTCCTTTTTCCGTCATGCCTCTCCACCAGATCCCCAGGATAAAGATTGGTGTGAACGTACTTGCCGCAACAGTGAACGCTAGTGCGACAAGGTGGCCGATGGAGGCTTCTTTTACCATCAGACCAAGGACTCCATACAAAACGCCAAGAACAATGATTGAAAGTTTACCAGCGATTACGCGCTCTTTTTCAGTAATGTTTTTACGGAAGAAGGTTGCGTACAAATCATGTGCCAATGCACCTGAACTTGCGATGAATAGCCCGGAAAGGTTTGAGAATACAGCTGCGAATGCACCGGCGATGACAAGGCCAAGCAACCATTCTCCACCAAGGGCTTGTGCTGTTGACGGGACAACCATGTTATTGCCGCCGGCAATCAGATCCTTCATGACAGCTGGATCAGCTTCGCCAGTCAAGAAGATGGAGCGTCCTACTACTCCAAGGTAAACAGCGAACAAGAAGAACACGCTCGCGATTCCGATTGCCATTAGGGCGGACCTTCGGGCAGCTTTCGCGCTTGGGTTTGTGTAGAAGCGCAAAAGGATGTGCGGAAGCCCGATGGTACCAAGTGAAAGCCCGATTGTCATCGAAATGGTTTGCCAGAAGGAAGGGAAGTAGTTGCCTGTTCCAGTCCAAACAGAACCGTCAAACGGAATATCTTTTCCATCAGCCGTGAAGCTTGCTGTACCTGTGATCGTTCCTTTGAACTCATTGATGGATGCCAGGATATCTTGATAATGAAGTCCGCCCCAGATGGCTGCGCCGACCATAAGGAGGAACGCACCAAGGCGAATCCATAATTCTAATGCCTGGTTCAGAGTAGTACCTTTCATGCCGCCGATTCCCACATAGAAAATCATGACGGAACAGGTAAAAATGATTCCGAATTCATAGCTGGTGCCAAAAAACATGCTTAGGATTTGAGCAGCGCCAAGCAGCTGAGGGGCTGCATAGAAACCGGAAATAGCGAGTACGACTGCGACGGCTGCAAGGCGGGCGCGCCGGCTGTGGAACCGGTAGGCCAAAAAGTCAGCCACTGTATAGGCTCCAAAACGGCGAAGCGGTCCAGCGACGAATATCGCCAGGAGTGTCAAGCCGATCGAGAAGCAAAATGCATAGTAAGCACCGTCATAGCCGAGCTGATAGGTCAGGCCGGCAATCCCTAGGAAGGTGGCTGCGCTCAAATAGTCGCCGCCAATCGCTGAGCCGTTGGTGAACCAGCCGAAGCTGCGTCCCCCGACGAAGTAGTCGGAAGCAGTCGCGCTTCTCTTTGTAAGATAAGTGATATACACAATGGTTCCCATCAGGATTAACGTTAACAGGAATTTCGGCTCAAGGAATGTGGACATCAGCCAATCCTCCTTCCATCAGCATGAGCTGATGACTGCTCAGTTTCATTTTTCTTCAGGCGCTTTTCATATAAAGTGGTATGAATGAATGCAATGACGAACGCCATTGCCATCGCGACAATACTTGTGAAGAACCAGCTGTAGGTCATGCCGCCCCACATCCGGGAAAACATAAATTCTCCGGCGTACCAATTCAAAATAGGAATGGAAAGGATAAATACATAATAAAAGAGCGTAAGTTTAATGCCAGTACTGAATTCACTTTTCATGATTTGCTTTGTTTCTGGATCAAGCGGCTTGAGTTCGCTTACGTCGATCGTATCAGCCGCTACATAATTATACTCCCGGTACTCCCCTGCCAATTATATTCCCCCTAGATAATATTTTGGCTTTTCCCGTTATCAACATTTCCCTCCTTTAGGCAAGCCATGATATGATTAAATTGATTGTACGATAGAGAATTGTCCAATACCTTACAAATAATTATCAGAAATATACAAATATTTAATGTGATTTAAATTTTTATTCACTGATGTGAATATTGCAAGGGGGTGTCATGGTTGTATTCAATTTGGCTTGCGGTGGAAGATGAAGGGGAGTACAGAAAGCTGGCTGCATGGATTTTAGAAGAATGTCAGGAGAATTGTCAACTCGTAGACGAAGAGAATAATATACATATTGCGATTATCGAAGTGAACAAATGGCATGATTGGGTGAAAATTCATCGGTTCCGCAAACGGAATAAAGGCTGCCGGGTCATTCCGCTTCTGGACCCTTCCCTTTTGCACACCTCTCCACTGGCAATCGAGTTCAAGCTGACCTACCTCTTGGTAAAATCGGTGAAACAGCGGATTTTTTTACGTACATTAAAACGGGCGGTCGACGAGATTGAAAGTGAGAATACCAGATTCGCAGAAAGCGAGGAAGTATTCCATCATATCGGTGCGGAGCAGGCTATTGGGCAGAATGACTTGCCTTTTAGGGAGGCTTTTTTACGAAGACTGTTGTCAGGGGAAGTGAAGACAGAGGAGGAGCTTCTGCAGGCCCGCTTTTTCCTGTCAGGGGAAGCTGTTCCGAATGTGGTCTGTTTTATTCAGGGATTCGTCCGCTGTCCGGATAAACGAATACAAGAAGACTGGCAGGCTCCAACGGTCATCCAGGAGTTTTTAAAAAGACAGTTTGAAGGGTATCACCTCACTTTCCTGTCCTACAGGAAACATCTGCTCGTGCTGATTCAGGTGCCGTCGGAGTTTGGTTCATTGAAGCATTGGAAAGAGGGTGAAGGGCGAATCCTTGCGACAATTGACTCGTTGGAAAATGAATACGGGATTCAGCTTTATATTGGAGTAGGCTCCATTTATCGCGAGCCGCTGCTGCTGCACCATTCGTATAAAGAAGCTTGTAAAGCAAGGCGGACATCGCCATACGAAAGACTTCAGCTCCGTTATTATGAAGAAATCACAAAAGACATGCAAATTCAAAAATGTACCGAGTACATTTACCAGTACTGTACCGAGGACTTGTCAATCAAGCAGGTGGCCGATCAGATCAATCTGAGCGTCCCCTATTTCAGTCGTATATTTAAACTAGAAACGGGACGAAGCTTCGTCGAGTATGTCACCTTCGTTCGCATGCAGCGCGCCGTCTGGCTGCTGCGCCACACCGACCACACAGTGGAAGCCATCGCCGAAGAACTAGGGTACAACACCCCTAACTATTTCAGCGGAACATTTAAAAAATATGTCGGCCTGTCACCAAGGGATTATCGGGCGACCGAGGAGATTATTTTTGTTTAGGGGTACTGGCTTGCTGCCGAGAAAATAAAAGCATGAAGAAGGAGGTCCGCCGTAATAATGGCAGGACCTCCTTCTTCATGCTTAAGCCAGCTGCTGCTGTGCAAACTCCCTGTATAAATCATGTGTCTGGATTAATTCCTGGTGAGTGCCGATACCGGTCACTCTTCCTTTTTCTATAAAAACAATCTTATCCGCATTGACGATGGTGGAGAGCCTGTGGGCGATGACAAATGTCGTCCGGCCTTCCATCAGGCGGGTCAGGGCCTGCTGGACGATGCCTTCTGACTGGCTGTCGAGGCTGGCGGTGGCTTCGTCCATCATCAGGATTTTCGGATCACGGAGAAAGGCGCGGGCGATTGCGATTCGCTGCCTTTGACCGCCAGACAGTTTGACGCCGCGTTCGCCGACTTCCGTATCAAGTCCTTTGGGAAAGTCTGCGATGAATTGGTCGGCATAGGCCATTTTTGCGACCTCCCAAAGACGTTCATCCGGAATCTTGTCTCCGTTTTCCAGCCCATAGTACAGATTTTCGCGGATGGTTCCAGCCATCATGGCGCTTTCCTGCGAGACATAGCCGATTTGGTTTCGCCAAGAGGAAAGCGATAGTTTCTGGATCGGAGTGTCACCAATCCGGATTTCTCCTTTTGTTGGTTCGTAAAAACGTTCAATCAGGCCAAACATGGTAGTTTTACCGCCGCCGCTTGGTCCGACGAAAGCAACCATCTGGCCAGGCTGCGCATCCAGTGAAACTCCTTCAATGACCGGCTCATCCTCGCTGTAGGCAAAGCTGACATTATCGATGGTGATGGGCAGGTTGCTGATGTCTGTTTCGATGCCTTCCTGACCTTCTTCAAGCGGCTGGTCGAGAATTTCAATGATCCGTTCTGTCGCGCCTTTCGCTTTTTGCAGCTGGGTAAAGAACATCGCGAACGAAGTGATCGGCATAATAATCTGGAACAGATAAAGCAGGAAGGCAATGAGCGCCCCTGTGGACATTGTCCCGTTAACTACGCGCATTCCTCCGTAGGCAATGATGATGACAATAACGACCATGATCATGAGTTGCATGACAGGTCCAATCAACGCAAAGATTCGCGCTTCCTTCAATCCAAAGTTGAACAGTTTATCAATTCCGCCATAACCGTTATTCTCTTCAATTTTTTCCGCGGTTGAAGCTTTCATTAAGCGAATTTCCCCGAGAGTCTGGGTGATATGTCCGGTGAAAACAGCCGTCTCATCCTGCAGCCCTCGCGCAATCTTAGCCATTTTCCTGCCGAGAGGAATCATGATTGCCAGCGTGAGCGGCACGGAAATTAGCATGAGCAAGGTCATTTTCCAGTCCATCACGAGCAAAATCACCACAGCACCGATGATTGAAATAATCCCCGTTGAGAAATTAGGAAAATGGCTCGTGATCAACTCTTTGACAATACTGGTGTCATTGACAATCCGGCTGACCGTTTCCCCGCTGGACTGCTTGTCAAAGTAGCGGACTGGCATGCGAATCAGCTTCGTCCACATCCGTTCGCGCAGCCGCGCGACGACCTTTTGGCCGACATAGCTGAGCAGATAGATGGAAATCCCGCTGATCAATGCCTGAATCACGAATGCAGCGCCAATCGCGATGACAAGCGGAACGCTGATCGCCTCAACAGAAAAGCCATCTACCAGATTTTTCGTCAGGATTGGAACCACCAGGCCAGCCAGGGTCGTGATGATACTCGCAGCCAGCCCGGTGAAAAGCGCAGCCTTCGGAATATTCGTTGATACAATGAGTGAAAGGAAAGGCTTTATACTTGTTTGCTGTTTCTCCATTGCTATTCTCCTATTCATTCTGGTTGATTACATCATAAACCACTTTCATTATAGATGGAAATAGTGGTAAAAAAGCATAAAAAGATAGTATATTCACCTCTTTTTCCTTCATTAATAAACAAGCTGTTTGGTACATGCATATTATGTTGGTGAACAAAGGATTGGAGGTGAAGCATATGAGTAATGGAGTTCATGCTGCATGCAGTGTGTTCGACTTATTTCTTGGAGTCCTGGTGGGGGCAGGATTGATTCTGTTATCCTATTTCGGCGTGATTGCTGTTGTCCTTGCTTGGTTGGGTTCATTCGCTGCTACAGTAAATACAGCTGTAGGTGTAATTGGTATTATCGCG
Organism: Mesobacillus boroniphilus; assembly: GCF_018424685.1. Taxonomy (NCBI): domain Bacteria; kingdom Bacillati; phylum Bacillota; class Bacilli; order Caryophanales; family Bacillaceae; genus Mesobacillus; species Mesobacillus boroniphilus. The sequence continues at coordinate 300,692 of NZ_QTKX01000003.1, forward strand.
GTAATATTGTTTGCGTATTGCATCTTCAGGAGATTATGGCGTTGTTGTTTTGGAGGACGGTGCTAACCACTAATCATACCCTTCCAATGACAGTCTGAGGCCCTTGATTAAGGGTCTTTTCTTCGTGATTTTATGTTTGAAAAAACCTCATAAATAGTCCAACAGGCCTGTTTTGTAAAAAAATACCTGTGTAACCATAGACAGGGAGTGCCGATATAAATCAATAACATGTATATACTACGAATTTAAAGGGGCGGGTGACTATAATGCAGCCAGATTTAAATAGCAAATCTCTTTTTGAGGTATATAAATCCTTGTTTGATTATAACCATGATGGTTGCTACGCCCTTGATATGAAAGGAAATTTTATTGGGTTCAATGAAGCAGCTGTAGTGATAACGGGGTATTCGCTGGAAGAGGCTTTGGATATGAATTTCATTTCGATCATTCATGATGATTTCCTGGAAGATACAATTCAGCAATTTAAGCAAGTGACGTCAGGAGGGCGAACCAGATTTGAAACGGCCATCTTTAAAAAGGATACTGGTGAACGAGTTGACCTGATGGTTACGGCTGTTCCGATTACCCTAGGTAAGGAGATTTTGGGCATTGTCGGGTGTGCACAGGATATCTCGAAAAAAAAGGAGCTCGAGGCATTGTTGAACGGCCAAAATCGAATCCTTAAAATGATGGCGAAGGGAATCTCTTATCAAGAGGTCCTGGATGAGATTGTCCTTTTTATCGAGAGTTTTACAGACGGGGCCCGCTGTTCAATCTTGATTGCCGACCAAGAGGGAAAGAAATTAGTACAAGGGTCATCTCCTAATTTGCCGCCAGTATATAATGTGGCAGTTGATGGGATGCCGATTGGTCCAAAGGCTGGTTCCTGTGGCACGGCGGCCTATTTGAGGAAATCCGTGGCGGTAAAGGATATTGAGTCCGATTCGTTATGGGAGGAATACCGAGATCTGGCCCTCTCTTATGGTTTAAAGGCATGCTGGTCAACACCAGTTTTCGACGATGATCATAGGGTGATTGGCACGTTTGGCCTTTATTACTGCCGTTCAAGGTCTCCGCGTGAAAAGGACCGGGAAATCATCCAGAAAGCAACGGATCTCGCTAGCCTGGTGATCCAGCATTATCAGGCAAAAGAAAAAATTGATTTCATGGCGTATCATGATGCGCTGACAGGACTGGCGAACCGGCGGCTGTTTGATGATAGGGTTAATAAGGCTTTAGCTGAGACAAAAGTGGATGAAGGTGAAAAACTGAGCCTCATGTTTCTCGACCTGGACAGATTCAAATTCGTCAACGATTCTCTCGGTCATTCTATAGGTGACCGCTTGCTTGTACATGTGTCTGGAAAGTTGAAAAACAACCTTGGAGATGGAGTGTTTTTTTCAAGACAGGGCGGGGACGAGTTTACTATTTTACTAGAGCACACTACGAAGGAAAAAGCTGAAGCCGTGGCGCGTGATATCCTGAAGACATTAGAGGAGCCTTTTGTGCTTGATGGGACAGATATTTTCATCACAACGAGCATAGGCATGAGCTTTTACCCTGATGATGGCGAAAAAGTTGACATGCTGCTGAGCAAGGCGGATGTCGCGATGTATCAGGCAAAAAAACAGGGGCGCAACAATTACCAGCTGTATGATGTGTTGCTCGATCGCAAGGCATTCGAAAAGCTCCAGATTGAGAATGCGCTCCGTAAAGCGCTCGAGCGTAATGAATTTGTACTGCACTATCAGCCAATCATCAACCTGTATACCAATAAGGTAACGGGAGCGGAGGCGCTGATCCGCTGGAAAAATGAGAGGGTGGGGTTTGTCTCACCAGATCAGTTCATCCCAATCGCAGAAGAAACAGGGCTGATCATTCCGATTGGGGAATGGGTGCTGAAAACCGCCATGCTGCAGCTCAAGGACTGGCACGAAAACGGAATGGAAGGTTTGACGATGTCGGTTAACTTATCGATTCGCCAATTTTATCAGCCTAATTTGATTCCGATGATAAAGGAAACTCTTGAGTTAGCCGGAGTGGAGCCGAGGTACCTGACAATCGAGATTACCGAAAGCATGACGATGGACGTGGAAAAAGCAAACGTAATCCTTCATGAGCTGAAAGGAATTGGAGTTAATATCTCGATCGACGATTTCGGCACAGGCTACAGCTCGCTGAGTTACCTGAAGAGATTCCCGATTGATCATTTGAAAATTGACCGTTGCTTTGTGAAGGACATCGCCGATAATAAAAGCGACGAAAACATCGCTACAACGATTATTCTGATGGCGCATAATCTGGGGCTGTCCGTAATTGCGGAAGGAGTCGAAACAGTAGACCAGTTAGGATTGTTGAAGCAGCATCACTGCAATCAAGCACAAGGTTATCATTTCAGCAAACCCGTGCCAGGAGAAGAGTTTCCTAGAATCAAAGTTCCTTCGTGATCCGGAGGAGCTTTTTTCTATAAAAAAAGATGTTTTTTCATTGAATTTTGAGGATGAAATCTGAAACACCTGGAACAAATTCCCGTCTAATTTTACAAGGGGGTTCGAAAAAGATGAAAAAATGGTGGCTTATAAGCGGTTTGTTGCTCGCTTCAATTGTTGCAGTGGCTTTCTTTTCTTTTTCCCAGTTCAAAGTCGTGAATGCATGGGAAGAAGAGCATGTGGTCCTTCCGAATAAGGTGTGGAAGCTCGAGTTTTCCGAGAATATCTCTGAAAAAAGTCTTGATGCCGATTTGATTTTTGTGACGAATGACAAGGGCGAGAAGATCGACACGAAGCTGGAGTTGGGTGACGACCGGAAAACCATTTACATCCTTCCTCCGGCACAAGGGTATGACCTAAAATCGAAGGAATACACCGTTCATTTTAAAAAAGGAATTAAATCTGCGCTAGGCAGGGAGCTGAACTCTGGGCACAACTGGAAGTTCGTTGTAAAAGAAACCCTGCCGACGGTTGGCTCGCAGGAGAATCTAGCGAGTTATTTTGAAGACATTATAGAGGAAGAGAAAGAGGCCCGAAGCTGGTTTGGCGGATTGAAGGAATCCTTTTCTGCTGGTGAGGATAAGGCGACGGAAGAGTCAGTGGCTGCCGATAAGTCCGGTGGCGGTGGGGATGTTTCCGAAACGAATGTCCAGGTACAGGGCGTTGATGAAGCGGATATCGTCAAAACAGATGGCGAAAGTATTTTTCAGGCTGAGCATAATAAGGTGCGAATCATTCAGGCAGTGCCTGGCACGCAGATGAAGGTTTTATCGGTTTTGCATTTTGATGAGAATTTTTCACCTAGTCAGCTATTCCTGCAAGACGATCAACTGGTGGTCATTGGCCATCAGTACAACGAAATATATAGGCCATATGAAGATGTCGCTAAGGACTCGTTGATTGCCCCTATGATGCAATCTACGACAATAATTGTCTATGATGTTAAAAATCCTGCTGATCCCAAGCAGATCCGTGAAGTCAAAGTGGAAGGTCACTATGTTTCGGCAAGGAAAGTCGAGAATCTTGTCTATCTCATCACTCAGCATTACCCGGATTACTGGCTGCTGAAGGAGAACAGGAAAATTGATATCAGGCCAAAGTTTACTGACACTGCCTATGATTCAAAGGAAAGAACGATTGATTATGATGATATTCATTATTTCCCAGAGTCACGCCAGCCGAACTATACATTGATTGCCGCTCTTGATCTCGAACAGCCGAAAAAGGAAGTGGCTCTGACGACGTACCTGGGCAGCGGGAACCAGCTTTATATGTCCAAGGAAAATCTTTACCTGGCTGTCGAGAATTATGGGGATATGGACAGGAAGGATCGTGGTGTCATCGCTCCGGACACCGATGTCCATAAATTTGAGATTAAGGGCCTGGATGTTAAATACCATAGCTCCGCTACCGTAACGGGAACCGTGCTGAACCAGTTCTCGATGGATGAACACAATGGCTATTTCCGCGTCGTGACGACCAAAGGCTACGCTTGGGATGAAAAGCGGCCTTCTAGCAACCATCTCTATATATTGGATAAAAACTTAAAAGAAACCGGGAAGATTGAAGAACTGGCTCGAGGGGAAAGAATCTACTCTGCGAGATTCATGGGTGACCGCATCTATATGGTTACTTTTAAAGAAACCGACCCGCTGTTCGTGTTTGACGCAAGCGATCCAGCCAATCCGAAAGTGCTTGGCGAATTGAAAATACCTGGCTTCAGCAATTATCTGCACCCATATGATGAAAACCATATCATCGGCTTCGGCCAGGATACGAAAATCGTCGCTGAAAAAGGAGCCTCACAGCCGAGAATCCTTACAGATGGAGTTAAGATTTCGCTATTCGATGTCAGTGATATGACCAATCCGAAAGAGAAATTCACCGAAATCATTGGCGGGCGCGGCACCTACTCACCATTGAACCATGACCACAAGGCCCTGCTGTTCAATAGGGAGAAAGACATTTTTGCCTTCCCAATCTCGGTTTATAGAAACAGCGAGAAAAACGAATACGAACAATTCTTTGAATATCAGGGAGCTTATGTATATAGTATCGATCCAGTGACCGGATTTAAGCTAAAGTCTAAAATTACCCATATAAATGGAGAAATGCCATATTACGAAGAGTGGGAGCACCAAATCCAGCGCCTGCTCTATATCGGTGACAAATTGTACGGCTTGTCACCAGAGAAAATCACGAGCCATAAAATGGGCAGCTATGAGAAGGTTGGGGAGCTGGAGTTTTAAAAAGCTTGCTAGGTGAATTGATTTCTAAAAAAGCTTGCTAAGTGAATTAATTTTTTAAAAAGGTTGCTAGGTGAATTAATTTTTTAAAAAAGCTTGCTAGGTGAATTAATTTTTTAAAAAAGCTTGCTAGGTGAATTAATTTTTTAAAAAAGCTAGCTAGTTGAATTCGATTTTTTCAAAACCTGGCTAGGTCAATTCGTGTTAAAAAGCCAGGGAATTAGAAGCTTCCATATAGAAGGCTCTTCTGCACCCACCGCAGAAGAGCCTTTTCACTTTAATTATTCCCCAACCCAGAAGAATTCTGGAGAACAATCCTCCAGCCATCCGGATCGGCAATCGTGACACCAGCATTTTTCCAATACGGATTTTCCGGTTCGACTTCCGGATAGCCCATATTGTGCAGCCGCAGGGCGATAGTGTCTCGTACTTCGTGATCAGGAATGTAAAAGACTAATAGATTGTCTTCGGTCGGTGCGGGGCAGGGACTGCCTTCCACATGCTGGGTGAATTCCAGGTGATAGCTGAAATCAGGCAGGCCTAGCATCACTCCGTCATAACCATCGTGTTTTTCAAACGAACCAACAACTTCAAGCCCAAGTCCATCACGGTAAAATTCAACGACCTTCTCCAATTGATCTGTTGGCCGCGCAATCCGGAATTGGACAGCAGGCATTTTATCTGACCAGATTTTTTTCATAAAAAATCACCTCTTATTTTTATTTTACAAGGTTAAAAACAAAAGTGTATTCGGAAGTTAGATTGATAAAATCTAAGACTTTGGTTGTAGACAAAATAAGAGGTCAGCCCTTCATTAAAGGACTGACCTCATCGTATTAAACAAATAGGCTAAGCAATAGGACGAATCCTAGACCAGCTACGGAAATGATGGTTTCAAGCAGTGTCCATGTTGCGAATGTTTCTTTCATGCTTAAGCCGAAGTATTCTTTGAACATCCAGAAGCCTGCGTCGTTTACGTGGGAAGCGACCAAGCTTCCTGCTCCTGTAGCGAGTACGACCAGAGCAAGGTTAACATCGCTTGTGCCAAGCATTGGAATAACCAAGCCAGCAGTTGTCAAAGCTGCAACTGTTGCAGAACCAAGAGCGATACGCAGGATGGCTGCGATGATCCATGCAAGCAGGATTGGCGATAATGCTGTATCCTTGAACATTTCAGCTACATAGTCACCAACACCGCCAGTGATCAATACTTGTTTGAAGGCGCCGCCTCCACCAACAATCAATAGCATCATGCCGATATGTGAGATGGCTGTTGCGCAAGAATCCATAACCGTCTTGATTGGAATGTTACGTGCAATTCCCATTGAGTAGATAGCGAATAATAGAGACAATGTCATGGAAGTACCAGCATCACCGATGAATCGGATCCCTGCTAGGAAACTATTATCTTCAAAACCCATTGTTTTTTGAAGCAATGTAATGATTGTTGCGATAGACATTAATATAACTGGTAGTAATGCTGTGAAAACGCTGATCCCGAAACCAGGAGTATCTTCAAGTTTGAATGTTTTTTGTTCGCCTAAAGAAGCGATGCTTCCAGTTTTGTTGAAAGATTCTGGTACAAGTTTTTTAGCGATTTTCGTAAATACAGGCCCTGCAAGAATCACAGTTGGAATGGCAATGATAAAGCCATAAAGCAATACTTCACCAATGTTTGCCCCAAACTCACCAGCAATGACAGTTGGTCCTGGGTGAGGAGGCAGGAATCCATGAGTTACAGATAAAGCAGCAGTCATCGGAATACCTAGATATAGGATTGAAATCTTTAATTCTCTTGAAATCGCAAATACGATCGGAATCAATAATACTAAACCTACTTCAAAGAATAGAGCGACACCAATGATGAACGAAGCCACTACGACTGCCCATTGGATGTTCTTTTCACCGAATTTGTTTACAAGGGTCATCGCGATTCTCTGAGCACCGCCAGAATCTGCGATCAATTTACCCAACATAGCACCAAGCCCGAAGACTAACGCCAGGTGGCCAAGTGTGCCGCCTAAGCCGGCTTCGATTGTTTTAACAACTTCTCCTAATGGAATACCAAGCGCTAAAGCAACCCCGAATGAAACGATGATCAATGAGACAAAAGTGTTTAGTTTTAAGCCCATGATCAATAAAAGTAAAGCTAAGATACCAATTGCTACAATAACCAATGGCATTGTAATTTCCCCCTAAGATGTCTATATTTCCCGCATAGAGCGGAGTGTTTCCTCTTTGAAATTGTGCAACGAGCAGGTCCCGCTTTTGAATAAGTGAAAAACCAGCTGTTACTCTGTAAAATAAAGCGCTAACATTTTGGTGCCGGGGATCAGGTGTCCCCTTATTTAATCAAGCTTCTTTGATAGTTTGCTATTCTTGAATAATCTTGTTCCAGTGCTCTCGATAAGCTGATGAAGATTGGCACCAGCTGTCTGTATTCTTTTGCGGCTTCCTCATTCGGCATATGTTTTTGAGTACTGCCGATCATGTCAGAAACTACATCAAACGAATCAATTTTACCTGTTGCATAAAGACCGAGGATGCAAGCACCAAGGCAAGAGCTTTCGTAGCTTTCAGGAACGACTACCTCAATGTCGAATATATCGGACATCATCTGGCGCCATACATCTGATCTTGCGAAACCACCGGTAGCCTGAATCCTTGTAACCGGACTCTCCATCGCTTCGGTGAGCGCTAAAAAGACGGTATACAGGTTGAAAATGACCCCCTCTAATGCTGCGCGGATCATGTGCTCTTTTTTATGGGACATCGTCAGTCCGAAAAAGGAACCGCGGACATCAGGATTCCATAAAGGGGCACGCTCGCCTGCAAGGTATGGATGGAACAACAACCCTTCCGCTCCAGGCCTTACGCGCTCAGCGATTTTAGTTAACACATTATAAGGATCGATTCCTAAACGCTTTGCTGTCTCGACTTCTGATGCAGCGAATTCATCGCGGATCCAGCGAAGGACCATCCCGCCATTGTTAACAGGTCCGCCGATTACCCAGTGGTTTTCAGTCAGTGCGTAGCAAAAAATCCGTCCTTTTTCATCGGTTTGCGGTTCGTCGATAATCGTACGGATAGCACCGCTTGTCCCGATTGTGACTGCAATTTCGCCTTTGCCAATCGCATTGACTCCGAGGTTGGAAAGGACCCCGTCACTTGCACCGATGACGAAAGGTGTCTGTGGGTCAATTCCCAGTTGCATCGCAATTTCCGGATCGATGTTCGTGAAAGTCTTTGTAGTCGGTACAAGCTCGGATAAATGGTTTTTGGTGATTCCTGCAATTTGCAGGGCTTCTTCATCCCAGTCCAGATTCTTGAGATTCATCATCCCCATTGCTGACGCCAATGAGTGATCAACCACATACTGATCAAAGAACTTTTTAAAAATAAACTCCTTGATACCGATGTATTTTTTCGCCTTGGTGGCGATTTCGGGACGCTCGTTCACAATCCAGGCAATTTTGCTTAATGGTGACATCGGATGTATCGGCGTTCCGGTGCGCTTGTAAATTTCATGTCCATTCAGTTCATTCTGGATTTTATGAGCCCATGCTTCACTGCGGTTGTCCGCCCAGGTGATGCATGGTGTAAGCGGCTCATCATTTTCATCAATCGGAATGACGCTATGCATCGCGCTGCTGAATGAGATGAAAGCCAATTTTTTTTGCTGGTGGTGCTTCATTATTTTTGTAATGGCCGTCAGAACCGCCATATAAATTTCTTCAGGATCTTGCTCGGCTGTTGAAATATCCGGTGTATAAAGAGGGTAGCCAATGTTCTCCTGCTGGACGACTTCACCTTTTTCACTGAATAAAACAGCCTTGGTACTTGTTGTACCGATGTCGACCCCTAGCATATACTCAGTCACTTTTCTCCACTCCCTTGGAAAGCGTTTGCTGCGATATCCAAAGGTCTTCAACTTTACCTTGAACATCATCAAAATTTTGGTGTAAGGATTTAATCATAAGTTCGCGATTCTTCGTTTTGATGGCTTCAATATAAAGCTCGTGATTTTCGAGGATGCGGTCGAAGTCCTCGTATTTTTCTTTGATTCTTGCCCGCATCGATAACAGGATGAAAGCTTCCATGACGGGTTTCGTGTTGTCCCAGATCATTTTGATATAGGAATGATTAATCGCCCGGATGATCGTTTCATGGAAGAGGACATCCTGCAGGCTGAATTCGTCGGCATCCTTGTATTTGATGGCAATTTTCATCATTTCGAGGATCTTGCTCAATTCAATTACCAGGTCAGTCGTGTCTATTTTAATGAGTCGTTCAAAAACAAATGATTCGATCAATAAGCGGACGTCGTAAATCTCTTCGATATCTTTTTCTGTCAGTCCAATGACAACGGCACCCATTCGTTCAAGTCGGATCAAGTTTTCGGAAGCGAGAATTTTCAATGCTTCCCGGATTGGAGAACGGCTGACACTGAAGTCGGCAGCCAGTTTATTTTCCGAAAGGATGGCACCGCTTTCAATCAATCCCGAGATTATTTGCATCCGTAGCTCACTTGCGACACGGTCACCAGTCGATGCTTTTGAAAGCCATTTCTGGGGATAAAGAAATTCCTGCTTTTCCGTCATTACATCACCTTCCTGGTTAATCAAGTATACTTGTATACAAGTATTATAAAACGGATTTGAAAAATTGCAAGCGTTTTCTGTTTTGTTTATTTTGCCAAATTATTTTGTGGTCATTCCAGGATGGGGGGATTTGTGATGTGATTTTGTCCAGAGGTGTATGGGAGTTAACAGAGTTAGAAATATGTGACCGAAAAGAGAAGGAGCCGAAAATTTCGGTAACAAGTTGGAGGAACATGTGCCCGAAAAGAGGAGGAGCCGAAGATTTCGGTAACAAGTTGGAGGAACATGTGCCCGAACAGAGGAGGAGCCGAAAATTTCGGTAACAAGTTAGAGGAACATCTGCCCGAAAAGAGAAGGAGCCGAAGATTTCGGTAACAAGTTAGAGGAACATGTGCCCGAAAAGAGGAGGAGCCGAAGATTTCGGTAACAAGTTGGAGGAACATGTGCCCGAAAAGAGGAGGAGCCGAAGATTTCGGTAATATAAAAAATAAAAAAATTACCATAAAGGTGATAGACACTTCATGGCAATTCTTATAGTACTCCATTACTCGTAATAGGTGGAACTACACTCTCCCTTGGCTGAGAAATTGCTCTTTAATACTCTCCTAATGGTTTTCGGGGGGATACGAGCATCGATCCACTCATAGAGAGTCGCTGTGGTCACTTTGCGCTCTGGAAAAAGCAACTGAAAACTTTTGGCGGCACGAATCACCACCGATTCAATATGCTCTTGAGATTCACATTGCCTGCAAATGAATTTATTCCTGCTATAACTCTCCAAAAACTCCCCGCAAGCCTCACAAATAACCCCTTTCCTCAACCGATCAAAATCGTATCCCGGCACTCTGGAAAATGGTGATTTCTTAATATGCAAAGACAATAGTGCCTCCGCCAGTTTGGTATGTTTGTTTGTTAATTTTGAAGTGGTACGGTTCATCTTATCCATAAAGCGGTTCAGTTGGTTTGGTAAAATAATGGGTGATTTTAGTGGTGTTTGCAGAAGGGCGAATTCAGGGTTGATGAACACGAGGTGAGGTTCGAGAGGGATGTAAAAGCCCAGATTTTTTAGTAGTTGCTTTAGTAGAGATTCTGCGCGGCTTAGTTGATGGAGGGGATTTTTGATTTCGGTGCCGGCGACTGTCTTAAATTTGTCTCCATCCAGATAATAGTCTCCTTCAAGATTTTTCACTTCGAAAAGATGCAGCCGGTCCTGCGTGATCACGAGGGAGTCGATTTGAAAATGAGTGCCATTTACTTCGAGGAGCAGGTCGTTGATAATGAGGCTTTCGACTATATGGTTCGTGAACCAATGATCGAAGTGTACTTCTCCTTCATAGCCTTTCTCCAGCGTTCGCAGGTTTTGAGCATCTTTCTCTTCCAATTCCATCCGGGCCTTAAGGGTTTGTAGGATTACTAATTCTTCTGGTTTGGTTCTTTCTTTTACTATCATATTCCACTTCCTTTCTTCTTTCATTGTAAAAAAGTGCCCGCGAAAAATCAGTGAACATTTTACGAATTATGATAAATCTGTTACTATTAACCTAATTTCATATGATCTTATCAGATCGGTGAGGTAGAGGAGCGAATAACAAGATTAGTCCATCGGAGTATGACATCGTTGATGGTGGATGAAAGGGTTGTTTGCCGAAGCGTAATTAGGGTCAAACTGGTTACTGCTGGGATGCTTTCTGAACAAGGAGCAGACTGTCATGCTTGGTTTTGTGCATGGAGAACTACTGATCGAAATGGAGGATAACGTATATTGTAAAAAGCAATGATAGGTTATTTTCTGTCATTGCTTTTTGCATGCCAGAGCTTTCCAAGTATCCCCCTTCTATCAAACTCCTAACGCACTCCCCAGGCATTCACCATTTTTATCTATCCAAAGGGGAGATTCTTCTTGAGAACCATATACAAAAATGGAACCATCTATACATTCAACACGCGCAATCCAATTGTACAAGCAGTGGTCATCGAAAATGGCCGTTTTATTGATATGGGATCATCCGCAGATATGGTGCTGCAATGGGGCAGCCAGGCACAGGTGATCGATTTGGAAGGAAAAACAGCTACTCCTGGCCTGATTGACAGCCATCTTCACCTGTCGATTATGGCGGATAGTTTTATCAATCTCGATTTTGTCGGAATCACGTCCAAGCATGAGATGCTGGCAAAAATTCAGGCAAAAGCCAGTCAGCTTGCGCCGGGGGAATGGATTGTCGGCAGCAGCTGGGATGAGAATCTTTTTACGGACGGAGGAATCCCGACGATTTCGGAGCTGGATTATGTGGCGCCTGTCAATCCGTTATTTTTAACAAGAACATGCTTGCACGCGACTCTAGTCAACAGCAAGGCGTTGGAAGTGAGCGGCTATCACCCGGCAATTACAGTGCCAGAAGGCGGCACCATCGTACTGGATGATATTACGAAACAGCCGACGGGATTATTCCTGGAGTCAGCGGCGAATCTGATCAGGCAGTACATCCCTGAGCGCTCATACGACGACTGGAAAAAAGCGATGCGCCAGACGATGCATTTTGCGATGAGCAAGGGGCTGACTAGCGTACATACGAATGATCCGCTTTATCTCGGCGGGCTTGAAAAAACGTGGAATCTATTCAATGAGCTTTTAAATGGAGAGCAGCTCGGCTTACGCAGCAATCTCTTGATCAACCATGAATTTTTACCAAACCTGAAAGAAGCTGGAATGTACACTGGTTATGGCAATGATACGCTGCAAATCGGCTCGGTGAAGATTTTTGCCGACGGGGCGTTTGGCCGGAGAACCGCACTGTTATCGGAACCATATAGTGATGCGCCAGGCCATTACGGCGATGCGATGTATGATCAGGAGCATTTATACGAACTCGTGAAAGGTGCACGGGAGCTGGATATGCCGATTGCAGTCCATACGATTGGCGATCAGGCACTGGAAAATGTTCTCGATGTGCTGGATCAGTTCCCAACTGTAGCATATCGCGACCGGCTGATTCATGCCCAGGTTTTAAGAGAAGAATTGATTCCTCGACTGAAAGCACCTAGCAGGATTGCGGATATCCAGCCGCGGTTTATTGCGAGTGATTTCCCATGGGTCCAGGAGCGTCTAGGTGAAGAGAGAATCAAGCTTTCCTACGCATGGAAAACATTAATGGAAGCAGGTGTTATTTGTGCAGGAGGCTCTGATTCTCCGGTTGAGCCAGTCGATCCAATTCTCGGAATCCATGCCGCAGTCACTCGGAAAAAACCAGGTGAAACCCATGACGGTTATGTGCCAGAGCAGAAGTTGTCGATGGTCGATGCGTTCCGCTTGTTCACAGAGCTCGGTGCTTATCCAACGAACGAAGAGACGCTTAAAGGAACGATCTCCCGCGGAAAATTAGCGGATATTACCGTTTACTCAGCCAATCCATTCGAAATGGAAGAACCGGATGAACTTTTAACGATGAAAGTTGAAATGACCATCATAGGCGGAGAAGTCAAATATCGCAGGCATTCTTAGCAGTATGGGGACGGTTTTTTACTTCTAAATTGGAAGAAAACCGTCCTTTTTTCGTTTTTATGGCTAAAGTCCTAAAATTTTCAAAAATTAAACCGAAATAGAAAGTAAGAATAGTAATTTACTATATTGCTGGACAGGAGAGCGGAAAATGAAATTCAAGAAGAGATTCGCAAGAAAATCACAGATGAAGTTCAATGTTCGCGCCAAACTATTGGCGGGCTTTTTCTCGGTTTTGACTTTGCTGGCAGTTGTGGCAATCATAACGAATTTTCAGTTTAACAAGATGAACAACCAGTATTCTTCATCCATTGATGAACGGATGGATAAGGTGAATCTGATTGTCGAGATGAAGGATGCAATCATGAGGGAGCAACTGGCACTCCAAAAGTATATGGCAAATGGTGATGGTGAAAGCCTGATTGAATTTGAGGGTGCGGTAGAAGATTTTGAAAAAAGCTCTAAAAAATATTTAAGCTCGACAGAATCAGCTGAGGAGAAGAAGGTAGGAGATAACCTTGTTGCAGCTGAGGCACAATATTATGAGATGGCATCAGAGGCTTTTATTTTAATAAGAGATGAACAAATGGTCAAGGTCAGGTTGTTGATGCAGGAAAAAGGAAATCCTCTTATCTTCAGCCTGAATTCTGCTGCTGAGGATGCGTTTGAGTACCAGGAAGATGCCTTGAATTCTACGAGTGAAACGTTATCTGGAGACGTACAAAAAGTAGCCTTGCTGATCATTATACTCAGTGCAGCGGCTTTTATCATTGGAATCGGAATTGCAACTTACATAAGCAGGGTGATTTCCAAGCCTGTCCAGCTTGTGTCTCAGGCGGCAAAGCAATTGGCTGATGGAAACCTCGTTATTGATAAAATCAATGTGAAGAATAACGATGAAATTGGGCAGTTAGCAACAGATTTTAATGAAATGGCGACCAACTTGAGGAATTTGATTTTGCAGGTAAGCAGTACTTCGGAGCAGGTTGCCGCCTCTGCTGAAGAAATGATGGCAAGTACGGAACAGACCAATTCTGCTACGCACCAGGTAGCAACGGCAATCCAGGAGGTCGCAGGCGGTGCAGAGCTCCAGAGTAAAAATACCGAGGAAAGTGCGAAAGCGGTAGGCGAGATGTCTGGAGGAATCCAGCGCGCTGCCGAAACGACTTCGAATGTTGCCGAGTCTGCGGCAGAAACGGCAAAACAAGCACAAGTTGGACAGGAATCTTTGGAAAAAGTAATCGAAAAGATGAAGTCCATCAATGATACGACAAGCGAAACTAATGGAGTAATAAAGGATCTGGATCGGAAGTCCGCTGAAATCGGCAAGATCATTGAGGTTATCACAGGTATCGCGGACCAGACGAATTTGCTTGCGCTGAATGCTGCCATTGAAGCAGCAAGGGCTGGGGAGCATGGCAAGGGCTTTGCGGTTGTCGCAGATGAAGTCAGGAAATTGGCCGAGCTTTCAAGACAGTCTGCCAGCCAGATTTCGGGTTTGATTGAGGTTATCCAAAAAGAAACCCACCAGGTCGTGGAAATGATGAATAAAGGAACGGTCGAGATATCTGAAGGGTCGTTATTAGTTGAGGAGACGGGTCGTACATTTGAGGAGATTCTAAAATCGATCGAAAATGTCAGCGAGGAAATCCAGGAGGTATCCGCAATTTCAGAAGAAATGTCGGCAAGCGTCCAGCAGGTGAACGCCTCAATCGAAGAGGTGACCAAAATTGCCCGCGGCTCCGTCGCAAGCACAGCAGAAATCGCATCCGCAACGGAGGAACAGCTGGCATCAATGGAAGAAGTCGCTTCATCATCCGCTTCACTAGCTAATCTGGCAGAGAATCTGAGAGAGATGGTCACAAAGTTCAAAGTATAATTTTGAGAAGCATGAGGACGAGGAGTTCTTATGCTTCTTTTTTTGTTGGAGTATTGGAGAACGCGAATGAGAAAAAATGAAAAAAGTGGTCACCGATAGGCATCAATCAGAATACAGGTACACTCGCCCAAGCCAAAGTCGTGATAAACGCATATAAAGTTAATGAATACAAAAAGAGAAGAGGGAGGTAAGCCGTATGCATGCATACAGACATCCTTATCGAACGCATGATCAGAGGTTTTGGGGCTTTGGATTACCGTTTTTAGGTGGTTTGGCTGGTGGATTATTGGGCGGTGCTTTACTTTATCCGCGTCCTTATTATGGTTATGGCTATCCTGGATACCCGCCATATGGATATCCTTGCTGTCCACCTAGATATCCGTTTTATTATTAATGAGCCAATAACAAAAGGGAATGAGCTGCTTAGCTCATTCCCTACTTTTATTTAACTAATGTTTGCTTGTTTATTTTCATGCTTATCCATGAATTCGAGTGATAGCTCATTGAATTCATCGGCTTTTTCAATATTGCAGACATGTCCGCACCGCTCCAAAATCACCAGATCGGAGCTTTCGTCCCCGTGAAGGTCTTCTGCTAATTCCTTAACAAACATATGGTCCTCAGCACCTGAGATATATAGCTTTGGGACATTCTTGCTTTTTTCTTGAACCTTGCTATAGGTGGTTTTGACGTCACTGGCAAGAGGGTACCACGCAAGGAAGTTTTTTCGCTTCATCTTATAGGCTTCCTGGATGAAAAATCTCCTTGAGCCTTTATGGTTTCCACGAGGCATCAGGATCCAGGCCAATATGCGGTAAAGCCACATAAATGGAATGAAATCCCTTATTAACCAGGCGAATTTAATCAGTGATTTTGCAAATAGGTTTAACCTTGTGATTGCTCCTCCAAGGACTGCTGACCTCACTCGTCCGGGTTCCGTCTGCAGCAGATGATGGACGATGATCGTTCCCAGCGAAACGCCGACAAAATGGGCCTTGCGGATTGAGAGGTGGTCTAATATCTTGAGGATTTCCCTGACAATCAAGTCAAATGAGAGTCTTTCTTTATAGGAATCTATGTCTGGTGATTCTGCATGGCCAGGCATGTTAATCGCGACTATATTATATTTTTTCAGGAATGGCTTTAGCTGTTTGTAGAAAATATTCGAGTTCCCGCCAATTCCGTGCAGCAGTACAATATACTCTGAGCCGCGGCCCTTATACAATCTGTAATCTAGCATCCGATTCTCCTTAGTGGTTCATATGGTGATAATTAATGATACCCTTGATGCTGATGTTAGTAAACAAAAAGCAGATGCCAAAATAATGGCAGGCACCATCCTGATAGGATGATACCTGCCGTGTGGAATTATTTTTTCTTGCCTTTGTGGTCCACTTTTATGACCACTGTTGTCAATGGATCAAGAGTTATCTTGCCATTTGTAAGTTTAAAGCCAGATGGCTTGGATACAGGTGTTTTTCCTGCTTCGTCGTTATCGACTAAAACCTTAGCTTTATAGAAATCAAGGTCCCCTAAAGTCAACTTGCGAGTTTCAGTGTCAGCGTTTACGAATACGTAGTATGTTCCGGTTTTATCCGTCGATACGTTCTCGTATGCGATGACTAAATCTGAATCTTTGATTTCAGGTAAATCTAGCAATTTTACATTCTGATCAACTAGTTCTTTCTCGCCTAGGCGGAAAGCATTTGTTGATTTTCTCAGTTCAATTAGGCCTTGAGTGTAGGCTTGTGTTGTAGTGTTAACTGAGTATTCCTTTTTGTTTGTTGCTTTTTGCCAGTCAAACATGTTGATGGCATCGGAAGAATCGTACGAATCGTGGATGAAGTATCCAAATGGATTTCCTTGTTCATCCGTCAATTCGTGATATTTCTGCTCAGGAACGCCTTCGCCTTTCCATTGCTTCGTTCTTCCATATTCCTGGCCGGCATGAAGGAATGCTGTACCCTGTGACGTCAGGATCATGGAGTTGCCAAGTCGAATCCGTTTATGAATCTCAAGGTTGTTTTCAGGAATTGCTGGATCCTTTTTAATCGACTGGGCAATGACATCATATAGCGGCAGGTTATCGTGTGCCGCGATGTACTGGACCATATCGCCCGGGTCATCGTCAGCTGTATTGCCTGGCTGGCCTTTGATGTTTTTGAAAATCGTATTGATATCACGCGCACCGCCAGTCAGGAATCGTGGCTCACCTTCAGAGCCAAAGCCTGATTTCAATTCGTTGCGGATTTCATCAGAGAATACACCAACATCATCTGTTTTATCCATCCAATCCTGGTCAGCACCCATGCCAGCAAGTTCAGGCTCGGCGATGTGGCCAGCGAATGTTCTCCAGCCTTCACCGATGAACAATGCATCAGGGTTAACGGAAGCTGCAGCATTGTATGCATTTTGGACTGCCGGATAGGTTGCGTCACCCATCATATCGAAACGCATTCCATCAATCTTGTATTCTTCAAACCAGTATTTCACGGAATCTACCATCAGCTTTTCAGCCATTTTGTGGCTTGTTGCCAGGTTGTTTCCAAAGCCGCCAAGGAAGTTTCCTTGCGCATCCTGGAACGCATAGTAGTTAGGAACGATATCATTCAGTTGACTGGATTTTGCCATATGAGTGTAAACAACATCAAGGACAACACCCATTCCTGCATCATGAATCGCATCAATCATCTGCTTCAATTCTTTTACGCGTAATTCAGGATCAGCTGCATCCTCTGAATAAGCGCCATCTGGCGAGAAGTAGCTGTGTGGGTCATAGCCCCAGTTGTACTCATTTCCGCCAGCAGAGTAATCGAGCTCTCTTTGGCCCATCTTCGTTTCATCACCATAATACCAAGCCATTACAGGAAGTAATTGAACGTGTGTTACACCAAGCTTTTTAATATAATCCAGCTTGTCGATGAAGGCATTGTAAGAACCCCATCTAGCGTCCAGGTCACCAGCGATAGATGGATCAGAAGTGAAGTCACGTACATGAACTTCATAAATCACGGCATCTTCACGCTTCTCATAGCCTTTGATTTTTGCATGATCGAAATCTTCAGGGTCTGTCCCGCTCATGTCAACAATCGCTGCTTTACCGACAGTATCTCCGTCCGGACCAGCTTCGCCCTCTGTATTCACTGTAAAGGCTGCCATCGATTTTGCATAAGGATCAAGAACCTTCTTTGTCACTCCAGCATTTGTTACCTCATACTGGTAAAAATAACCCTTAAGATCGGTTACATTCAAGTCGCCAGGAGCTACGTCAGCAGACCAGACTCCTTTTTCACCCTTTATTAACTCAATGCTGCCAATTTGCTCAGCTGCATTGTCTTTGTTGAAGAAGTTTGCCACAACCTTGCTTGCTTTAGGAGCCCACAGCTTCAATGTAGCTGCGCCATCCTTATAGGTAGCACCGAGGTCATCGCCATCATAGGCAAACATTTCATCAAGCATTCTCCAGCTTGTCGCAGCAGAAACTGTTCTGTCTGCAAATGTTACGGATAATGGAAGCTTATCTAAATCGAATGTTGCTTTCACTTTTACAGCAGTGGCGCTTGTGATTTCAGCACTTGTCACTGAAACTTCAGTACCATCTGAATCTTTGATTTCCAGTTTTGATTTTAAATCATCAGCAGTTAAGCCATCTGTCATCGTGAAGCCTAGTAGAATTGTATCTTCTGAGATGACTTCTGCAGACGTTAGGCCGGTAGCCTGCTCCCAGTAAGGAGAGATGTAGACATTGTCATCACCTTGTTTAACCCAGACGTGGTTGTATTTGTCGAGAAGGTTGAAGTTTTTGTCTCCGCCGTCCTTTTCTCCGTTTGTCTTTTTGAGAGTAATCATTCCAATTTCTTTCGCATTTTCCTTTAACTGAATGTCAACATAAGCACCATAACGATCCGTGCCAGAGAAGGAAGCAGCTCCTACAGGCCAGTTCTCAGAAGGTGCAGCGACATCGCCCCAGTTCCATAGGCCAAAGTTTTCGTAGTCAGTATTGTCACGTACATAGTGGACGCGGACAGTGTTATCAGGCAGGTTGACTGGTTCATAAGTGTAAACCTTGTCATCGCCTTGTTTGATGAAAATTTCATTGATTTCAGGTGAAGTGATGGTAAAGCCTTTGTCTCCGCCGTCTTTGCCAGCATCACCTTTTGTTACGTCCATGACGAGGAAGCCGATGTTCTTTGCGCCATCTGTAAGCTCGACGTCAATGTATGCGCCATAGCTGTCCGTTTTTTCGAACATTGTAGCTCCGACTGGCCAGTTGGCAGAAGGGGAGGTTACATCGTTCCATAGCCATGCTCCGTAGTTTTGATAGTTGTTGTCGTCACGCTTGTAATGGATACGGACATGGTTCGCAGGAATTGGTTCAACTGTTCCATCTCCGCCGCCATCTCCAGTACCAGCAGCAGCAGCTGTAATCGTGCCGCCTTCGACTGTTAGCAAAACAGTACCGCCATCAGCCATTGCAGGGATTGTTAAAGTGACTTCTCCCGCTTCTGTAGCAGTGTAAGTCTGGTTTGAATAGTGGTCTGTAACGACCGCTCCTGCATCAACTGTCAATATCACTTCTTTAGCCGCGTCAGCAATGTTCAATCCAACATATGCCGCTTCATTTCCGTAATTTCTTGCAAAAAACATGAACTGATCAGCGTCTTTTCCGCCGATTGCTGTACGTTCACCTTTAGCGAATACTTCAGAATGATCTCCCCTGAAGTTCAAAATCTTTTTATAGTGTTCTAGGACATCGTTGCCTTCAACCTGATCCCAGGCAAAGTCGTAGCGGTTATCATATTGAGGATAGTTATTCTCACCGCTTTGTCCAAGTTCTTCACCGTAGTAAATGACCGGCTGGCCTTTTGCTGTTGCCTGAAGGGAAGCAGCAACCTTTAGCTTGCCTGTGTCATTGCCAGTATCGAAAAGGAATCCATTTTCATCGTGGCTTCCCAGGAACTGGCCTAAAGTAGCTGTGTTATCAATTTTTGAGTTACGTGTCATTAACGCATCATTAGCTGACTTTAGGTTTCCGTTTACAAATGAATGAGCAATATCGTTAAAGTCAAAATCAAGCAGGGAATCCATCATACCTGATTCTAGGTAACCATAATCGTCGTTAGCACTTGCACCCCAGGCTTCGCCGATCATTTTGTGCTTCGGCATTTTTTCAGTGATTGCGTTCTTGAACGCCATCCATGTAGCATCTTCAACGTGCTTTACAGTGTCCATGCGGAAGTAGTCAATAGTGTTGCCGTTATCGGTCGTGGCTTTGTCAATCCAGTCAGTCTGCCAATCGATGATTTGCTGGCGTACTTCTGGATCTTCTGTTTTAAAGTCTGGAAGTCCAGCTAATTCGCCAACGACTTCATCGGATCCAACTTCGGCACTTGTTCCCTGACGAAGAAGAGTGCTGAATGTGCTGCGCTCATCATCTGTTGGGTAGCCGGCTGGCGGATTTTCCACAGAACCATCAATATCTTTCAAACCATATCCAGTATGGTTCAATACGACATCGACCATAATCTTGATGCCGCGTTCATGGGCAGCGTCAATCAGGTTATGGAAGTCTCCCATTGTCCCGAAGTGAGGGTTCAATTCGCCAAAATTGCTTGCCCAGTATCCGTGATACCCATAATAAGAAGGATCACCCTCATTGTAACGGACATTGTGCTTAACATTCTCAACAATCGGGCTGATCCAGATTGTGTTAACACCCAGCTCATCAAGATAGTCTAATTTTTCAGTGATTCCCTTGAAATCTCCACCCTGATATGTACCGCGATCAGTAGTGTCATAGTTTAATCCATAAGGATCATTATTAGCAGAATCCCCATCAAAGAATCTGTCAGTCAGCATGAAGTAGATGATTGACTCGTCCCAGTCAAAATCATTTTCGCCGACAGACTGTCTTGTTTTTACATCCACAGTAGCTGTTCCGTTATGTGGATTTCCGAATGAATCAATAACTGTTAGTGGAATCGATTTTGTACCTGCTGTTACGTTGTCATCGACGCTAATCGTAACTTCTTTTAACGATGGGTCGATTTCAAGAGCTTTTGACCCACCAAGCGCAGAAACATCAGCCGTGATATTGCTGATTTCTATTCCTTCTGTCAGGCCTTGTACATTAACTGTGAGCACAGCGTTTTGGTTGTAGTCAATCTCTGCCGGGTTGACTGAACCTGAAACAGTCAGGTCAGCGTTGGCGTAGGTGATTTTTGAAACACCATCAACTGTATTGTAAGGATCTGTTACTTCATTCGTAACTCCATCTTTTGTTACCAGATATGTGTATTCATTTGTGCCGTTTGGAATGTTCTCATATGAAACTGCGAACCTCTCATTCTCTGGCTCATATGTCATTGGAATAGTTTCGCCATTGAACTTCAATTCTACATTCTCAATCGTGTCCATTGCATCGTTAGCGAAAAGCTCTTTATCACGATAGTAGAAAGTAGCATTGCCATCCGTAATTAATGGAGCTGATCCATCGGGAACGATGCGAATCTGCTCTACTCCACTTGTGATGAATGCTTTTGTAATGGAGTCGTTTTTGTTGAGTTTGATAAAACGGTCTCCGAATTCTTTTTGTGCAGTATCCCAGTTATAAGTACTGCGAAGAACAAATCCCATTTGCGCAGTATCAGCGCCTACGGGGATATCAGCAACAGCTTTGCTGCCTTCCTTTGTTGTAAAATCAACCTGGCCATCTTGTACTCCTGTATTCCAGGTCCAAATATTCCATTCTCCAAAGTTTTGATCCTCGCGAATGTAAGTGAAACGTATTTTGCGATCAGTCGATTCGGAGGTTACAGTCGTCGTTCCTTCAGCATTAGCCTGCTGTGCAGGTATAAAAGGAAGCCATAAACTCAAAATCATGATCGCCGTCATGAAAATCGAGAAACTACGTTTTGTGCTTTTTCTCATATGGATTTTTTCCTCCCTAGTTTGAATGGTGTGGCTAGAGTAGTAGAAATGAACCTCCTTTCTATAAGTCAGGAATTTAAATGAAACCGTTTGCACAATCTGGTAAAAAATTTTAAACCACAGAATTATGCAAGCGCTTGCAATGTACTTTCCTTTTAATTTTACAATATTGCCATCTATCCAGCAACGAACCAACAACAAGCAACATACATGCAAATAGTGCCAAAAACCTACATAAAATGGTAGAGAAATAGGTTAAAAGCAACAAGAAAGTTATCAAATTTTATAAAATATACAAAAATAAAAGCCTCCATAAAGAAGATATGTCGAAATCTAAAAGAAAAATAAGTGAAAAGACCTATATTTCATTCTTCACTCACTATTGGAAATGAATAATCCATTTCTTGTATTCTTTATGCCAGAACAAGCCTGAAAATAGAATCTTAAAGGTCATTCATACGGTTGTGAGAACCCTAAAAGCAATGATGATTAAAAAAGGTCACTCATCTGTGTAGTGAGTGACCAAATAGTATTATCGGAAGACGAAATCATCTCTTCATTAAAACCAATCTACAACGTCCTGCCCAGGAACTCCACAACTTTAGGTGCGACTACCGTATTTGGTTCATCTACTAATCTCCCTCCTGGAATTCCAGGGAAGATGGTAAACCAGAAGTGCCCTTTATCTGGAATTACCAATTTTTCAACGGCGATTTCGGCTATGGAAAGCTGTGTGAAAAAGTCCCTTGATTGTTTCGCCGGTACAATGGTGTCTTGTTCACCCCAGATCATCAGGCAGTTAAGGTCTTTAAGTGACTGGAGTCTGGGTAATTGTGCAGAGGGGGAGGCGGCTTCGTATAAATCTGGTGCTTCTGTGGGACCTTTCCCAAAGAGATTTCCAACTGGATCGTCGTCTCTCGTAACCTGGGTATAGTTCCACCAGGCAGCCACATCGTATACTCCATACACACTGATAATGCTTTTGACGTCCGGCTTATCCAGGGCCAGCATCAAGGCAAGCTGAGCACCGCAAGAGTCGCCGATGATACCGATTCTGTCCGTATTGATATGATATTTTTCAGCATTCTTAATGAGCCAATCATAGGCATCACGAATGTCTTCCAACACTCCAGGCCACGTGGGATTATATTTGGATGAAAGCCGGTAGTCAATCGACATTGCGGTGTACCCATTTTCTGCAAGATATGGTCCCCAATCCTGGTACATCTCTTTTGAACCGGCCTGCCATGCGCCTCCATGGATAAGGATAACACCTGGTGCAGAATCCGACGATTCTTTCGCAGGCAAAAAAACGTCCGCCAGCATGCTTTTACCTTCTAAAACTTTAAAAACCTGATCTTTTTCAACTCGTATATTAGCAATCACGGCAACTCCTCCTAAACACTACATTCGATTTGGCAAGAATAACGAAATCTCTGGAAAAAGGATAATGATGATCAGCCCAATTAAGAGAGGGACAATGAAAATCAACGCTCCCTTTATGATTTCTCCTAGACTGACGTCAGGAACGACAGATTTTAAAACAAATAAATTAAAACCAACAGGCGGCGAGATGGCTGCAATTTCAATATTGATGGTCACCATGATCCCGAACCAGATCGGATCATAGCCTAATGCTGTTACGGTAGGGAAGAATAGCGGAATGACAATGACGAGGATACTCATCGGATCTAAAAACATTCCCAGTACTAACAGCAAAATATTAATGAGGACGATGATTACCCAACCTGGAATATCGAGCCCTAACAGCGAAGTCGCCATGCTTTGCGGAATTCCTAAACGGTTCAGAACAAAGGCACTGAACACTCCGCCGATGACTAAAAATAAAAACATCCCGGTTGTCTTTACCGTATTGCTAAGGATCTCAATGATATTTTTACGGCCTAAATATCCCATCAAACCAACGATTGCTAATGCTGTAGAGGCACCGATTGCTGCCGACTCTGTCGGTGTCGTGAATCCAGTGTAAATCGAGCCCATTACGAAAAACACGAGAATGACAATTGGCAGCACGGACCTCAAGGACAAGAAGCGCTCGCTCCATTTCACTTTCGTCCTCACGACAGGTACCATCTCCGGTTTTACAAGAGCAATGATGAGGAACGTCAAACATAGAAGTACTGCAATCAGCGCACCGGGCAAAAAGCCGGCGATAAACAATTTTCCGATCGATGTTTCGGTGATGACACCATACAGGATCAGCGCCACGCTTGGGGGAATCAAGATTCCTAATGTTCCTCCGGCTGCTGTTGCGCCAATCGCGAGCCGTTGCGAATATCCTTGTTTGATCATTTCCGGCACTGCAATTTTTCCAATGGCTGCTGCTGTTACCGGGCTTGACCCACATATGGCAGCAAACCCAGTGCTTGTCAGAACTGTACCCATTCCGAGTGCCCCCGGAAAGCGTCCAAGCCATAACTGGGTTGTCCGAAAAACTTGGGCCCCGATTGGGGATGAGGAGATGACTTCGGTCATTAAAACAAACATCGGTACGACCATAAGCACAAAACTGGTCGAGTTCGAGAAGGTAATACTCGATAATTGTGCCAGCGCGTTAGGAGAGATGAACAAAATCGTCCCTATAACCCCAATCATGCCCATGGCCACCGCAACGGATATACCAGTCGACAAGAATAGCATCAGCGCAATAATGAAGGCGAAAAATAACAAAAATGATTCCATCATGCTTCACTCCTATCCAGGCTAACAATAATCACTGATTGATCACTCTTTTTTGAGAGATTGATTCCACCTGTTGCTTTTTTACCGGAGCTTCTCGGTAAAATACAATCACCAGACATAAAATCGAGGTTAATATAAATTGCAGAGCTCCAATAGGGGCAATCATATAGATATATTTCATTGGAAGCTCGATGGCGACCGGAAAGATTCGATTATCCTCAAAAACTTTCAACGTCGTCTCGGTTACTTGCCAGAACAGTACAGATCCGTAAATGGTCGTTAACAGGAAGGCAATCATCTTTAAATACCATTGAACCCTGACTGGGAACTTGGACAAGAAGAGATCCGTCGACACATGCTGCCCGCTCTCTAAAGCGGGCGCAAGTGCGAGGAAAAAAATATAAACCAGAGTGAAGCGGGCAAGGTCCAAAGCCCATAATGACGGCGAGTCAAAGAAGTTCCGCATGATTACATCATAGGTAATGATGAACACCATTCCTAAAATGAAGATGCCTCCTAGAAGGGTAAATACAAAGTTTATCTTTTTCATCACTTTTTCAGTTTTGGTCAGGAATATAGGTTCTTTAGACATGCAGCCAGACCTCCCATCAATTCATTATTGATGCTTCTCGATAATATCGAGAATGGTTTTCGCCTTTTCTGATTCCTTGGCGATTTGTCCATTTACAGATTGGATTTCATTCAGTAATTCTTCCCGTTCAGAATCACTCAGATTGTAAAATTCTGCGCCTTTTTCAGACATGCTTTTAATCGCTTCTTCTTCGCGCTTTTGTAATAGGCTGTATGCGGATTGACCTACTTGATCAGAGATACTCTTGATTGCTTTTTGATCTTTCTCAGAAATCTTTCTCCAAACATCTGGATTGACCACATATTGAATTGTATTGATCGAAAGGCCTAAAGCCGTCATTTTCGGAGTTACTTCATGCAGGTTTTGTGAATTGGTCAGGCCAACTGTTTGGAAGGTAGAGGCAACGGTACCATTCTGCAATGCAAGGTATAATTCGCTTGGGTCCATCGTGATTGGTAGAGCGCCAAGCAGCTTAGCCTGTTCACCTTGCCATCTTCCTGCAGTTCTCATGCTGAGTTTTTCATATTGTTTAAGGTCAGTAATAAATTCGTCTTTATGGAGAACAAGTGTCTCTGTAGCACCCGGTGCCCACATCAGGAGTTCAAGATCATGATTGTTGAATAATGATTCCAATTCGGGGTTCACATCTTTATAAATACCCTTATACTGATCTTCAGAACGGAATGTGCCAATTGTCTCTAACAGCCCCATTTCTGGAATCTGGCCAGAAATTGCCCCGGCAGAGAGGATCCCGGCTTCAACCGAACCATCCCGAACGGCATCTAATGTCTCGAACAAAGAAACCAGGGAAGCGGAATAATAAGGTTTGAAGGTGACTCTTCCATCCGTTTCTTTTTCAATCGCTTCGGACCAATCTTTAAAAATATCATTGAATGGGTCGTTCTCAGTGTGGAAAATGGACATATCAATCGTTACTTTTGCATCGTCATCAGCAGAAGAGGAACCAGTACCTGCAGAAGCGCAGCCCCCGAGGATTAGAGCCAATACGATAAGTAAATAAAATCCAGACATCTTCTTTTTTAGAGATTTCATATTCTTCCCCCTGTTTATTAGTTTTCTAGTTTTATAAAATCGATTTCTTCACTGTGGCCATGCTTAGAGTCCGAGATTGCCCATTGATCAAATCAAGCATTTGATCAACTGAGATGACTGCGCCAAAGGTTTCGTTTACTAGCTTTAAGCTGGCGTTGTGGCTATCAGATGTTAAGCCGCCAACTGCTTCTTTTGCCACCAGCACGTCATAGTCTCGCTGATATGCATCCCGGATTGTTGTTTCCACACAGTGGGTAGTTGCGACTCCGCAAACGAGGAGTGTATCGATGCCTTTCATCCGCAGTAATGTATCCAGTCTTGTATCAAAGAAGGCACTAAACCGATGTTTTGTGATCAATTCGGCTGAAGAGTCTGTAAACGCTTTCAGCTCATCCACTACTTCAGCATCCCATGTGCCTTTTAAAGCGGGAGGCCCAGCAGACCAGCGATGTGTGTGAGGAGTAAGTCTGTGATTACTGCGAGTAATATCATCAGGGTAATGATTCTGGATGGTCCATATATCAAGAATTCCTGCTGAGCGGCAAGCAGCTAACAATTGTTTTACTTTCGGGATGGTTGCGATCATTGCTTGGACATCGTACCCTGCCCGGCCGATGCTTCCATCTTTGTGACAGTAGCTATTTTGCATATCAATAATAAGCAAGGCTGATTTATCAGGATGTAATTCAAAGTTTTGATTCATCATTACGTATTTTCCTCCTTAATTGATAAATGAGCAGTTATGTTCACCCCCTTTAAGAAATAAAAAAGAGCAAACCAAAATTTACCCAGAATCCACGCCAAAAAGACGAGAAAACAGATAAACTTTGGTTTGCTCTTGACTGTACTTCAAGACCCACCCATTGTTTAGAAATAAACGACCATAGTTCTTCACTAAGGCTTAGTTTATTTTTAGAATTTTTAGTTAATTATTAATATATATTAATCTTTCGTGAAAATCAATCCCTTTTATAACGTTTATGTGATGTTTTCTTCAAATACCAAAACCCCAACGGCTGCGTCTTCTTCAAGCTTCCAGGCTTCATAATGTTCGACAATCTTCATTCCAACAATTTTTTCAAATGCCTGAATCCTTTCCTGACCAGCTCCCTTAAGATAAAGGCGCCTGGCTTCCAGGGCAATGGGAAGGCCATCGCTGGATTTTAAAATGTTGCGTTCCATTGGTGTCAAAATTCCCTTCATAAAAAAAACAAGGACATTATCCGTAATCTTGATTTTCGTTTCACGGGGACCTCTTCCCAAATTCTCTTTAATATAATAGCTAAGAAAGTTTGCAAATTCTTTCTCAATTGCATTCTTGGATAATACATTCATATGGATTCCCACCTCATATTAAAAATAGTACTAAATAAACGGCAAATCGTGGGGGTTGGGGATATAATTAATAATATTGTAATTAATTAACTATTATGAATATTATTAATTATATCAAAAAATAGGTGGAAAAGGGACTTTAATCACTATGTGTTATGACTTATATTAAAAGCAAGAAACATTTAATAAAATCAAGGCCCATACTTTCCGTTCAAACAAAATTAAAATCAGTATAGTTATCGAATGATACTAAACTCTTAATGTGAGGATGTGCAGGGATTCATATGAGAATTGATCGTTTATTCCGGCAAAGAATCGGTTTTCCTTTTGACGAGAAAATTAACTTAAATAACCTGGATAATTTACTAGAGCAGATAGCTTCATTTATCCCGTTCGAGAATCTTTGCACATTATCTGGAGATCTTGATGCTATAAATGAAATTACTCTAGTAGATAAGATTCTAAATAGAAGTCAAGGCGGTCTCTGCTATGACTTGAATGGAATCCTCTATTTGTTCTTACAAGAGAATGGCCTGGATGTGCAGCTGATCCGCGGGTCAGTATACGTTCCTGATTTTAAGGATTATAGTCCAACTGGCAGGACTCATGCTGCGATTATTTTGAGCATAGATGGAGAAAGATTCTTGATTGATACCGGTTTTGGCGGGAATCTCCCGTTAAGGCCGGTGCCAATGGATGGAACAGAGATTAGTTCACCTAACGGGGATTTCCGTGTTAAACAACATGATAGTGAGTTTGGAGATTATCTTTTAGAGATGAAGCTAAAATATAAGGATTCAGACTGGAGAGTTGGATACGCCTTTGATTCCAGAGAGCCGGTAGAGAATGTCAGCGATTTATACGAAATGAAGAAAATCATAACGGAACATCCGCAGTCACCCTTCAACAAGAAGCCATTGCTGACAAGAGTGACAGCCAATGGAAGCATGGTGTTAACGGAAACTAGCTTTACACAATGGAAGGAAGATGGTGTGAAGAAAGAGGAAATAGATTCTGAACGCTTTAAAGAGCTTGCAATGGAATTCTATAATATTGAATTAAAATGAAACTTTCCTATGAGGGTAAGCGTTAATATAGTATCAAAAATGACAGGTGGATGAAGCAGATGGATTCACGGGACTTCTTATTGAAAGAACTAAAGGAAATTGAAAAATGGGAGAAGGACCAGAAGGGGCTTTGGTTTTGGGAACGCCTGACCCGTCTGCCATTCAAGATGCTTGATCGGTTCACGCCAAAGTTCATCCAGGAGAAGGTAGGAATCCTGCTTGATGAGCTTGGAAGCTACATTCAAACGGGCGGACAATATTTAACGAGCGAGAAGTCTGTGTTTCAATTTTTCGAAAAAAAGACTGGCAGGAGAGTCAGCCAGCTTACAGATATGGACCGCGTTCCGGTGGAAGAAATGAAGCAGGTATCACTGGCACTTGGCGAGCAGCGGAAGAAGGCAGCGACGATCCAGGGGGCAAGTACAGGTATCGGCGGAATTTTTACACTCGCGATTGATATTCCTGCCGTGCTGGCCCTCTCGCTAAAAACAATCCAGGATATTGCGATCATCCATGGTTACGATCCAAGGGATAAAAAAGAACGTGTCTTTATCATCAAATGTCTGCAGTTTTCTTCGGCGGATGTTGTTGGAAAGCAGGCCATCATGAATGAGTTGATTGAATTTAACAGGGAAAATAAATCAAAGGAAGTCATCTCGCAGCTGCAGGGCTGGCGTGAGGTCACCTTGACGTATACAGAATCCTTCGGCTGGAAAAAGCTTCTGCAGATGGTGCCGGTAGCCGGGATTGTGTTCGGAGCCTTCGCAAACCGGTCGATGGTGAGCGACCTTGCCGAAACCGCGACAATGTTATATCAGAAGAGACGAATTTTGGAAAGGCTTGAGGCCGAATCTCCTGTTTCCGAAGATTGAATAACCAGCAAAGGATGTTTGGATAATAAGGAGGAAACCTAAAGAGGAGGTCTCCATATGAGTCCAGACAAAAAGCAACAAGTGGAGCAAGTAAACCAAGACCCCAAAAAATCAGAAAAGAACGATCGGTCTTCCAATCAGGCCGACGGCTTTCGCTACGACTATGATGATTCTTCAGATTTGAAATGAAAAAGAGGAGAAACCCTTTAACCGGGGTTTTTCCTCTTTTTCTATACGGTTTTACTTAAAATCAATTCTTTGCGCCTTTTCTCTTGAAACACAAACAACCCGCCATACAACACGCCTGTACCTGCCAATAAAATCAATCCGATATAGACACTCATCATGCTCGGTACCAAAAATGCCCCCAAAATGATCGTTGAGCGGGCAATCAAATCGGCGCCGCTGAAGCTGATTCCTGAAAATGCAGAATAGGAGCCGCGTTTGTCATCTGGCATCATATTGGCTTTTTCGGCATTGGCGATTGGAGAGTACATAAGCTCGCCGATTGTTGCAACTAGATTGAATAAGAGCAGCATATACCAGATATTCGCTGATGTAATGACAGTGTAGCCAACGCTGTAAAAGACCAGGCCGGCCAGCAGCATTTTTCTCTTATCGAATTTATCGGTGAATTTCGTAACGATGAAAGTCAGAAGGACGACGAGCATCATGTTTTCGATGTTCAACAAACTCAGCATTCTGACGCCTGATAGCTTGAATTCACCCACGAACAGCGGACGGAATTCAGTGGCCAGGCGGACACCGATATAGCTGTTGAGCGAAAACTCTGCTGCGTAAATACACATTCCTCCTAATACGGCCATAACGAATGGTTTATCCTGAAGTGCTACTTTATAGTTTGCGAACAAGTCTTTGACGACATTTTTGTGTTGCTTTTTTAATTGAGGAACCGTCGTGTCCTGAAGCCAGATTGCATAAGCAATTGGCAGTGTGGCGTAAGCACAGGTAAGAACAATGAACAGGCCAAGTTGATGATAACTATAAAACAGTCCGCCAAGTGCGGCTCCAATTGCCATTGATAAGTTGGTCAGCCAGTAATCCACTGCATAAATGGCTTTCCGGTTTTCGGGTGTCGTGGAATCAATGATGATGGCTTGCATGGCCGGACGACCGAGACTGCCGGAAATCATAAAAAGCAGATATGCAGTTGCAAACACTTCTATCCATTTATATTGAGGAACCAGACTCGCGGTCATTAATCCTAACAAAATTGTACTCACGATAGATGTGATCATCAGGATTTTTTTCCGGCGGAAACGGTCAGAGATATAGCCTCCGATAAAATTGCCAATAAACGTAACGAAAACGATCATCCCAAGGAATATCCCTGCCCAAACGGCTCCTTTATGCTGGGCGAAAAACAGTGCCATGAATGGCATGACTGCACTGGAAATGGCGCGGTTAAAAAAAGATGTGATCAAACGGACTTTTAGGTTTTGTGGGTATTCTTTCCACTTCATATTGCCAGCCCCTTTCTATATATGTATATTAAAGGGGACTTAGAGAATTAAAAATTCCCTTTTTAAATAAAAATGTCCACTTTTAAGGAGACGTACATATGGATCGCTATTTATTAACATTATGGAACCGGGTTGATTCTGGAGAGGCAAAGGTAGAAGAACTCGCAGAGCTGCTGTTACTTAGCACGAAGCAAACTCGCCGTAAGCTGAAGCAATGGGAAGAAGAGGGCTGGCTCACTTTTCAATCCGGTCGGGGAAGGGGAAATAGGTCAACGGTAAAATGGTTACGAGATGTTGAACAGGAGTATGAACGGAGCTTTTTCATGAGTATGGAAAAAGAACCGATTGAGGCTGTCAGTAAACTATTGCTGCTGGATTGGACGACAGAAACGAAGCAGCGGCTGATGGCAGCTTTTCAGGGGAAACTGGGATTTAACCAGGAAGGACAGGATCGCTTGATCATCCCTAGATTTTATCGGTTTTTAACTTATCATCCGCTAAAATTGGCGGATGCCAACAGCGCGAACATCATTGCCAACCTATACAACAGGCTTGTTACACTGAATGCAGACGATTCGGTTGCCCCGGAATTAGCCCATAGCTGGGAATATACCGATACACAACTCTTATTGTATTTAAGGAAAGATGTTGCCTTCCATGACGGATCTATTCTAAAAGCGGAGGATGTCGTCCATTGTCTGCAGCAAATGAAACAGGATGAAAATTTTGCGAAGCTATGGGAACCAATCAAGGCAATCACTACTCCTTCTCCACTGGTGGTGAAGCTTGAATTCCCTGGCGGCTGCTCCTATGTGCTCCAGTTATTGGGTCTCTTGACTGCGAGCATTTTTAAAGAAGTGAATGTAAAGCTGCTGGGGACAGGCGGTTTTTATTTGGCTGAAGAATCAGCAGGGAAAACGGCTCTTAGTGCATTCAAGCAATATTTTGGATGCCGTCCGCTGCTCGATCGTGTAGAGTTTGTCCACGTCCCCAAAGAGTTCCACGTCGTCTATCATGCTGGCCATGAATCAGAACAAGTTGATACCTTTAAGGTGGAAAGTGATTCAGGATTTGGAATTGTCGTCTTGAATCCATTTCGCGGCTCAGACATGACCCGTAAAGAAGTACGGGACTACATCCATATGGTCATCGATCGTCATCGCCATGAGCTTCCAGAAGTTGATGCAAGAATCACAGGCAACAATGAAGGCTGCCTCATTGGATTATCAAAACCCTATGAAATGCCTGAATTGCCTTTGCCGACAATGTCCAGCCCGATCAAGATGAAATATGTAAACTATACGGCAAATACTTCAATTTGGCTTAAGGATAAGCTTGAACAGGCAGGGCTAGAGGTTGATTTTGAGGAGATTTCCTTCCATGATGCCATCTATGATCCCGATGTAAAAAAGGAGACGGATTTGTTCATCCATGGAGAAATATTTGAACTGAACCAGAGTTTCTCCTACTTCTTCTTTTTGAAAAACAGTTTCTCGCCGCTTCACTTCCTGGTTAACAGAAATGAATTTTTACAGCGTAAGATTGAAGCTTATACAACGATGCCTTTTAAACAATGGAGTAGCCTGCATTTGCAGATCGAGCAATATATGAAAGAAGAATCCCTATGTGTGCCTCTGTACTTCACAAAACGGCAGATCCCTTTTTCTATTAATCTGATGAACGTGGAAATCAAGCATTTTGGATATGTGGATTTGACGAAACTTTGGACGAAGCCTGAGGTTTAAATAGCGAAAATCCTTCTTTCGCGTAAGATCTACTTACGCGAACAGCTTGCATGAAAGTGGACCAATCAAGGCGTGCTCAAAGAATTGATTGCCGAGGTTGGCAGCAGATTATATGATACATATAAGAAGACAAAGGTTAAGAGAGAATCCTGATGAAGGTTGGGATTCTCTTTGTTTTTTAACGTGGAAAAGTTAGGAGAGCATTAAATGGATCGGGAAAAATTCGTAAAGAACGTAACCAGCCTTATGCCCAGCTTGCTTTTGGCTTTTTTATACTTATGGTGGTTACCCAGTTCATACTATGGTTTACAGGAGAACCTGGTGGGGAGGCTGTCAAATGGCTAAATCTATAGAAAAGGCGATGAGGAGCGCAAAAGCTTCATTAGAATTGTCCGGATTAAAAGTTGAAGACAAGCACACAGAACTAGTTAGGAAAGCTCTTGCGAAAGAAATCACAAATGAGGAATTCCTGAAAGAAGCTAAGAGATTAGCAGAGCAAAAGGGTGGGGATTCGAAATGATGAAGCAGCCGCCCCGGAGATTAGGCAGGAGTTATCGAGTGTCTCTGACGCATTGGAAAGTGGCTCAATCACTCTTGATCATGCGTTGTTCTGGGACCACATTGAAGCAAGAAAGATATTGCGGACGGATTTCTCTGATGTAGGTTTCCACCATATTACCTTAGGAAGCTGAGCGCTTTTAAATTTTATAATCGTGTATTAATAAAGGAGAAGCCTCTATGAAGAAATATAATGAAGGGCTAGAATTAGTTGAGTTAAACCCAAGTGATACATGGGGTTTAGTTATGCTGTCAGCATCTGTCGGCTGGGACTATGATGAAGAGGAAATAGGAACATTATTTTCTTCTTCGAGCAAAGTTTTTGGGCACAAAAATTTTGAGGGTAAGCTTGTGTCCAGTGCTGCTATAATCCCTTACGATAAAAAGCTGGCTTCAATTGGTGTGGTAATTGTCGATAACGATTATCGAGGACTGGGGTTGGGAAAAGAGGTTACCCAAAAATGTATAGATAGTGCCCGGGATCGATCCATTATGTTAATTGCAACCGCTGAAGGCAAACCCCTATACGAGAAATTGGGGTTTACAGTTGTGGATTCTGTGCATAAGTATCTTTGCGGCGAGTATAATCCTCCCTATTTAGAACCCTTAAGCGGAATTACGGTTGAAGCCTTTAATAAAGAACATTTAGAAGATATGATCAAGCTGGATGGACCTGCTTTCGGAGATATGAGAACCAGCTTTCTTCGTAATAGAATCCAACAGGCAAGTCAAAGTATAGTAGTGAAGGACCAGGATTCTAAAATCATAGGATATGGACTATCTATATTGGGACCTGTAAATTTGATCCTGGGCCCTGTCGTGGCACCGGATTATAGAATCGCTCAAATAATAATCGACCGCCTGGCTTGTCATCATCAAGGGAAATTAAGGGTAGATGTACCCTCTGGACACGAGAAACTGATGACTTTCCTGGAACAAAGCGGGTTTATAAAGGTCAACAATCCTCCAGTAATGGCTATCCATACGGATAAAATGCCGACCAGAAACCATACCTTATTCACAATTGCATCGCAGGCTTATGGATGATCCGTCAGTAAAGCGCCGCCAAAATGGTGGCGTTTGTTTATGTCTATAGCTAATGAGCTGTGGGAGAATTTTCTGAGAAAAAAAAGATAGTAAATCACCTTCCCCCGTTGTAAAATAAATTGAAAAATTGAATAGAGTTTAAGATTCGGTTTTGTCATCCATTTTGAATTACAGGAGGAAACAAGGGACATAAAGAATGAATGATGCTTTCGTTTATATATCAATCTAATTTTCGGAAAAATTTATATTAAGAGGTTGATGAAAGTTGATAATGGATGCTGTTGATTTAACTGTAAAAGAACCTACGATTTTTAACCATATCGGAAACAAAATCAAAACCGATGATCGTGAAATCAACATTATTGCTAGAATGGAAGAACCGCTGATCGTCATTTTGGGGAATGTATTAAGTGATGAAGAATGCGATGTGCTAATGAAGCTCTCAAAGGAAAAGCTGCAGCGCTCGAAAATCGGAAATACCCGCGAAGTTGATCAGCTCAGGACAAGCAGCAGTACGTTTATCGAAGATACCGAAAACGAGGTTGTTGCACGGGTTGAAAAAAGAATCTCTCAAATCATGGGCATTCCGAATGAACATGGAGAAGGGCTGCAGATTTTAAATTATAAAATTGGCCAGGAGTATAAAGCGCACTTTGACTTTTTCTCGTCAAATGTAAGCAACCCGAGAATCAGCACACTCGTCATGTATTTGAACGATGTCGAGCAGGGAGGAGAAACCTATTTCCCTAAGCTCAATTTCTCAGTATCCCCGCAAAAGGGCATGGCCGTTTATTTTGAATATTTCTATGACAATCAAGCTTTGAACGACTTAACCTTGCATGGCGGAGCACCAGTCGTCATCGGCGACAAATGGGCCGCAACGCAATGGATGAGACGCAAAAGCGTGAAATAGAGGAATGTAGGAGCATGGTGAAACATGCTTCTTTTTTTATCGATAAAAACATTTACCTAAAATGGTGAAGGCAGTAGCCCCTTTTCTTTCGCCTCTCTACAGCTTCTGAATCTTGGTAACAATTTTACTTTTTCAACTTATTGTTTACCACTTTTAATCATTGCAGACACCTTCTATAATATAAAACGTTCTATTAAGATATTTATCTGAATTTTTATATTAATTTGAAGGAGGTTCTCTCTTGGAAACGACAAATAAAAAAGGTTTTATTTTGCGTTCACTCGATGTGATTGAGCGTGTGGGAAATAAGTTGCCTCATCCGGTCACTCTGTTTGCTATTTTCTCCGTGATGGTCGTCGTTCTGTCTGCGGTTTTTTCGGCGATGGGTGTAAAAGTGGCAGACCCTATGAATGAAGGGGAATTTTTAACGGTAAAGAACTTGTTAAGCAAGGAAGGGATCGCCTATCTATTTGAAAGTGCAGTTACGAACTTCACTGGCTTTGCACCGCTTGGAACGGTTCTTGTCACGATGCTGGGGATCGGTATCGCGGAACGTACTGGCTTAATCAGTGCGGCTTTGCGCGGACTTGTTACTTCTGTTCCTAAGCAATTATTGACGGCTGCATTAGTATTCGGCGGCGTCATGTCCAGCATGGCAGCTGACGCTGGTTATGTTGTCTTGACTCCACTTGGAGCGGTTCTGTTCGCAGGTCTTGGAAGACATCCGCTTGCTGGTCTGGCTGCTGCTTTCGCAGGTGTATCTGGCGGCTTCAGTGCGAACCTGCTTCTGACTTCATTGGACCCGCTTTTGGGCGGATTGACGAAGGATGCTGCGGCGATTTTTGATCCGGCTTATGCTGAAAACATCAACTATGCAATGAACTACTACTTCATGATCGTATCTGTATTCTTGATCACGATTGTCGGAACATTGGTAACAGATAAAATCGTCGAACCACGTCTTGGTACATTCAAAGGCGATGTAAAAGAAGAGGTTGAATATTTATCTGCTGTCGAGAAAAAAGGGCTATGGGGTGCTTTGATTTCTATCATCATCACAGCAATCGGTATCGCATTGCTTGTTATTCCTGAATGGGGACCACTTCGTGGCGGGGAAGAGAACATCATCAATGCTCCATTCTTCCACTCGCTAGTTCCAATCATCCTGATCCTATTCTTCGTACCAGGTTTTATCTATGGAAGAATTACGAAATCGATCAAGAATGATAAGGATGTAGCGGATCAGCTTTCTGACACGATGGCAACGATGGGTTCGTACATCGTGCTGGCGTTTGTTGCCGCTCAATTCGTTGCCTACTTCAAGGAATCAAACCTTGGATTGGTACTTGCTGTAAACGGTGCAGAACTGCTTGAAAGCACAGGCTTCAAAGGAATCCCATTAATCCTGGCGTTCATCGTCATTTCCGGATTCATTAACCTGTTCATCGGCAGTGCGTCTGCTAAATGGGCAATCATGGCACCGGTATTCGTACCGATCATGATGCAAATCGGATACACACCTGAGTTCACTCAGCTTGTATACCGTATCGCAGACTCAACAACGAATATCATTTCACCATTAATGCCTTACTTCGCAATCGTCATTGCGTTTGCACAAAAGTACGACAAGAAGGTTGGTATTGGTACACTGATTGCAACAATGCTTCCGTACTCCATCGCGTTGACAGTTGCTTGGGTATTGATGCTGATCATCTGGATGCTGACAGGTATCGATATCGGCCCTGGCTCTTCTATCTATATGCCAAAATAATTTTGAAAGAATCCAAGCTTCGTAGCTTGGGTTCTTTTTTTTATGAAAAATTGGTATAAATTCACAAAAGTAATCATTTGGGTTGTATAATAATAGAACAAAATTAATAGGGAGGTGACTTCCATGGAACTATGGAATATCTATGATCAGTACAGGCATTTGACGGACCGGATTCATGAAAGAGGGCAGGAGATGAAGGCGGGGGATTACCATATTGTTGTGCATGTTTGGATCGTGAATGAGGATGGCCAGTTCCTCATCCAGAGGAGACAGCCGTGGAAAATCGGATTTCCGAACATGTGGGACTGTGCAGCTGCGGGTTCTGCCATCATGGGTGATGACAGTGAACAGGCAGCTATCCGTGAGGTAAAAGAAGAGCTTGGAATCGAACTTGATATCGAAAAAGGCGAACGCATATTTACTGTGAGATTTCCTCGAGGCTTTGATGATATCTGGCTAGTCAGGCAAAATATTGCGATTGAGGATTTGCAGCTGCAGGAAGAGGAAGTCGCCGAAGCGAAATGGGCGAGTAAAGCGGAAATAAAGGATATGGTTAAAAACGGCGAGTTCATTCCGTTCAATTATTTCGATCAGTTATTTGAAAGTGTTAATTCGCACATCAGCCTGAAAAAAGCATCAATAGAGGATGCTGAGGAACTTTTAGCCTTGCAGAAGGAAGTTTTCATGCCTCTGTATAAAAAATACAATGACCATGAAACAAGTCCTGTTACACAGACGATGGAAAGATTTTCAGCAAGATTCGAATGTGGAATTTATTATAAAATACTCCTTGATGGCACGCTTGCTGGAAGCGTCCATGTGCATGAAAAGTCCCCAGGATTAATGAGGCTCCATATCATCAACATTTTGGGAAGATTCCATAATAAAGGCATTGCCCAGGAAGTCATGAAACGGCTGGAGCTGATGCACCCGGAAGCAGATGCATGGGAGCTGGATACCATCCTTACCGAAGAACGGAATTGTTACTTGTACGAAAAGATGGGGTATATCCGAACTGGATATGCCAAGGTCATTAAAGATGATATGACGATTGTTCGATACTTGAAAGAAGCCAATCTGACCAAAATTATGAGTATATAGAAACGTTTGCTATTGGAGAAGCATGCTGAACATGCTTCTCTTTTTGCGCTTAAAAGGAAAAAATACGAATACTGGTTTGCGATTGCAGGAAAATGAGACTGAGGATTGCCATAATAACCATTAAAATGACAAGCTCCCAGCTCCAAACCTTACCTGATTTTGTCTTCTCAAGCCAACCAGTTAGTAATGAGAATAATAGAATGAGAGTGCTGATAAAAATCAATAGGATAGAGAAAATCAAAAGATAGTAGTTGGCAAAGACTGATACTGCCAACAGAATTAATCCAACTGTTAAAAAAATCCCAGAGAGGATGATTGATAAAATTCTAATTTCGCTTTTCAGATAACATTCCACCTTACTGTATTTTAGTGTAGTGTTTATATTTCCGTGTTGGATAGAAAAATTCCTTCTTACACTCCTCTGTCATCAGGGTTCGAGAGTAGAAACAGAAGCTGCCGCCAGGAATTTAACAAATATTCGAAATTAGTCGTCGAAATCTGTAAAAATAGGACGAGAGAACTAATGGAAATACAGGGAATACATGGTACTATTCATTTAAAGTATCTAATAGGAGGATTGAATCATGACAAAAGAAGAGAATCGCTCCATAGAAGAACCGGCATCTAGAGAAGAAAACCTAACTATAGAGGAGAGGCTTTTGGACCTCCGTAAGAAACTGAATAAGGAATCCATACATTCCAGCCTGCGGCCCAAGCTGATTGGCGGCTTGAATGAAAAGGATGTCCTTAAATACATAGACGTAATTGAACATAAATACCAGAGCATAGAACAGGAAATGAAAAAGAGTCTTTATGAGCTTGTTTCAGCCCGCGACCGATTGCAGAAGGAGCTTGAAGCTACCAAAGCTGAGGTATTGGAGGAAAAGCAAAACATGCAGGCCAGTCTGGATCAATCTCAAAAAGACCTGGCTGTTTATGCAGTTAAGTGTGAGGAACTGGAATTCACCATTCAGACCTTAAATGACAATAATAATTCGTTGATCAATCAATTACAGACTGAGAACAGCCATCTGGCTGCAGAGCGGAAAGAGCTGGAGAGCCAATTGACTGCTTCTCGCCAGGAAATAGCTGAGTTAAAAGAGTTTTCTGCTGAGTTTGAACAAAGGAATCAAGTTCTTGAATTGAGAGTCAAGGAACTGCGGGAAGAGCTTGAGCGTAAACCAGCCGGAAACAACGAGCAATATCTTGAAAAAATTAAATCCCTTGAAGGAACAATTGAACAATATAAGGCAGAAATCGAGGAACACCGTAAAACAAGGGCAAGGACTGAGGACGAACTCAAGTTGAAAAAAGCCCAGGTTACAAGCTGTAAAATCACCGGCTTTAAAGATGAAGTATTCAATATCTATCAGCAGCTTGATGCACTCACTCAGGAACAGGTCCAGATCAATAAGGAACTCCAGGAGCAGTTAAAGTTTGAACAGGTACGTGCAGAAAAAGCTGAGCAACGTGTGGAAATCCTCCATACATGGGTGGCACAGTTAAAAGAAAGGCTGTACGGCGAACAAAATCTGTTCGAAATCCAGTTCAAAAAAATGGCAGAAAGATACAGCTTGTTCCAGTCAGAAATAAATGAGAGCTTTGACGATTTGAAAAAGCAGGAATCAGTTATTGACAGTTTGGATTATGAGGAAGAATTAGTGGAAATTTAGTAATAAAGAATGGAAGGAGCCTGCTTATAACAAGACAGGCCTTTTCCAATCTTTTAATTCCGGAAAATAATATAAACCAAATATGCAATATAAACTGCTGCAAGGATGTACCCTTCTGCTTTTGAAATCTTGAATTTAGACCTTGAGAAAATCAGCAGGACAGCTGTCAAAATAATCATTAAGGCAATGTCGGTAAAGATTTTATCATTGACAGCGAGTGGTGAGATGGTTGCTGATATCCCCAGTACGAATAGGATGTTGAAGATATTGCTGCCCACAATATTGCCGAGTGCGATTTCGCTTTTCTTTTTCAGGGCAGCCGTAATTGATGTGATTAATTCGGGCAATGAGGTACCGACAGCCACAATCGTCAAACCTACCAATGTTTCACTCATTCCAAGGGAAAGGGCGATTTCCGTTGCATTATCAACAACCAGGTCACCGCCAAAAATAATCGCAGCCAGGCCGGCAAGCGTGAAGAGAATATTCTTTCCCCAAGTTCCTTTTCCGGAAACTGCAGCCGCATCTGGTGCTGGTTCACGGTTATTCAAGGCAACCTCAACTATGTAATACAAGAAAATCAAAAAGAAGAGAAGCAGGATGATTCCTTCGCTTCTGCCTATTAAATTGGTGTTTGCCATCTGAAGCGTTATATCATTGGCAACTACTGCTAACGCTACACTTGCCAACAGGGTGAACGGAATTTCTTTGCGAATTGTCATTGTTTCAACTGCAAGCGGATTGATCATTGCTGTGATGCCAACAACAAGAGTGATATTAAAAATATTGCTCCCTATGACATTCCCGAGAGAAACCTCGCTGCTGCCTTCCATTGCTGCAAGGATACTGACAGTTGCCTCTGGTGAACTAGTTCCAAACGCGACGATCGTCAAACCTACCAATAATGGCGGTACCCTAAGAAGTGTCGCAATCTTTGACGCCCCCTCGACAAAATAATCAGCTCCTTTTATGAGTAAAGCAAAACCTATAGTTAAAAGGATATATGTCAATTTACCATCCTCCTCGAAAGATTACTGTTTAAAACATAGCAAAAAAATGTTTCAAATGAAAATTTACATAGGTAAAATATCAAAAAAGACGGCCCTCCATATAGGAGTGAGCCGTCTTTTGCATTACCGAATTATTTAATACCCTTCATGAAACCTTGAATCTTCGGAGACATGACCAACAGGATGATCCCTAGTACGATGGATGCTCCACCGATTGTTCCAAAGTAAGCCATTTCTGTTTCAGGTGAGTAAAATTTAACGATCTGTGCGTTGATTGCTTGTGCAGCAGCACTTGCAAGGAACCAAAGGCTCATTGTTTGTGCGGAGAAAGCAGCCGGTGCCAATTTCGTTGTCGCTGACAAACCAACTGGGGAAATCAGCAATTCACCGAATACAACAATCAGATAGCTTAGTACCAGCCATAATGGGCTAACTAGTGCATCTGTGCCTGTGAAGTAAGCAGGGATCAGGATAACCAGGAATGAAAGACCTGCGAACATCAATGAGAATGAGAATTTCTTAGGAATTGATGGTTGACGGTCACCTAGTTTCACCCAGAATCCTGCAAAAATTGGTGCAAATATAATAATGAATAGTGGGTTCAAAGATTGGAACCA
This sequence comes from Mesobacillus boroniphilus, assembly GCF_018424685.1. Lineage (NCBI taxonomy): Bacteria > Bacillati > Bacillota > Bacilli > Caryophanales > Bacillaceae > Mesobacillus > Mesobacillus boroniphilus. Next base: position 341,874 of record NZ_QTKX01000003.1, read on the forward strand.
TGCTGGTGAAATGGTCATTCCAGCAAATTCAAGCTGTGTACGCTTGTCCGCATAGTTAGCAAGGATGGTTGAACCTTGCTCCTGGATTGCCCAGAACATAACCGCTGCCAGGAATAACGGGATGTATGCAAGAACGCGTGAACGTTCCACTTCCGTTGTTTTAGGGCTGCGGTACATGATGATGAAGTATGCAGTCGGAATTAAGATACCAAGGATTGTTACTAAGTTGATAAAGCTTTCGAATGTTAAAAGTCCAGCAGGAATTAAAATAGCACTTAAAATACCGATTGCGACAACCGCTACTGCGACCCAAGTGAACGTTTTCTTCTTTTCAGATGGTGAAAGCGGGTTTGGTACAGCTGTACCAGCAAGTCCAAGATTCTTTTTCTTTGTAAAAACGAATACAACTAGTCCCAAGAACATACCGATCGCAGCAATTGCGAATCCGTAATGGAAGTTATAAGCCTCAGATACTGATCCAACGATTAGTGGCGCAAGGAATGCACCTGCGTTGATCCCCATGTAGAAAATTGTGAAACCAGCGTCACGACGAGTGTCTCTTTCACTGTACATTTCGCCAACAACTGTAGAAACATTGGGTTTTAATAGACCAGTACCGATGACGATGAGGATCATAGAAACGAAGAACATTGATACGCTGCCAGGAATCGCAAGAGCAATGTGACCTAACATGATCAAGATTCCGCCGTAGAACACGGCTTTAGATGTACCGAAAATTCGGTCAGCCAGCCAGCCGCCAATGATACCAGACATGTAAACAAGTGAGCCGTAAATGGACATGATAGAAAGTGCTAGTGTTTCATCAAGTCCCAGACCGCCTTTTGAAACTTCGTAATACATGTAGAATACTAGGATCGCTCTCATTCCATAATAAGAAAAGCGCTCCCAAAACTCAGTGAAGAAAAGTGTGAATAGTCCTTTTGGATGTCCGAAGAATCCTGTTTGAGGTACACTATCCACAATTTTCTGCCTATTAAGATTTGACATGATTACCCCTCCCTGTTTTCTATTTTAGAATACTTTTCGAGGTGGGAATTGTCAAAAAAAATATTGGGAATAAATCTTGTAAAATGTTGATATATAAGGTTTTTTGCTCGTTTTTCATTAAAAAGAAAGTTTATTAAAAATTATTGAATTAATAAGAATAACATTAATAATCAGGTAATTTAGTAAAAATATTCCATGCTATCACAAAGGCGTTCTTTACCTCCGTTACTTAATTTGCAAAACAACCAATTGAGACGAATATTTATTCGCCTGGCAGGAAACCTAAAGAATAATTTGTATTTAATCTGGTACATAGGAGGAAGAAATAATGAAAAATAAATATGGTAGATTCGGACTGATGGTGCTGACATCGACGATTTTAATGTTTATTCTGATGTATTTTAATGCATATAGTATTGATCATATATTTTTCAGTGAAACAAGATTTTACATGGCGCTGATTATGGGTGGCATTATGGCGATTGTCATGCTGGCCTTCATGGGGAAGATGTATACGAATAAGAAAGTGAACAGGGGCATCTACGCTGGCAGCTTCTTTTTGATTGCAGCTTCACTGTTCCTCGTCCGCAGTCAGGCAACCGTCGGTGATGAGTCCTGGATGAAAGCCATGATTCCACACCACTCCATTGCGATTCTTACAAGTGAACGCGCTAATATTGAAGATCCTCGAGTTCGAAAGCTGGCCGATGAAATCATTAAAGCACAACGTGAAGAGATCGCTGAAATGAAGATGCTGATAAAGGATCTTGAAGAGAAGGAAGATTAAATTTATAACTTGCAGAGAGCTTAGCCCACCCTTGGACTAGCTCTTTTTTTATGCCTGAAAAGGAAATATACTTAATGGCGGCGAATTATCGTGGGAACTGATTAATAGGAGTGTATGGAATGAAGACGAAATTGATTTTAGTTGAGGGTCTCCCTGGATCGGGGAAGTCGACAACTGCGAAATTGATACATGAAATCCTCACAGGAAATAATGTGGAGGCAAAACTGTATCTGGAAGGGAACCTCGACCATCCAGCGGATTATGAAGGGGTAGCCTATTTTACAGAAAAAGAATTTAAAGAACTTCTTGAAGAAAGCGGCAGTCTCGGCAAGGTTTTTCAGGATTGGGTAAGTGTAAAGAGAGGTCGCCATCTGCTGCCATATATGAAAATCAAAAATGAATTAGGTAATGGTTTTCCAGACGAGTTGTTTACTGCAATTTCTAAAAAAGATGTTTATGAACTTCCGCTGGAGCAGAATATTGCAGTCATAACAGAAAGATGGGAAGAGTTCGCACAACAAGCTGAAGCTGAAGAAAAGGTCTATGTTTTCGAATGTTGTTTTATACAAAATCCCTTGACCGTCGGCATGATTAAATATGGAGCTTCAGATGAAGTGACCATTGATTATGTGAAAAAGCTGGCTAAAGCCGTAAAAACTCTAAATCCTGTGCTTGTTTATGTGAATCAGGATGACATTGATAAATCGTTTCGGAAGGCAGTGGCCGAAAGGCCGGATGACTGGTTTAATGGGTTCGTCCATTATTACACATCTCAGGGATATGGGCTCAAGCACGGTCTGGTTGGGCTGGATGGGACAATAGACGTTCTTAAGGCAAGGCAGGAACTCGAGCAGAGTATTCTTGCCCACCTGCCTATTACTCCAATTATCCTGAATAATTCCCAATTTGAGTTTGACAAACATAGGGGAAATTTGAAAGTGAAAATACTAGCAGAATTATAAAGAGCCTTGATAATATTTCGAAGAGCCTATTCCTTCCGGAGTAGGCTCTTCTTATTGCGACTAAAGGGAGCAAGTATTTCTATTGGTGCCCGGAAATTGCTGAAATGGGAAAAAGAGGTCACCAATAAGCCGGATTGGCGCCCTAAAGTTGCCGAAATAGAGAAAAGAGGTCACCAATAAAAGCAAGCATATCCAAAGAGGAATTTTTATATTTTTATAGAAAGTAGATATAAAAGTAGACGGTGGTGAGGGCGATGAAGGGTTTCAATTATAAAGACTATGATGGGCTTGGTTTAGCGGAGTTAGTAAAAAAGAAAGAGGTTCAGCCTCTTGAACTTGTTGAGGAAGCAATCCGACTATTAGATTTGTTGAATCCGAAACTGAATGCGGTCATAAACAAGATGTATGAACAGGCCCGTAAAACAGCAGGGAAGAAGCTGACAGGCCCATTTGCGGGAGTGCCGGTGCTTCTCAAGGATATCTCGCAGGAAATCGAAGGTGAGCGCATTACAGCGGGATCGAAGGCTTTTTTAAACTACCGGGCGAAAGCAGATTCAGAGTATGCTAGACGTCTGCGCCAAGCTGGAGTGGTTTTCCTTGGGCAGACGAATGTGCCTGAATTCGCCTTAGTCGCTGTGACGGAACCTGCCCATTATGGACCGACTCGCAATCCCTGGAACCTTAACCACACTCCTGGCGGATCCAGCGGTGGTTCGGCTGCCGCTGTTGCTTCGGGAATCGTCCCGATTGCGGGCGCTAATGATGGTGGTGGGTCGATTCGGATTCCGGCTGCCTATTGTGGACTATTTGGCTTAAAGCCAACCAGAGGCCGTACACCAGTCGGTCCAAATTATGGCCGGGCATGGCAAGGGGCATCGGCTGAACACGTATTAACGCGGACGGTTAGGGACAGTGCGGCTATGCTGGATGCACTGCATGGACATGAAAAAGGAGGTGCATTTTCTGCAACGCCTTTTGAAGGGAGCTATCTGCAAGTGGCTGGCACTCCGCTTGAAAAAAAGATTAAGATTGCTTATTCGATAAAATCGCCGATTGGGACAGATGTTGACCCTGAATTCAGAGAAGGTGTCCTGAAAACAGCAAGACTACTTGAGTCGCTGGGACACCAGGTGGATGAGATAGACGCTCCAGTTGATGGGCATAAAATCGCGAAGAGTTATTTGACGATGTACTTCGGGGAAACGGCAGCCCTTTTAGCATCGCTGGAGGACGTACTTGGCCGGAGAGCGACTGCTTCGGATGTTGAACCCACAACGTGGCTGCTCGGCTTGCTCGGCAAAGCGACCTCCGCAGAAGAGTTTGTTTTGAGTCTAAGAGAATGGGACAGGGCGGCGCTACAGATGGAAACATTCCATGAAACCTATGATTTTTATATCACACCCACTACGGCCTATCCACCAGCGAAGATCGGAGAACTGGAACCGAGTTCGTCTGAGAAATTCCTTATTGGCACTGTAGGTAAACTAGGGCTTGGAGGAATGTTAAAGAAGGCGGGAATCGTGGAACAAATCGCTCAAAAAAATCTGGCGAGAACACCATTCACTCAGCTTGCCAACCTGACTGGCCAGCCGGCTATGTCGCTGCCACTGCACCAAACCAAAGATGGTCTGCCGGTAGGTGTTCAGGTCATGGCTGCGAGAGGACGAGAGGATTTATTGCTGCAGCTGGCAGGGGAGTTAGAGCAATCAGAGTACTGGCTGGATATAAAGAAGAATTCCTTGTTTTAAGATAGAAGAATAATGAATCTATTATTTGAGAGTTTGCTAGATTGAGTGGTGCGAGGAAAGGCAGGTAAATGTCTTTCCTTTTTTGTCTTGTGTGCAAATATTGTCGAAAAACCCCCTTAATAGGTGCCTTTTTAACGTAACTTCTACGTAGTGGAGTAAAAACTTCAGGAGGGTGATTATGGAAAACTTAATAGCTGTTAGCAAAGTAGTAATGGCACAATTATTGTCATTGAATGTATACTCGCCATTGTTGGGTGTATTGATTGGAGCGTTCATTACATACAAATTAACGGCCGACCGTGACCGTGTCCTTGCTGCAAATGAGGCTTACAAAACAATCTATGGTTCAATGTATATCAGATTAGCAACTATTAAAATCAATATAGAATTAAAGAAAAAGGAACTTGGAAGTAGAAATTTCAGAAGATTAAATAAACAATGCAAAAAAAGCAAAAACATAACTTTGATCGCCAAACAAGTAATAGATGTTTCAGATGAACTACATAAAATTGTAAAGACGGTCGACGAGGATAAATTGAGCGCAATTGTGATCTTAAGATATTTTGCTGTTGATCAAATTAAAGAAAACATAAGATTGGCTGAAATCAGTGATTTGGGATTCAATGAAGACCCTGCTTCCCGGGATATTCGGATCGCACGCCTGCAATATGAATTGACTCTTGCTAAAATCTCCTTTGTCCAAAGTATTTTAGAAGACATGAAAAAAATCACAAAGAACGCAAGGATAAAAGATAAAGAAACAAGGACTACGCTTATGTTCCTTCTTAAGACATGCAAAACAGCCAAGAAAAACGGAGTACTGAAAATGTACCGAATAGAGCAGCCGACAGAATTACAAAAATATGATGTAAAGAACCTCCCTGCAAGCTAAGCAAGAATCTGCTCGAACACATTTGTTATAATGGGCAGGGCAGTTTGCTTCACATTGTTAATACAATAGCCTTGAATATTAATCAAACGTTTGATTAAAAAGGTCCAAACTTTGATAACACTTGAAAGAGGCAGCAGAGGCTGCCTCTTTTTTCAACACAATACAATGATTCTATAAGGCGTCGTTTGAGCCGGGATGCTGAAAGTAGAAGGACCATAAACAACGATCAGATTTCGGTTCGCAGGACTCTTTGTAAACCTCTGCCCATTTTCCAGTAAAATCTGTGTCCCTGGTGAAAGGTTTAGCTTCAGCATTCCGTCACTGCTGACCAGTTGGCTGTTGAAAAAGTCCACTTTTGCATTTTGAGAAGGTGTTTCTTTTACCATGACAAGGGCTCGGTATTGCGGCGGGTAAATCATCGGGACAGGAGCGTCTGCATCATAATAGCCTGTTACCCGATCGCCAACTGCCACCATTGCGTGATCCAAAAAGTAAGTCTTCGGCTCCACGATAAAATTCACTTGTCTTCCTGATCCATCAACCAAAGACATCACCTTATAGCAGCCTTCGCTTTCACTGTTTGGCGAGACGGAAAAATCATTAATCATCGTTACCGTCCCGCTGAAAGGTAGAAATTTAACCATTTTTGCCCCTCCACTCCCATAACTGATGCCTATATCTTATTCGTTAAAACCTATCTTGTGATAATCCGGGGCAATCAAGCTATTCTGGTAAGTAGTTCACTTCCAATGTTGATACCGTAACTTTTTCCTTTTTTAAAATTTCGCGGACTTCTGCTCGTAATCGATTTGATTCCTCATTCGTCATATTCACAACCAAAAGCTGAATCATCGAAGTATTTTCTTTTCCATCCAGTGTCCATAGATGCATTTTTTGAATTTCAATAACACCGGGCTGCTTGAGGATTTTGTTTTTTAACGTATCCATGTCTACATCCTCAGGGGTAGATTCCAGCAGGACCAATAAGGTTTTCTTCAAATTTTTAATGACATGGAACAAAATGTAGATAGTAATTCCGATAGATAAAAGAGGGTCCAGAATTGGAATGTCCTTGAATTGTAAAATAATGCTGACGACTAAAACAGCAACCCAGCCGAGGACATCCTCTAATAAATGCCAGCTTAGCATCTTGGAATTCAGGCCCTCTCCATGCCTTAACTTTAACGCGGCAAATCCATTCACGAGGACGCCCAGGATCGCCAGCCACATCATTCCCTCTGAATGAGGAGAAACAGGATTGAACAGTCTTTTTCCTGCTTCATAGAAAATATATATTGACCCGGTAATCAGAACCGTGCCACTCAATAAAGCCCCAAGCAGGGAAAAGCGTTTGTAGCCGAAAGGGAATTTCTCTGTCGCTTCTTTATTTGATTTCTTTTCTAACAACCACGAAGCACCGAGTGACAAAGAATCCCCTAAATCATGTATCGCATCCGCAACAATCGCAATACTTCCGGTAAGAATGCCTCCGATTATTTCTATGACGGTAAAACCAGCATTTAATAAGAATGCAAGCCGCATTCTCTTGCTAGTTTTGGTATCTTGCTTCATATCATCACTCCTGTTTCCTACTTTCCCTCAGGAGAAATAACGAAACTGGTAACAAAAAAACCTGATCACTCAATGATCAGGTTTTGGGAGTTATTTTTCAGGAATGACCGCTTCTGTTAATGCTCCTTCAAGCTCTAAAGTGAAGACTTCCGTTTGCTGGTCATTCCAACCGAATTGCTCCCGCATGAAATTGATGACATTTTCCTTAAAGTTATGGACCAAGTGGATGTCGAACAAGATAGCTCCTGTGCGTCTGTTGAAAAAGTCGATAGGAGTTGTTGCCGCTTCGAACTGGATCCCATAAACCAGCTTTGCAAATAACTCCAAGGGCAAACCATATTTGTCTGCCTCCTCCTTATGAGTGGAAGCAAGCTCGAATACGATTGGAGTGTTGGATCCATACTGGTAGGCCAGGCGGCGTGCTTCTTTTTTTGAGAAGCCAGCCTTTATGCCTTCTTCCAGCTGTTTCTCGACGTATTGATCAAAGTTTGCTGAACCTCCGACATCTCCGCCGGAAATCGGCAAATTCTTCGTCTGGCAGGCAGGGAAGCTGAGTCCTTCTTCTTTGGCTAATTTTTCAGCAAGCAGGTCAACAATCGTTTCTGCCATTTTACGATAGCCAGTCAACTTGCCGCCGGCGATCGTGATCAGGTGTGAATCAGATTCCCAGATCTCGTCTTTCCTTGAGATTTCAGAAGGGGCTTTGCCTTCCTCATGAATCAGCGGCCTAATACCTGCCCAGCTCGATTCTACATCTTGTTCCGTGACAATGACGTCCGGGAACATATATTGAATAGCTTTAAGGAGATAGCTTCTGTCTTCTTCCGTCATACCTGGGTTTATGGGGTCTTCATTGTAGAATGTATCTGTTGTTCCAACATATGTTTTGCCGTCGCGCGGAATCGCGAATACCATCCGGCCATCGGGCGTATCGAAATAAATCGCTTGCTTGAGCGGGAAGCGTGATTGGTCAATGACGATATGGACACCCTTCGAAAGCTTCAGGGTTTTCCCTATTTTCGAATCATCCATCTCCCGGATGCTGTCAACCCAAGGACCGGTTGCATTGACGGCTTTTTTGGCATGTACTTCATATTCCTCGCCTGTTAAAAGGTCCTCGACCAGTACTCCTGAGACAATCCCGTTATTATATTTCAAGTTTTTAACTTTGGAATAGTTCAATGCCGTTGCACCTTTTTCAACAGCCTGCTTCAAGACTTCGATGGTAAGGCGGGCATCATCGGTACGATATTCAACATAATAACCGCCACCCTTCAATCCATCTTTTTTTACAAGTGGCTCTTTTGCCAGTGTTTCAGTTGCGTTAAACATTTTTCTGCGCTCGGCTTTTTTTACGCCTGCTAAAAAGTCATACACCCTTAGGCCGATTGACGTGCTGAAGCTGCCGAAAGTTCCGCCTTTATGGAATGGAAGAAGCATCCATTCAGGTGTCGTGACGTGCGGGCCGTTTTCATAGACAATGGCCCGTTCCTTGCCGACTTCAGCGACCATTTTTACTTCGAATTGCTTAAGATAACGCAGGCCGCCGTGCACAAGTTTTGTTGAACGGCTTGAGGTGCCTGCCGCAAAATCCTGCATTTCCAATAGGGCAATATTCATTCCTCTTGTAGCAGCATCAAGCGCGATCCCAGCGCCGGTAATGCCGCCGCCAATGACAAGGACATCGAATGCCTCTTTTTTCAGTTTCGCGACTATATGTTTACGATCGAGATTTGAGAATCTCATAGGATACGCCTCCTTAATATGAAAAAAAGAGAGACCACAAACAACATTATCGCCCTAAAGCCGAAATGTTATCGTGGTCTCTCCAGTTCTCCTACCCGATTTATTAACTTATAATCATTATATCACAGACATCTGAAATTTTCATATGTCGGATTCTTGAATTTTCCATAAATTGCTTTTGGATGTAGTAATGGCAGTGGCGCCGGCATCCAAAGCGTTTTTCACTTCCTCAGGTGTCCGGATAAGGCCTCCTGCAAAAATTGGGATATTAACCCGTTCCGTGACCTCCCTGATCATCCAAGGCATGGCTCCTGGTAAAACTTCAATATAGTCAGGACGAGTTTTTTCGATGAGTTTGTAGCTTTTTTCGAGAGCGTGGGAATCAATCAGGAAGACCCTCTGTACTGCGATTACCCCTTTTTGCTTCGCCTTTAAAATGACACTGGACTTGGTTGAAATCAGCCCGTAAGGCTTATACTCCTGACAAATATATTCCGTCGAAAAATCATCACTCTTCAAACCCTGAATCATATCTACATGATAAATCATTTTTTTGCCGTACCGTTTCGCCATTGAATGGATATTTTTCAATTGGGCGATATGCACTTCCAGCATGACGCCAATCTCAAAAGGACTTTGAAGAAAATGTTCAAATTCCTTCATGTTCGAAGAGGCGGGCAAGATTTTTTGGTCCAAGAGGATCCCTTCCTTAAAACAGATTATCCATTATCTTAACATAGGCTGATTAATGCTTTCTATTTAGGCTGAAAAAAATCCCAATCAGAATGATGGCTGATAAGACATACGATGTAGTACTTACAGACGGGAGGGAGGCAGCGTTTTTTAAACCGATTCCAATTATGGCCCAGATGAATACGAGAGGATAGATACGATCCTTATTTTTAAAGGTGAAATAAAGAGCTAGGAGTGTCGCAATCACTAGCATGATGATCGCCCAGGCAACATCCGAAAACCCGAATCCATTCCAGCCAATATGCTTCAAGTAATAGCTGATATTGGCAATTGTCGCAACGCTGATCCAACCGAGGTAGACTGAAAACGGGAACAAATCCCAAAATGAAGTGTTTTCATTTTTGATGACATGATAAAGCTTGATGAGAGTAAGCAGCAAGCCGATCATTACACACACCGTTAACAGGAAAAACTCATAATGCCATAAAAGAATCCAGGCAATGTTAAGGGCGGAGCTCAGCAAATAAAACGGAGTGGCTTTTTTGTAAACCGGCAAGTTTCTTCTTGAAGAAGGGAACTGCCTGATTGTCCAAATAAACAATAAAAAATAGATCAGTCCCCATATTCCAAAAACATAGCCAGCGGGGGTGAAAAGCACATTCAGCTTATCAGAGATTTCGCCGGTTGTCTGCCCGTTAATCGGAAGGATATTTGCCAGCGCATTGACCAATACGACTAGAATTGTAGCAAGCAGATTAACAATAAAACGTCCCATTCTATCCCTCTCTTTCGTTAAGGCGTTTTGTTCATACTATTCCACTTCTAATAAGTCCATAACCACTTTTAGCAGTTGGGGGAGGAGGTAAAATTGCAGCTTCCAAACAAGCATACTGAAATTTGTGAAAAGTAAGTACCCCCTAGTACTATAGTAACAGTGTTAATTATTTTGAAAGGCAAAGAGGTTGAAGACATGATTACTAGTATGAAAATGAAGAGTACACAGGTGTTTCAGGAAGATGCGGTATTGGCCGCAATTGAAAGATCACTGGCAATGATTGAGTTCGACCCCAATGGAAAAGTGCTTTGGGCGAATGAGAACTTCTCCAGGACGATGGGATACCGAGTCGAAGAAATGCCCGGCTTAATGCATAAACAATTTTGCACATCTGAATTTGCAGAGAGCAGGGAATACATGGAATTATGGAGGAACCTGCGTGCCGGCAAAAGCTTTCAAGAAAAAATTCAGCGCGTCACTAAAAGAGGTGAACTGCTCTGGCTTGAGGCGACTTATACTCCGGTCTTTGATTCAACAGGTAAAGTCGCTGGAGTGGTGAAGGTGGCAACGGATATTTCCACGCGAGAGGTGAATATATCAGGAGTAGCCGAGCAGCTCCAGAAGATGTCCGAAGAGCTGAGCGGCCGAGCGGAAATGGGCATTATGAGAAGCGAAGAAGCAGCCTTTGCTGCCAGCAAGTTAGCGGACGAATCAAAAGGGAGTCTCGAGATCCTTGAATCCCTGAAAACACAGGTGAAATCAATCGGCAGCATCGTGAAGACCATCCGGGAAATTGCCGCGCAAACGAACCTGCTTGCACTGAACGCAGCCATCGAAGCAGCAAGAGCGGGTGAGCATGGGAGAGGCTTTAATGTCGTTGCCGGTGAAGTAAGAAAACTCGCAACACGAGTGCAGGAATCCATCCAGGAAGTCAACTCACATGTCGAGGGTATCGCAGGTGAAATCAATAAAATCAGCGAGGCCACCCAGCGCTCCCAAAATGGCATAACTAATAACCAGGCACTCAATGAACAGGCAGTCGCAGCCTTCAAGGAAATAGGAAGCGCGGCCCGCGAATTAGACTCGCAAGCCAAAACGTTCAAGGACATATTGTGAAAACGGCACCTCCATCAAATCAACTTCCTGGATTTGATGAGGTGTTTTTTGTTCTGAGAGAGTGGCCAGGTGATGTAGGACGTCTGCATTGCCTGAAAATGAAGCAGAAGGGAGAAAACGGTAAAAGCAGAGCGTCTGCATTGCCCGAAAATAGTACAAAATCAGAAATATGGTAAAAGCAGCTGTTTGCATAACCAATTAAATGAAAACTACTACTCCTGCAAAAAAACAACTCTCCATCCCAGCAACTTTTCCACTCATTTGTTCGTCTAATTCATCAATAGGATAGCATTATTTGTTGAATGTCTTAATTTATGGTATATTTTAAGAACTTCAACCCCCTATTTTCTCCAACCAATTTCTTCACTATTCTATTTAAACTATGATTCCCATGGGAATTAATAAATACATTTGCACAAAGAAACAGGAGCTGAACTATGGAAACGAAATTGAAAAAGGATCTTAAGATTTTCGCTTTGGGCGGTCTTGGTGAGATCGGAAAAAATACGTATGTAATCGAATACAAAAATGAAATGGTACTGGTGGATTGCGGAATCAAGTTTCCGGATAACGAGTTGTTTGGGATTGACTATGTGCTCGCGGATTATTCTTATTTAAAACAAAACCAGGACAAGCTTGTCGGGATTTTCGTGACACATGGCCACGAAGATCACATTGGCGGGCTGCCATTTTTGCTTCAGGATGTAAAAGCACCGATTTACGGCGGTGATTTTGCCGTTGAGCTAATTAAGTCCAAGCTGCAGGAGCACAAAATCAAAGGCGTTAAATTCCACCAAATCAACAATGATACGGTTGTCGAGTTCCAGAATATCAAGGTGCGCTTTTTCCGGACGACGCACAGTATTGCGGATTCTTTCGGTGTTGTCGTGACGACTCCGGAAGGGAATATTGTCCACACAGGTGACTTCAAATTTGACCTCACACCGGTGGGCGCGGGCACTGATTTCCAGAAAATCGCCGAAATAAGCAATGAGGGTGTGCTATGCCTGTTATCAGACAGCACGAACAGTGAACAGCCAGGCTTCTCAGTATCAGAAAAACGTGTAGGCGAAGCAATCGAAGATATTTTCCAGACCGTGGACGGCCGCGTAATTTTTGCGACGTTTGCATCCAATATTGACCGAGTCCAGCAAGTTGTGCGGTCATCAGTAAGGCACGACCGCAAAATGGCCATTGTTGGCCGCAGCATGGAGAAGACCTTTGAAATCGGGCGCAGATTAGGCTACATCACCGCACCGGATGATGCATTCGTCAACGTCAATGAGATCGGGAAGATTCCTAGCGATAAGCTGACAATCATCTGTACAGGAAGCCAGGGAGAACCGATGGCGGCACTTGCGAGAATTGCAAATGGCACGCACAGGCAAATCTCTGTCATTCCCGGAGATACGATTGTATTTTCTTCCTCGCCGATCCCGGGCAACACGATCAGTGTAAATCGCGTGATTGATAAGCTGCACCGTATTGGCGCAGAAATTATCCATCATAAAATCAGCGAGGTCCATACTTCCGGGCATGGTAAGCAGGAAGAACAGAAACTGATGATCAAGCTGCTGAATCCGAAGTTCTTCATTCCGATTCACGGTGAATACCGTATGCTTGACCAGCACGTAAAGTTGGCGGAGCAATGCGGAATCCCGCGTGAAACCTGCTTTATTTTAGATAATGGAGATGTCCTGGAGCTTTCTGCTGATGGCGGCCAGGTTGCGGGGAAAGTACCAGCGCAGCCGGTATATGTCGACGGCAGCGGAATCGGCGATATTGGACATATTGTTTTAAAAGACAGAAGAGTGCTGTCACAGGATGGACTTGTAATCGTCACAATGATGATCGATCGCGAAAAAAAGCAGCTTGTCAACAAGCCGACGGTCGTGACAAGAGGATTCGTTTACGTCAGGGAATCAGGCGATCTTATGAAAAATGTTGAAGAATTGATCAAGGATAAAATTGTAACAGAACTGGCAGGCGGCACGAAGGACTGGTCGAGCATCAAGAAGGCAGTCATCGACGTCGTCAACCCATTCCTGTACAGCCAGACAGGCAGAAGGCCGATGATTTTGCCGATTATTATGGAAGTCTAATTCGAGAACGCTCCTTTAAGGGGCGTTTTTTATTTGCTTATATTACACACAATAAGGTCAGGAAGGAGGAGCAGTCTTGGAAAATCAAAGTTATCTCGAGTCTTGGTTTGGAAATATTAAAGGAGATATTCTTTCTGGACTTGTTGTTACCATTGCCCTGATTCCGGAGGCGATCGCCTTCTCAATCATCGCAGGTGTTGACCCGATGGTGGGATTGTATGCTTCTTTCACCATAGCGGTTGTGATTGCTTTTGTAGGCGGCAGGCCAGGAATGATTTCGGCCGCCACGGGAGCAATGGCCTTATTGTTTATCGATTTGGTCGCGGAGCATGGAATCCAGTATTTATTGGCGGCAACAATTTTAACGGGAATTATTCAAATACTATTCGGCGTTTTCAGGCTTTCTAGATATATGAAATTCATTCCGCGGTCTGTCATGGTCGGCTTTGTCAATGCACTGGCCATCCTGATTTTTATGTCACAGCTCGAAAATTTCGAAAACGCGACCTGGCATGTGTACGCATTGGCAGGTTTAACACTGTTGATCATTTATTTGCTTCCTTACATAACAAAAGCTGTGCCATCGACGTTAGTTGCGATTGTTGTTGTGACCTTTATTGTGATTTTGATGGGCATCGATGTCAGGACAGTAGGGGATATGGGCACATTGACGAGGACGCTGCCTGTATTTTTGCTTCCCGATATTCCTATAACACTTGAAACGCTGTTGATTGTGCTTCCATATTCATTAGCCCTTGCGGTAGTCGGTTTATTGGAGTCGCTGCTGACTGCCACGATTGTCGATGATATGACGGACTCAGAAAGCGATAAGAACACGGAAAGCAAGGGGCAGGGTATCGCCAATATCGTAACCGGCTTTTTCGGCGGGATGGCAGGATGTGCGATGATTGGCCAATCGGTCATCAATGTTAAATCTGGCGGCAGGAAAAGGTTGTCAGCCCTCGTAGCTGGTGTTTTCTTGATGCTGTTGATCGTCTTGTTAGGTGATATTGTCGTCCAAATCCCAATGGCCACGCTTGCTGGGGTGATGATTATGGTTTCGATTAGCACTTTTGACTGGTCGTCGATCAGGACACTGCATCTGCTGCCGAGAACAGATGCAATTGTGATGGTTATTACGGTATTGACGGTAATTTTTACTCATAATCTTGCCATTGGAGTATTCACAGGTATCCTGTTGAGCGCGATATTCTTTGTCTCGAAGATTTCACAAGTGGATGTCGAGAGCTCAGTCGTGAATAAACGCCGGACATATAAGCTGAAGGGGGAGCTGTTTTTCGCTTCTGTTACAGAACTCCAAAAGCAATTCGATTACAAAGAA